>JAQVCR010000040.1 GCA_028689665.1 Muribaculaceae bacterium
CTAAAAAGCATAAACTATATAAACCCAGGAAACACATAAACAGCATAAACTGCAAAATTCCGGAAGCTATCCCACACATTACCGGTAGCTACGGTTTCCCACGAGAGGGGGAATAGTGTGTTGCCACAGAGTGGCAACACACTCCATAACCGTGCGCTTTTAAGCGCACGGTAGGAAAACCCTCGCAATCCGCACCCCGAAGTGGGTGCCACCTCACCCACAGCGACACATTCTAAATTCTACTCTCCTCCTTTATCCCACACATTAGTACAATCCAGCATAAATAAAATATTAAAAGTCATTTTAGTCTACCGATTTCATAACATCGAGCAAGTTTTGATAATTATCCACTTTATGATAGCGAACATTCGACGTTGAAATATCATTAAACAGATGCTCTGCACATTCTATCTTCGCTTTCTCTACTGCTCGCAGATCCATTGAATCCATTGAACCTTTCGTCTCCGCTATAAAGAAAATATGCTTCACTGTACCTTTATTGAATGCTATCGCCCAATCGGGAGCGTAATTCCCTACCGGGGTAGGAATATGAAATGTTCGTGGTAATTTGGCATAGACAGCCACTTCGTTTGCTGCATCAAGTTCTTCTGCGAATTTTCGCTCAATACTTTTTTCTGCTACGCCATCGGTAAACACATAATCAGTGATATGCTTAGTTGCTTGATATGCCTTGTCAAAGTCTGTTCGTTTACTAGCTGTGAATATATCGCTGTCATATTTGCCTTCAGTAATATTATACTTTATGTGATCTACTATCATTGTCGCTTTTTGGGCTGTGATAAGTTTTTTCACCTTGCGAATAAATTCTTCAGGATTCTGCTTAAACATTAACATTTTCATAGGATTCATTCTTTTTAGAATCTCTACGGTCGTCTTTCGTGTTAGTGTTGCGCCTCTGGATATTTCGCCTACAAGGTCATATTTAACTGTAGAGTTACTCACCGTGCCGATATTCTTTGTAACTGATTTTTCTTTGCCAAAGCTATCTACTCCGATTTGTTCGCCCTCTACCATTACATATTTAAGCTCTGTCACGGTTAATTCTCGGTCGATACTTTCTATCGATTTTGTTATCAATTCTTTGCTATCGTAATGCACCGTATAGACATACTGATGATTGATTTCTTTCCATAATGTCTTAAATTCTGCTTTATAGAAATTATCATTCAGTTTGTTGTCGGGAGTTTCCGGGGTACTACCATTTTCCACAAGATTTTCTAGTGCTTTAGGATCGTAAATTGAATTAATCAGTTTATACACGCCTTCGGCTATTGGTGCTAACTTCGCAGGTAGTGCCTCGACTGTCTTGTTGACTACTGCTTCACGATATTTTTGCGTAATATTGTTTTTATCATCAATATATTCGTTGTCTTCAAGATACACTATGATGCGGCTTGCTTCACTCTCGGTGATAACGTGAATTTCATCGCCCTCCTTCACTGCTTTATTTTTGAAATAATCGGCAGTAGCTTTCACTGCTCGCTCGCGCAATATGTCTTTTGTTTCTGACTGAAGGGCTTTTGAAAAGTTGGCGTAACTCTCATTTGCAATTACTGTCAATCGATTTATCTTGTGAATATCATCGCCAAGGGTCTCTCTATCCATGCGTATACCATCTTTATCCACACAGATTCTCAATCCTCTACCAACCTCTTGTCGCTTTGCTGTCGATGAATTTGCGTGCCGCAACGTGCATATTTGGAACACATTTGGATTATCCCAGCCCTCGCGTAGTGCCGAGTGGGAGAAGATGAAACGTGTTGGCTCTTCAAAGCTCAACAATCGCTCTTTGTTTTTCAAAATCAAGTCGTATGCCGAAATATCGTCAGAAAGGTCGCTTTTCTTATCAGCTTTACTATTTATTGCGTGTCCTTTCTTATCGATTGAAAAATAACCTTTGTGAATTGTAGATACTTCAAATTGTCGCAAATATCGTTGATAATCATCACTGAACAGTGATAATTTCTCATTCAGTATATTTGTATATTCTTCTTCAAATATCTGTTGAAAAATTTCTTTTTCTTCCTCGCCATTTTCATTGTAGCTCTTGTATTTTGCTACTTCATCTATAAAGAATAGCGACAGCGTTTTTATTCCTTTCTCAAATAGTTCTCGTTCTTTTTCAAAGTGTGATACTATTGTTTGACGTATTTGCACTCTTTGCATTGCTATTTCACTGCTGTCGCCAACTACTTCTCCACACATCAGAGTTTCGCCATTTAGGAAAGATACATAATTACCATAAGGGTTGATTTCTGAAACTACAAAATCTTCATATTGTTTAAGACCCGACTCTACATAAAGATTATCACCCGAATCAAAGATTTTAGTACGACGACGTATCTCTCCCGACGCATTCTTTACTTCAAGCTCTATCTTCACTTGTGGTGGGTGGTTCTTTGATAGTATTATGCTGTCGATATATATATACCCATTAATTCCTCGCAGATTCTTTATCTCAAATCCTTTTACTATAATCTTCTTTACGAGTCCTTGATTATAAGCATCAAGTGCGTCGAGTGCATAGATAGTGTTGTGTTTGGTTTTGTGCGTTGCCGAGTAGTTCAACGAAAAGAGTGGATTAAAACGCTTCAATGCCGTTTGTGTGGCATCTCCACCCATCTTTTGTGGCTCGTCCATTATGATGATAGGATTATTTTCGGCTATCACTTCTATTGGACGACGACTGCCAAAAGGATCTCGCTTTGTGTAAATGATTCGGCTTTCTTTGCTGCGTCCGCCTTCTTTAAACGATGCTGCAAACGCTTGAGTGTTGATTATCATTACGTTCAAGCCGGCATCTTGTGCAAATGTGTCAAGTTGTTGAAGATTGCCGCTATTATAGATAAACCAACGAGCTTTTTCGCCATAGTCCATAAAGTGGTCTTCGAGCATTGAGAAGCTCTTAGCTACTCCTTCGCGGATTGCTATGCTGGGCACTACTATTATATATTTATTCCAACCATAACGCTTATGCAGTTCAAACATTGTCTTTATATAGACGTATGTTTTTCCTGTGCCGGTCTCCATCTCTATATCTAGATTCACTGCACCAATACCACTTACAAGCGATTCCGATGGAATTATCTCGCTTGTCGATTGTACTTTGCGTATATTGTCAAGTAGTTGAAGTGCATTAAGTTCTATCTTATGATTTTTATATCCTGTTTCTTCTTCGGCATATACTGTTTGTGTTTGCTGCTTGCTCTTGCCTAAATCGTGGCGGAAAACATCTGGCGCAAACGATGGCTGTCCTGCAAACACTGCCACAGTATTTTCTACTGCATCGGTTTGATATTGTTGTATCTTAAATTTGAATTTCATAATTTTCCTCCTTTTGCTTTCTTATTTAGCATTTTTATCGTTTCTAAATATGCTTGTTCTACCGGAGATAATGTCTTTACTTCAAACTTTCTATACTCTGATTCGGCTTTAGACATTGCTTGTTTGTGACTTACCGAGCCGGATCCATTCAATAACTTTTCACCGGTGGTAGAAAGAATATTGTTAAGGTGTCGGATATAATCTTCCATATACATATGGTTATGCTTCATTGCTTGTATTTCAGCAAAATCAAAATATCCCGAAACTAAATTATTCAATATTTTAAGCTCATTTTCTTGTAGATAATTTTTAGCTATTCTTGCCTCTTTTAGTGTTGGATGTTCTCCGCTAAAAGATGTCATTCCCATCATTGGCTTGTCGGCATCGGCTCGTTCAAAGATCACTTCGGCAGCAGTGTGTCCGTGTGCTGCATAATGTAATCTGTTCTGAACTATTTTAAAAAACTCTATCGATTTATTCGATTTGGGGTCATAATCTTTGGCTGTTGCATAGATATCAAGGACTTGACGATACATCACCTTTTCTGAAGATCGAATGTCGCGTATTCTGTCAAGTAGTTCTTTCCAATAATTACCACCACCCATCTGCTTCAATCGCTCATCATCTAGGGTAAACCCCTTAATGATATATTCTGTGAGTCTTGTTGCTGCCCATTGGCGAAATTTTGTGGCTATTGTTGATTTTACTCTATATCCTAAAGAGATAATCATGTCAAGATTGTAGAATGGGCGTTCTCTTTCTACTTCTCGTTCTCCTTCTATTTGAACTTGTCGGAATTTCCGACATGTTGCTCTCTCTTCCAATTCTTTCTCTTCGTAGATGTGCTTTATATGCTCCAAAACATTCGTTCGTGAAGTTTGATACAAATCTGCCAATTGTTGCTGAGATAACCAAACTGTCTTGTCTTCTAAAAGAACCTCAAGATGCGTCTTTCCATCTTCTGATTGGTAAATGATAACTTTATCTTTATTTTCTTCCTTCATGACGTTACAATATTTTCCTTATGGTGTCTTTGCTGTAATATTTGAATATCTGCTCAAAGTTGTCGGCTACGTTGTCGGTCGATAACGACGCATCTCGCATCACAAAATATGCAGGCTTCAACTTTGCAATCTCAGTGATAGTGGTTTCGTTCACATCACGGTCAAAGCACGCTATCAAAAAGTTCTCATCAACCATCAACACTTCTTTACCGGCTATCTGCTTAGTCTCTATCTTTGACGATAGCTCTATGCCAAGTTCAAGCATCACTTGCACTAGCAGGTCTTCATTGCTACGATCGGGCTTAACATTATCGGCAAACAGTGTATCTGCACTGAATTGTGCCGGGGTATAAAACACATCTTCCATATTCGAGCTGTCAAGCTTCAACACTCGGAAACCGGTATCAAAAGTTTCATAAAATTCTTTCATTTGTGAAAATTCACTTGATAATTTCATGAATCGTTCTTTCTTTTCGGGTGTAGCGTTATTACTAAAATAATTAATACTCGATGGATTTGTAGATTCAATTGCACCACCACATGAATCATATAATTCTTGATATTTCTTACCAAGTTCATAATTCAGTTTATCTTTAATTTTCTTTCCTGCTCGGCGAATACGTTCTTTGCCTATCTCGCAAATGTTTTTATATCCTGCTTTACACGCTTCGCTCTTTTCGTCAGTAACTTCGGGAAATTGAACCATAATAAATTTTCTATTTCCACCATCTTCAGCATTTAGTTGCATCACTGCATGAGCTGTCGTGGCACTGCCGGAAAAGAAATCTAAACAAATATCATTATTTTCTAATCCTGCCATTTTAAGAAATCGAATAACTAATTGAGCAGATTTTGAATAATCAAATACAGTTTTAGAAAATAACTTTTTTATCGAATCAGTTCCGTTACTTACATCATCAATCCAAGTCGTATATTTTTTTGTATTATCTTCGCCTTCTTTAGGTGCAAAAATTTTTTCATATGCAACCCATTCCCCAAATTTATTTTTTTGAAATTCGATACGACCTTCTGCTTGCGCAGACTCAAGGTTGCTGGCGCTCCAGCGCCAGCGACCTTGGATTTTAACAAATCCAAGGTCGCTGTTTTTAGCGTCTTGGTAAATAATTGGGTATATTTCTTCACCATTAGGACCTTTTATTGGATAGTATAAATTAGGACGATTTTCTCGTAAGCTATTAGATCCCCATTTACGAAGAAGCTGAGTTTTATAATATTCGCCTTTATTTTTATCAAATTTAGAATATACGTCTCCTGTTTTTATTTCTTCTCCAGCCTCAAATTCTGAAATGTCTTTAGCATAACAAAGAATATATTCATGTATAATTGCGTAATACTTGCTATCTTGACGACCACCACTCCTTTTCCAATTTATCATTGCAACAAAATTGTCTTCTCCGAATATCTCATCACAGACTTTTTTTAAATTTTCAACTTCATTATCATCAATAGAAATAAATATCACACCGTCATCTGTGAGTAAGTCTCTTGCAACTTTTAAGCGTGGATATATCATATTGAGCCAATCGGTATGAAAACGTCCATTAGCTTCAGTGTTACGAACCATACGGTCGGTTACTTGATTGCCTTCGTCATCAAACAGTCCACTGTTGACATTAAATTCTTCTGTGCTTTGTGCGAAATCATCATGGTACACAAAGTCATTTCCAGTATTATAAGGAGGGTCGATGTAAATCATTTTCACCTTACCAAGATAGGTTTCGCGAAGAGTTTTCAGCACTTCAAGGTTATCCCCCTCGAGATATAAGTTTTGAGTATTGTCAAAATCCACACTTTCCTCACGACATGGACGCAGAGTGTCAGTAGTCCTAGAATTTGCATTGCGAATAGCTTGACGCTTGTCTGGCCATGTAAATTGGTAGCGTTCCTCACGCCCTTCAACAACCGTTGCACTAATCTCTTGCATCAACACATCTCGGTCAATTGCACGAATCACATTGCCATTCACATCGATAGTTTCAGTAACAGCATTAGGAAACAACTTCGCCAACTTTGCAAAGTTATCGTCAGCCACATCCACCGTTTGCATATTTAGTTTGTCCATATCTTTTATATATTTTATTTTTTCTTATTTTTTAATTCCATAATCTGTTTATGCAGTTCAAATTTCTTTTTTGGTTGCTTCTCCATTGCCATTTTCTTCTCTAATATAGAAATCTGTTGACGTATCTTCTGCTTCGCATCATCAATCTTAATCTGTTCAACAATAGTATTTCCACTTTCCACCTCAATGCCTCCAATAGTGGCAACAAGATTATTCCAAACTGATTGTAGATTAATACCCGATAATTTTATCGTTGCATCTTCTGTGTTTTGCCACTCGGAGCAAATATACTTTGTGTGATTAACAGCAAACTGAGTTTCACCCTCAAATTGCAATGCAAACAGCATATTTTGCGGTATCAATCGAAAAAGCAATTCAATGTTTTTGCGAATATATTCTTTTCGTTTCAATTGAACGGCAAGAACATAAAATTCTTTGATTGTATCACTCTGTGCTATTGCCGGCATTGTCGTTTGCGATAAAACGGCGACAATATCTATACGACTAACATCGACATCAAAACTGTTGCGCTGCGAAGGTTTCATATCGAATTTTGCATATATTGCCTTCTTTGGTAATTGCTTTTTGATAGCTGTTGTGTCAGGTAGTCCAAACATAATGCAAAATCTATTTTATAACCAAAAAACAAATTAGTTCAAAGTCATCAAGCCCCTTTATTTCATCATTGAATAGTGATCCTTGCACGCCATTAAGGAAACTATCTATATCGCTTTCTTCTTTCACCTCTACGATGCTGTCGATGGCTTTGTGAAGTAACTCGCTGTAATGCTTCATGTTTCTGCCATCGCGTGTCTCTTTGTTGATTTGTCGACATAGCTCCATTATTGGTTCTGTCTTGCCTTTACAAGTGTGCCGCATAGTGTCAAGCAACTTTTTGGGCGATAAGTGATCACAAATCACTTCGCCGTAATCAGTCATATAGACCATATAGAAAGGATGAAGTAGGTTCGTTTTGCCTATATTCACTCCATTGTTGCGATTTTTCAGAATATAGATAACTCCGGGCTTTGCATTCTCGGTGCTTCCCACCACAGCACTCATGCCAAGAGGAGAATGCTCTATGTCGTGATGCTCGTTCATATAAGCAAGCAGGTCTAGCCGAAATTCATTCAAGCCTAAATCCATAATGTTAATGCCTGTGTCCATATCCTCAATATCTACCACTTCGGTTTTAAGCCTTTCGAGTTGACTCTTGCGATATTCGAGGTCGCCTTTTTCATTAGCCGACAATAGATTGTCATCTCCGGTAGAAGTTAAAACAGTGGCTTTCATCTTCGATTCCACACGCCCTTTTAGTTGAATATAATCATCTAAGTCGATGTCGGGCCAATAGTTTACGAGTTGGATTACTTCGTTTTTACTGCCAATACGGTCAATACGGCCGAAGCGTTGAATAATTCTGACGGGATTCCAGTGTATATCATAATTTATAAGAAAGTCGCAGTCTTGAAGATTCTGCCCTTCAGAAATACAATCGGTAGCAATTAATACATCAATACGATCCGAAATATTTGAGAAAACTTTATCGCAGTCCTTTGATATAGGCGAAAAAAGCGTTAGGATAGTATTAAAATTACTCTTTAAGTGAGGTATCGTACATTTACCCTCAGTATTTCCCGTTATTAGAGCAACATTAAGCCCGCATTGGGCTTTTATCTTTTGTGCTAAATTATTATAAAGATAATCGGCGGTATCTGAAAAGGCTGTGAAAATAAGGACTTTCTTATTATCTCCATTTAAAGGATTGGCAAATTTATCTTTCAGGTCGGAGATTAATTGAGCAAGTTTACTATCATGTTCAGGCGTGATAGGCTTAATCATATCAAGGAGCAAATTAATCTTTTCTAGGTCGAGTATTAAATCACGCTTCCATGATATATAATCCAAATCCTTTAGATTTACTTGCGATTTTCGTCCACCTACAAAGACATCACTTTCGGTATCTTCGCTGTCGTAATCAACTTCAAAATCTGCTGCAATATCAAACGAATCGAATGTAGCATTTTTATGAGTTTTTTCATATTCTGAGATAGAATCAACTGTGAGTTTGAGCTGCTTATGTATTCTCAATATTGTTAAGCGGAATGAATTAACAGAACTCTCAAGACGTTTAAGCAAATTAATTGACATTAATTTGCGTAGCCCCTTTTCTCGCCAATCGATAGACAAATTTGAAGTCTCGCCAAAATCAATATCGTAATTAGCCTTAGCACTTGGAAGAATGTAAGCCGAAGGAGTGTAAATAGCAAGATTGAGCGAAAACAGAATATTAGCTATATCCTTGTAATTAGCCGAATTAGTCAAATCGGTTAATACGGGGCGTGGCGACTTGGGCTTTAGTCGTTTCGGAAATTTCCCTATATCTGTCGTATCATAATATTTTGCAATATGACTTCTTGAACGAGCAATTGTAACAGAGTCTAGTATCTGAAAAAAATCAAAACTTAAAGAATCAAGCAGTTTTTGTGTAGTCCTTTCTATTGGCTCGAGTTTAGACCATTGGTTATATGCCCGCTGGGCTAGACGAAATATATCGTCTATGCTGTTGTTGGTATCAAGAAGATTGTTTATATTGGCTGAATTGCCCTCATAAGCAAGTTGTATTTGATTTTTTAAGTCATTAAAACGATTGTTTACTGGTGTTGCCGAAAGCATTAGAACTTTAGTTTTGACCCCTCGGCGAATAACATTATTCATTAACAGAGTATAGCGATTATCCTTGGCTTCTTCATCTTCAAAATTCCCTCCATTACGGAAATTATGCGATTCATCAATAACTATTAAATCGTAGTTCCCCCAATTAATATTTTCAAGACTCAAACCATTCGATTTACCCGATTCTCGTGTTAAATCAGTATGGAAAAGCACATCATAACGCAAGCGATCGGACGCAATAGGATTGTTCTTATAATTACTTCTAAAGGTCTGCCAATTGTCGTTAAGTTTCTTTGGACACAGCACGAGAACCGACTTATTTCTATTCTCATAATATTTGATTACAGAAAGAGCGGTAAACGTTTTGCCTAACCCAACGCTATCGGCAAGAATACAACCATTGAATTTCTCTAACTTATTAATAATAGCCAATGCAGCATCTTTCTGAAAATTGTAGAGTTTATTCCATATTACACTACTTTTAAATCCTGTAGCTTCATTTGGTAAAACATCTTCGCTTATATCTTCAAGAAATTCATTGAAAATATTATAAAGGGTAACAAAATAGATGAAGTCAGGAGCATTTTCCTTATAAGCATTAGTTATATTATCTATTACTTCTTGCGTTACAACCTGCATTTTCGATGTATCATTCCATATTTGATCGAAAAGCGTCAAAAAACTCTGCGAATAAGGAAAATCCGATTTGTTTATCATCGTATATGCATCTTTGCCTTGCTCACAGCCTAGTTCTACCGTCGTAAAACCATTTATAGGCATATAATTTGTTTCATCAATATTGATGAAACCCATCATATTTGCATCTGTCTGATTCGACTTAAAACATACCTTTTCTTTAATCCATTCAGCACATTCCTTTGCTATTGCCTTCTGAGATAGCTCATTACGAAGTTTTATTTCAAACTCTGAACCATAAAGATTTCGCTCTCGATTAAGTCGTGGAATATAAAATTCTCTTTTTTGCTTATCTGCTTTCTCTGTTATAAAAGTTGGAGAAGTGAATATAAATCGTAGTTCTTTTATCTCTTTAAATTTATCCTTTAACTCTTGAAAAGCATATATTGAGAAACACGAAGCAGCAATTGACAACCTACTGTTAGCTTTAATTTCAGTTAGCAAGTCATCTTTAAGATTTTTATGAATATTATCTATTATCTCCACAATACAATATGGCAAAACCGCTCTGTAGCTCTACTTGGCCGACCAAAGCCTTTTTGACTACAAAGGTGTTTCTAAAAAAATTGTACGTATTAGCGACGGTTATATATTTTGTTGGCCATTTAGTAGATATTAGTTTACTCTCTGTAAAGTTAAAATAAATCAATCAACATTACAACTAATTTGCAAAGTTAAGTTTGCTCTAAGCAAGAAATAAAAACAAATTGTAAAATGTAATAATAGAAAAACTAAAAAATAACCGATATTTTTACAAAACACCGCATTCCTTTAAGCACACAGACACAAAGCCACCCAAAATTCCCCCCACACATTCCCCCCCCACACATTCCCCCTCCACACATTCTAAAGCCACACATTCTAAATCCTAAATTCTACATTCTACATTCTAAAGCCCGGAAGCTATCCCATACATTGCCACAGAGTGGCAACACCGTCCATAACCTGGGGCTTAAAAGCCCCAGGTTAGCCATAGCCGAGATCCGCACCCCGAAGCGGGTGCCACCTCACCCACAGCAACGCCCAGCAGCAACGCAGCAACGTCCAAACAACAAACCAACAACAAACAAGAATCACAAGCCACAAAAAAATTCGTGAGAATTCGCGATAATTCGTTGACTGAAATAGTAGTGTCAAATTCGTAGGGAATTCGTTGACTGAAAAACAAAAACTAAGATTTTCAGGCAAGCACCAACTAGCAGTGTTCGTGAAAATTCGTTGACTGAAAAGCAGAAACAACGATTTTATCTGTAAGCACGCAGAATATAATACTTTTAGTCAAAACTTTTTCTAGACAAACTTTTTTGGAACACTACACAAAAAAAATTCGTGATAATTCGTGGGGAATTCGTTGACTAAATAGTAGTGATCAAATTCGCGGGAATTCGTGGATTAAAATAGTAGTGATCAAATTCGTGATAATTCGTTGATTAAAATAGTAGTGATCAAATTCGCGGGAATTCGTGGATTAAAATAGTAGTGTCAAAAATTTCGTAGGGAATTCGTTGACTAAATAGTAGTGTCAAATTCGTAGGAAATTCGTGGATTTGGAGGTAGTAT
>JAQVCR010000041.1 GCA_028689665.1 Muribaculaceae bacterium
CATTAAAAAAATACAAGCCAAATTAAACAATCGCCCAAGAGAAAAATTAAACTTTTTATCTCCGAAGCAAGTGTTCTTCTCTAATTTCTACTAATTTTGCACTTGCTTGTTGACTCTAGGCAATAAAATTCTTAATTGGAAAAAACTGATGTGGGGGGGGCGGAATTGCTGTTTTTCCGAATTTTCTGCGTATCTTTGCAGGCTATTGTGTAATGCTTTGTCATTATTACTTTAGCTACATTTTAAAGACTAAATAAATTATGGCAGAATCCAATTTTATAGATTATGTGAAAATCCTTTGCCGTTCGGGCAAGGGCGGTGCCGGCTCACGACATTATTATCGTGCCAAATATGTGCCTAAAGGTGGTCCCGACGGTGGCGACGGTGGCAGGGGCGGACACATCATATTGCGTGGAAATCGTAATCTCTGGACTCTGCTACATTTGAAATATACTCGTCATATCTTTGCCGGGAATGGCGAATCGGGTACGGGTGGTCGCAGTTTTGGAAAGGATGGCGAGGATCGTACTATCGAGGTGCCTTGCGGTACTGCAATTTTTGATAGCGAGACGGGTAAGTTTCTTTGCGAAGTTACTGAGGACGGGCAAGAGGTGAAGTTGCTTAAAGGTGGTCGCGGGGGGCTTGGAAACTGGCACTTTAAGACTCCTACTAATCGTACGCCTCGTTATGCTCAGCCGGGTGAGGCCGCTATCGAGAAGTCGGTGATTCTGGAGCTTAAATTGCTTGCCGATGTGGGGCTTGTGGGCTTTCCTAATGCCGGTAAATCGACGCTTTTATCGTCGATTTCGGCTGCTAAACCAAAGATTGCCGATTATCCTTTTACTACTCTTGAGCCTAATCTAGGAATTGTGGGTTATCGCGATGCTAAATCGTTTGTTATGGCCGATATTCCGGGAATTATCGAAGGGGCGAGCGAGGGTAAAGGCTTGGGGTTGCGCTTTTTGCGACATATCGAGCGTAATGCAGTGTTGCTATTTATGATTCCTGCCGATGCCGACGACATTAAAGCAGAATATGAAATTCTGCTTCGCGAAGTGAGTACTTTTAATCCCGATTTAATAGATAAGCCTCGTGTGCTTGCCATCACAAAGAGTGATATGCTCGACGAGGAATTAATGGAAGAGATGCGTGCAAATCTGCCCGAAGGAATATCTACTGTATTTATTTCATCGGTAACGGGAACGGGGCTTACCGAGCTTAAAGACCTGTTGTGGCTGACTATCAACGATGAGAACAATCGTATTCCTACCGCACTCACCCATCGCGACCTCGACATAAGGCATCGTGTGAAAGAGGAAGATGATTTCATATTTGAGAACGAACCTGTTGAAGATAATTACGATGAAGCAGAAGGAGACTGGGACGATGAATATTGGGAAGAAGACCATGAAGATGACGATTACACGATCCCTACTACCTAGAGAATATAAAGAAATAATAGATTTCGGACTTGGCAAAGGTGGCACAAAGTCTGACGAGGCTTATAGTGGCGACACTGTGTGCGACTACACCGGCGACAGCATTGAGCATATATTCAGCAATCGCTATGCGCTTGTTGATGCTCTTGAACTGCCGGGCATTAACTACCTGATTCAGCCTCTTCAGAGCCACACCAACAATGTAGAGCTAATAAATGGAGCATTCTTTCAATTATCGCTCACCGAGCGTGCAAAGAAATTGCAAAATGTCGACGCAATCGTAACAAACATTCCTAATATTGCAATAGGAATAAACACTGCCGACTGCGTGCCTATATTGCTCTACGATCCTGTAAAGCACATTATTGCGGCAGCTCACGCCGGATGGCGAGGCACAGCGTCGAAGATAGCCGAGCGCACCATCGAAGCGATGCAAGCACTTGGCTCAAATCCAGCCGACATAGTAGCAGGCATAGATGCCGCCATCTCACAAGAATGCTACGAAGTGGGCGATGAAGTGATAGAAGCAATATCCACAACAGGCATCGACCTCGACAGTGCCGCCACCCGCAACAGCGACACAGGCAAATATCACATCGACCTAAAAGAATGTAATCGACAGATAATAATAAACTGCGGGGTGAAAGCCGAGAACATCAAAGTATCGCCCTATTGCACCTATTCTAACCCACAAAAATACTATTCAGCCCGCCGACAAGGCATCAATTCAGGGCGCAACTTCACCGGTATAATGATTAAGCGATAACCAATTATTGTGATTTATAATAATTATTATTACATTTATACCCACAAAAAACAGATAACGAATTATAATGAGCGAAATAAATATAAAACCATTTAAGTTCTGCCCTATTTTAAAAAGCGTATTATGGGGAGGCTCGAAGCTGGCACCCTATAAAGGCTTGATCTCCGACCGCGACGACATAGGCGAAAGTTGGGAAATATCGGGAATAGCAGGTCGCGAATCGGTAGTCGCCGAAGGCGAAGACGCCGGACTCACCCTCACCCAAATCATAGAAAAATACGACAAAGCCCTAATTGGTTCTATCTCCAAAGCACGATATGGAAAGACATTTCCACTGCTCATTAAATTTATACATTCACAGAAAGACCTCTCGCTACAAGTACACCCAAACGACGTGCTAGCCCTCAAGCGACACAATAGTATGGGCAAAACCGAAATGTGGTATGTAATAGACTGCGAACCCGAATCGGTAATCTATGCCGGACTGTCAAAAGTTATTTCGCCAGCCGACTACGACCGACACATCGCCAACGACACATTTATGGACGTCGTAGCCTGCCACAAATCACACCCCGGCGACTTATTTTTCCTCCCGGCAGGACGCATTCATGCAATAGGCGCCGGCAATCTGCTGCTCGAAGTGCAACGCACATCCGACATCACCTACCGCATATACGACTACAACCGCCTTGACGCCAACGGAAATCCACGCGAGCTACACGCCGAAGAAGCAAAATATGCCATCGACTACACCGTAAGCGACAACTACATCTCCACCCCCAGCACCGAAGCCGACGGCGTAAGCGACCTAGTGAAATGCGACTACTTCGATGTGAAACGCGTCAAAATCGACGGCACAAAAGAAATCGACATCACCAATTTCGACTCATTCGTTGCAATGATGTGCATAGAAGGAAACAACACAATCACCGACAACAACAACAACATAACAACCCTAAAACAAGGCGAAACAATACTAATTCCAGCCGCCACAACCCACCTCACAATAACCGGCAAAAGCACCATAATCACCGCCACCATATAAAGGCAGCTACTGAGCGCAAATTTGGTAAGGGGATAAACAAATTAAAGAGCGATAGTAGATGTCATTCTACTTTCACAAACATATCTTTAAAATTGATTGTTACACAATCGAATCCGGAAAACGAAGGCAGTCCAAAAAGGCAGTCATATCTGGAAACTCCATCAGAATCGGAATCCTCATCTATATTTATGGTAACCGGCTCTTTCATAAACCTACTGCCGTCGATACTATACTCCCACGAAGTCGAAAAAGTCTTTAATATTTTCACCCCACCAATGCCCGCTATCCTAACAGAATCGTCGGCGACAACATTGTCGAATAAATGCTTATTTGCCCTATAATATTTTGACGTAAGATTTGTTATTGCCGCCCCGGTATCGAGCATCGCATCAATATTCTTGTTGGTTTTCTTATCAATAACAGACATAGCCAGAAGCCCATCGCCCGAATAATAAATATTAGGAGCAAACGAAGGCATTTCGCCGGGATAAGCCGGAATTTTCAAAAATCCATTCTTGAAATCGAGCTGAATCTCATTAAGTGGAAGCATCGAGCGCAACCCAATAATACAATTCATATTTATCTCTTTTATTACCGAATCGGCTTCTTGATGACCGGTACTAAAATCGACAACCTGAAAAGGAACATTCTTATATACTATTTCGCCCAATTGCATAGAATCGACTATCGTAAAATACGTTTTGCTGACATTAATCCCGGCAACAGCAGTTCCACTAAAATCATAGACGTGCAGCCCCAACTCTGCGGCTAATCGCTGAGACATCACATTCTCACCGGCACCGGTGTCGAAGACCGCATCATAAGGTCGTCTGTTCAAGTGAATATCCACACGTATCTGCCCCGACTTTGATTGTAGATTCAAATATCTTAACGGCACCTTTATATCTTTCGGAGGACAAAGCACACTGAATCCCCCTTTTCGAGCAATCGCATCATATTGATTTTCGTACGCCACAAAAATAGGATCAGGAGCTGCACCACTCGCTTTCACCGCATCATTATATTGCTTTAAAATACTCGCCGCATTATCAAATTCGCCAATCTTCGCAAAATCACTTGACATAAGAAATAACAGACTACCCACCGAGCCACCCAAAGCAGCTTGATAATCCTTCAGAATCTGCCCGCCATAAAACAAAGCAGAATCGGGCTGATTATAAGAATGACATATAAAAAATCGAGACAACGGATGAAGAAAAGGCGTTTGCAATTTTGCCCCCTCCTTTTCATATATACTTCTTAATAAATGCCATTCCTCTTGATTAATAGTGGCACCAATGCGCTCATCTACACCCTGCGCAAAAGCCGACACCGACGCACAAATCATCAAAAATAAAATAATCCTTTTCATATAGCTAGCTAGTGTTAGTTAGGTTGTTGTTAGTTAGTTTGTCGTTAGTTTGTTTTTAGTTAGCTTTTATATTTCAAACCCACCTTCAAGCACGAAACGCCTTAATAGGTTATCAATTTTCATAGCTACACGATGTGGAGGAATAATAGAACTTTCAGTAGTTTCAAAATATTCTTTTGATTTAACTTTACTTACAGCCTCTTTTAAATCTGAGAACCTACCAAATTCATCTATATTATCTTCAGTTACATGAAGATTCATAAAAGTACGCAACTTGTTTTCGTCTAAACCAATACAAGCAGCAAAACGGTGTATTTGGTCATTCTTAGCTTTTGTTTGATATGAAGTAATATAATCTCGTAATGAAAGACTACTATCAACTTTTATATCTCCACTTTGAACATCATGTAAAAAAAGTTCTGCAAATCTTTGTTCTTCTTGAGATAATGATGCAAAAGTTTTATGCAGCTCTGTAAGAGCTTTGTTTATTGTTTCATTTGATGCTTCATCAGACTGTAATAATTTAAAGTATTTATCAAATCGTGAATTCATATAATCCACATCAATAGCACCTGTATTAATTTCTGTTATGTAGCTATCTATTTCATACGGTAAATTACCACCTACATTTCCCCCTCCTCCTTCACCAAATAACTCTTGATAACGTTTTACCAAAATTAGATATGTAGTTTCATTACATAACAATTTTACACGTTTTGTTTTGCCATTATTTTTAAAATTATAAATTAGTTTATCCCATTCAAAACCTTGAATTTTTGATGCTTCAAGAATGTTATTAAATTCTCTAAATTGTTTTGCAAACTGAGCTTTTTCTTCTTTACTATCTGGAAGCTTTTCAAAATTATTAATTCCTGCCTGCTCAAATAGGTATTTAATTTCTTCAAAAACAGTATTTAATCTATTTAGATTATGCTCTAATTTTTCAGCAAATATACCAAATGGCTTATTGCCTGAATATGTTCTAAATGCTTCTACAATATTGTATTCCATCGTATGTGGATACCTGTAATATCTTATAGTACCAAATGGCTTATCATGTCCAAACAATCTATTTGTACGAGAGAATGATTGTATTATTTCTTCATAAGTCATTAACTTATCAAGGTACAATGTATTAAGCCATTTAGAGTCAAATCCGGTAAGCATTTGATTAACAACAATAAGAATTTCTAATTGTTTTTCAGGTGTTTTTTCAATTCCAACATATGGTTTTTTGTGTGCCAATCTAGCTGCTACATCCTTTTTATATTTTGCATAAGATGGAATAGCAAATTTTTGGTTAAATCTCTCATTATAATTTGTCAGCATTTGAGTCAATGCCTCCTCCTTATATGTCCCATTCCCATTATTATCAATACTGGGGTCAAACAAGCATGCTACTTTTAGCTCAGGCTTTCTCTCTAAAAATAGGGCATAATATTCTACAGCTTCTGAAATACTAGAGGTCGCAAAAATTGAATGAAATTTACTTCCGTGGCTAAGAGTATCCCAATTATCAATAATATCATTTACTACCTTTATCTGATGTTCCTTTCTTTCATATTGCGAAGTAGGTATATAGTCTTCTATCCCTTTATGAAATATTCCAGTATCGTCTTTATATCCAGTCATTGGAACATTATTCATATAATGATAATAAACTTCTTCTTTATTCTTATCTGCAAAGACTTCTTCTAATGATGTAGCTTTAGCCTTTTCAAGAGCAATTACATTTCGTAAATCCTTATCTTTATAGGTCAAAATTTTATATGGGTCGAAACCTAATACATTTTTATCTCTAATACCATCTGCTATACTATATCTATGTAATTCATTACCGAACACATCAGAAGTAGTATTATCTTTCTTCTTATTCTCATCTTGAATAGGAGTACCTGTAAAACCAAAGAAAATGGCATAGGGGAATGTTTTCTTTATGATTTTAAGCATATCACCAAAAGTTGAACGATGAGCTTCATCAATTATAAAAACAATTCGTTTATTATTTATTTCTTTAATATCGTGGTCGTTGCGAGAGCCATCTTCTTGTATATTGCTCATCTTTTGAATAGAGGTAACAATAAGCACCTTATCACTATCTGGAGATTTTAATTTTGAAATCAAATCTGCAGTATCGTCTGTTGCTTGTATTACATCACTATCATTTGCAAAACCTTGATATTCTAATAATGATTGTGTTCCAAGCTCTATTCTATCCATAAGGAATACAACTTTATCCGCATTATTAGAATTTGCTATTAGTTGTGCAGACTTAAAACTTGTCATTGTTTTACCAGACCCTGTAGTATGCCACACATATCCACCATAAATATTTTTATCAGCCCATTTAGTTTTAGCTACTTTATCAGATATTGCATTAGCTGCATAATATTGATAACTACGCATTATTTTAAGTACTCCATCGCTATCATCTGCCACAGAATAATAACCAATTAATTGGTGAGCCATTGGAATAGAAAGTAACTTAGCGGCTATCTTATTCCATTCGTTGATTGGCTCATTATTAAAGTCAGCCCAATGAAAATAGAAATCTTTATTAAATTTCCCATCGCTTCCTGGGTTTGCAAAATATACTGTTTCTTCAGGATTCATTGCAATAAATACCTGTACCATAGCATATAAACCTTGTGAAAAAACACCTTCTTTAGAATATTTTTCTATTTGATTAGTAGCTTGTGAAATAGGTACTCCGCTTTTCTTTAATTCTAAATGAATAAGAGGCATACCATTAATAAGAAGCATCACATCTCCACGGCGATCACTTGTCATTTTAGAAACCGTAGGAAACTGTGGCTGACGAGCTATCTGGTATCTACTTCTTCCTGCAGCTATTTCTCTGGGATCATAAATGTATAAACTCACTTCTTTCCCAAGATGTAATATATCGTTGGGGTTATCTCTTTTCACGGATATACTTTTACCATTAATTAAGCCATTCAGTTTTAATGGAGTGCGTAAAACATTTATTTGCTCTACTATTTGCTCCATTTCACCATCAGTAAGAGGATACTCTCCAAGACGGTCTATACTTCTATTATTAGCATAGATTATCTTAGCCCAATTATCTAATAATTGTTTTTCTGTTGGGTTGTTAATTACTTGATTTTCCCAACCATATTTTGTATAAAGCAATTCTATTAGAGCTGCTTCAAATATTAATTCATCGTCAAATCCTGCTGCCATAATATTTTATTTAAAATGAATTATACAAACATTTTTTCAAGACATGCCTTTTTAATATTGCGTAGCTTTGTGAGCTTCTGCTCGGTTTTAGATATTTTTTTCTCTAGCTCTTTAAAATATAAACCTATTCTTTCCTGTTCTTCTATATTAGGAAGTAAAATATTTATATCCATCATTTTAGTTTTTGATATATTGAACCTTGAAATTCCTTGAGCTAAATAACATATTTTTTTACGCATTACATTACTTCTTAAATAATAAGCAATATAATATGGGTCATAGTTTATACTTAATCTATAACCAAAACAAAAACTATTTAAATATACATTCTGCATATCAGAAAGCCATACAGATGTCATACCTACTTCTTCTGGAGTTTCTGAAGATACAGTAAAAAACACATCTCCATATTTAACTTCATTCTGTTTCGTATCTATTTCCACATTTTCTGTGGCATTAGTTTTTGAAATAGGGTTTGTAAAAACATTCATGTATGTTACAAACGAAGCATCTCCATGACCAAAATCTTCTTTGGTCTTTCCTGATAAACCTATATATGGCTTACCTATATCTCCTAATCTGTTTTCTTCCCACTCCTCACTAAAGCCTTTAAATCGTATCTCTGGAATATTTTCTCCCTCTTTAGGAAACATCTTTTCAAGGCACGCCTTTTTAATATTGCGTAGCTTTGTGAGCTTTTGATCTGTAAGGGTAATTAAATTGTCTAATTGCATCAATGTTTTAGCAATATTTATTTGCTCTTCCCTTTTTTGAGGAATAATAAAAGTGTATTTTAAAAGGTCTTGAATACTTACTGCAGCCAAACCTCCTGCATTAATATTTGCTTTACACCAATCACATAATGCATACATTATGTAAAAGAAAAACATTTCGTCAAAGCCAGACCAACGATTTAGCTTTTTTAATAAAAAGCTAAATCGTTGATTCGCAAGCGAATCAACAATTAGTAAAGCATGCTCTCCAATCGTTGCAGTTGTAGAAATAATATAACTACCAGCTGGATACAATCCACTTCCTTTAATTGCTAATGGAGTGATGTGTTGTATAGAATCATTTAAAATTCTGCCATTAAGTCTAATATCTTCCATTCTAAACCATGGAATAGTTCCATTCTCCCAAAAACTTTTTACTGCCTTTGATGGTGTATATCCATTTCTTATATCAAAGATTTCTCCCAATTTTGTTTCTTCCCACTCTTCAAGAAACTCCTTAAATCTAATTTGAGGAACTTTTCTTTCTTTTTCCATAATTATTCCCCTTTAAGTAGTTTCTGAAATTCTTGAAGCCCTGCCAAATCGTTTTCATCACCAGTCAAGTCATCAATAAGCTCAGATAAAGAATTTTCAGATTCTTTAATCTGCTTATCTAAGTCCACAAGGCTTGTGGAATATTTGTCTGCAAGAGCTTTTATTTTTGTGGCTAATTCTGAAATAATAGTGTTAGGTATCTCATTTAATGATTTGCACAAAGGGTCAATCCATTTTAAGGTTAGTAGCATATTTATATCTTCGTCAGATAAATTTTCAATTGCTTCTTTTGTTTTCGCAATTAGTTCTAAAGTTTCCTTCTTAATATCAGCTTTTAGTTTCTTTTCTTCAGCAAAAAGAACTTCTACTTTTAGCAATTTTTCAAGGAAATCCTTCTCCTCTTTTAGTTTACGCAATTCTTTAATCTTCTTGCTTACTTCTTTTGATACAAATTTATCTCCATCGTCATTTACTACACTCGTGTCTTTTTCATCTTCTGACAAAGTATCAAGAATTTCCTCAAAATCTGATGAAATAATAGTTAAACGCTCTTCTTTTGCTTTAAGAGCTTCATATTCTTCTATTAAAAGAGTAATATGTACTAATTCAAATGGAATAATATGACCTACCCAACCATCTTGTACTTCTGTTTCTTTTCCATTCTTTTTCTTGATAACCATATTAGGATTAACTTGGCGAATAGCTTTTCTTCCTTCTGTTTGGATTATCTCTAAATCTATGGCTATTTTCTCCCACTCATTATCAAGCAACTGATAAGCTGCATATTTATCTACTAGTGAGATATTTTCTAATCTGGCAAAAATGTTGTCAGAAAGAATATGCTCTTCTTTAGCAACAGGAATAGCTTCAATATCTTCTAATAATTCTTTTTGAAGGAAGGCTTCAAAACCAGCAAACGCTGTATTATAACTATCTTTAAAGGATAGAGTATCATTATTTGTTAAAATAGCATCTTTTACATTCTCTACTTTAAGAGATGAATAAGCAGTATCGTCTGAGTGAAATAATTCACTTCTTAGACTAGGAAAAACATTCCAATAACGATTATAATAATTTATCTCCTCGTTAGGTATGCCACCAAGCATAGATGCATAAATATCCCAAGTTTCAGCATCGGCAGAACTATCTACATAGCGTGGTATATTCAAATTATAATCGTTTGCTCTTATTTCTTCTCTTGTTACTTTACGAGAAAATTTATATGTTTCTTCTTTACGTTCAATAATTGTATCTACAACTTTCTTTATATCACAAGCTCTCAAACGATTGTTTTTTCCATCTTTTACAAAGCCTTTTGAAGCATCAATAAACAGCACATCTGTATTATCTCTTTTTTGTTTAAGAACCATAATGATAGTTGGAATACCTGTGCCAAAAAATATATTAGCAGGCAAACCAATAATAGCATCAATATTATTTTCTTCTATTAGATTACGACGTATTTTTTCTTCTTCTCCTCCTCTGAATAACACTCCATGAGGGAGTACGATAGTCATAATACCATCTGGTTTTACGTGGTATAAGTCATGAAGGAGGAAAGCATAATCAGCTTTTCCCTTGGGTGCAACACCATAACGTGCATATCGAGGGTCTGTTTCTTTATCTTTAGATTCCCAAATTTGAGAGTATGGAGGGTTAGAAACAACAGCATCAACATATAGAGGTAGATAGGTTCGCTCCTTATCATTGTCATCAAAGTAAGGCCAATCATCTTCTAATGTATCACCATTCCGCACTACAATATTAAAAGGATTTATACCTCGCATAACTAAATTCATGCGAGTAAGATTATATGTATTTTCCTTTAATTCTTGAGCATAATACTTTATATTATCTTTATTATTTATATGTTTTGCAACTGCACGACCAATATTAATAAGTAACGACCCCGATCCACTTGTAGGGTCATATATTTCTATTTCCTTTTTATTTTTAGAATGATTAGCAACAATTTCTGACATTAACAGAGCGACTTCATGAGGTGTATAAAATTCACCTGCTTTTTTCCCAGCATTAG
>JAQVCR010000042.1 GCA_028689665.1 Muribaculaceae bacterium
TCGGGGTGCGGATTGCGAGGGTTTTCCTACCGTGCGCTTAAAAGCGCACGGTTATGGACGGTGTTGCCACTCTGTGGCAACACACTATTCCCCCCCTCTCGTGGGAAACCGTAGCTACCGGCAATGTGTGGGATAGCTTCCGGGCTTTAGAATGTAGAATTTAGAATGTGTGGCTGTGGGCGAGGTGGCACCCGCTTCGGGGTGCGGATTGCGAGGGTTTTCCTACCGTGCGCTTAAAAGCGCACGGTTATGGAGTGTGTTGCCACGCTGTGGCAATGTATGGGATACTCTACCTACTCCGATTCGACTTGCTGTTCTTTTACTACTCGTTACACAATAGTGCTATTTAAAATGCTAATAAACTAATAAGACAATAGATTCCGAAAGGATCTGATTTTGAAGATATTACACCGCCTTACATTAAAAAATACAAGCCAAATTAAACAATCGCCCAAGTGAAAAATTAAATTTTTTATCTCCGAAGCAAGTGTTCTTCTCTAATTTCTACTAATTTTGCACTTGCTTGTTGACTCTAGTCTCGGAGCAAATGTCGTAAATTTTCGTCTTACTGCAAAAGAAGACAGCAAAAAAAAAGAATCGCCACAATGATTGATTCTATGGTTGGATAGGTGGTTTATAATATTTTTATAAAATTCGTGTTTTGTGGTATTTTTATTGGAAAATATGTATATTTGCAGTTGATTTAGACGTTACAATTTTAATATTAATTAAATGTAGAGATGATGAAAAAGATTATTTTTGTTGTTTTAGCGATGCTTGGAATGATTTCGGTTCAGGCACAATCGGTTGAAGGTACAAAATTTTTTGATAATTGGTCGATGGGACTAAATGCGGGAGGTATCTCTCCATTAAAGGGAGGAGACTTTATAAAGGATTTTAGAGGAGATGTGGGTTTAGATGTAACTAAACAGGTAACTCCGGTGCTTGGTGTTGGCATTGAGGCTAATTTCGGAATAAATACAACCGGTGCATCAACAATTTTTGATGGGGCAAATGTAAGTTTGCTAGGGAAGTTGAATTTGATGAATCTATTTGCCGGATATAAGGGAAAACCACGAGTTTTAGAGCTTGAGGCTGTAGCCGGAACTGGTTGGATGCATTTGTTTGGCGATGGATATGCTGATAATAGTTGGTCGTGCAAAGCCGGGTTGAATTTTAATTTCAATCTATGTTCTAAGAAAATCTGGACTATATCAGTAAAGCCAGCCGTGGTATGGAATATGGATGGTGATGTAAAGGTCGGAGCTGCTAATCATGGAAGATTTAATGTAAATTATGCAGTATTTGAGTTGAATGCCGGGCTAACTTATCACTTTAAGAGTAGTAATGGCGAGCATCATTTTACTTTAGTAAAGCCTTATGATCAGAATGAGGTAGATGGATTAAATTCAAAGATTAATTCGCTAAGGGGCGAGCTAAATGCTAAATCGGGGCAATTGAATGCTGCTGACAATACAATTGATTCTCTAAATAATAAGATGAATTCGCTTACCAATGAGGTGGCTGCTTTGCGTAATACTAAGCCAAAAGTAGAAAAAGTTCATGTTATGTCGTCGAGTAATTCGTTGGAGTCGATAGTAACGTTTGGTCAAGGAAAGACAGTCGTAGCTGCTTCTCAATTACCGAATGTAGAGCGAATAGCTACATATATGAAGAATCATAAGGGTTCGAAGGTTGATATTAAGGGTTATGCTTCTCCAGAGGGAAGTGCGGCAATAAATGCAAAGATAGCACAAGCACGAGCAGAAGCAGTAAAGACGATTTTGATAAAGAAATATAAAATCGCAGCAGACCGAATCAATGCTCAAGGTCAAGGTGTAGGCGATATGTTTGAAGAAGCAGATTGGAATCGCGTAAGTATTTGTACACTTAATGAGGTTAAATAACAGGAAATCTCCATTATAAAAAGATTAAGCGTGCGGCTCGATAAAAAGAGCCAGCACGCTTGTTTTTTCAGGTGATTTTTTCGAGAATCGGCTAACTCACCGTAGAAATAGATATTTAAAAGGCTTAAATCATAGCTAATTTCTTAATTATTGACAATGTTGCTTGCAATGTAGGAAAAAAATGGTTACTTTCGCACAAATTTTATGTTATTGTGCAATAAGCAACTAATTATTATGGTATCCAAGACTCGAGATAAATTGATAGAAGTAGCCCGTCAACTCTTTGCTCATAAAGGGATTGAGAATACAACTATGAATGATATTGCCGAGGCTTCGGCAAGAGGGCGTCGCACCATCTATACGTATTTTAAGAACAAGCGAGAGATATATAATGCTGTGATAGAGAGTGAAAGCGAGCAGATGCTGTCGAAATTGAAGGAATTATCGTCATTGCCATTGAATCCGGAGCAGAAATTAATGAATTTTATATTTGTACGATTTGAGGCAGTTAAAGAGATCGTAATACGTAATGGCTCGTTACGGGCAGGATTTTTTAGAGATGTAAGGCGTGTAGAACGCGCAAGGCGGTCGATCACAGCTCGCGAAGCGTCGATATTACGTCAGATACTTACTGAGGGTGTTCAGAAAGGAGTTTTCAGAATAAAATATATAGAACAGACGGCAATGGTTATGTTGTTGTCGTTGCAAGGATTAGATGTACCGTATATTCGAGATAACTTTTCCGAGTTAGGAATAGAGAAGTTAAAACTTCGTGAATATGTAAAAGATTTCATTTTATGTGGGATCAAAAAATGAATATAACCGACAAAACGAAATAACAATTTATAATTATAATTATTATGAAATTACTTGAAGGAAAGACCGCACTAATCACAGGTGCAGCAAGAGGAATTGGGAAAGCAATTGCTCTAAAATTTGCTCAAGAAGGAGCCAATATAGCATTTACCGATCTAGTAATAGATGAAAATGGCAAAAAGACAGAGGAAGAGATTGCCGCATTAGGAGTAAAAGCAAAAGGCTATGCGTCGAATGCCGCATCTTTTGAAGATTCTCATAAAGTAGTTGAGGAGATAGTATCCGACTTTGGCAAGATAGATATTCTTGTAAATAATGCAGGAATTACAAAAGACGGACTGATGATGCGAATGACCGAATCTCAATGGGATGCAGTGATTGCCGTAAACCTAAAATCGGCATTCAACTTTGTTCACGCTATCACACCCGTGATGATGAAACAGCGAGGTGGAAGCATTATTAATATGGCATCGGTTGTAGGAGTATCGGGAAATGCCGGACAATGTAATTATTCAGCTTCAAAGGCCGGAATGATAGGTTTAGCAAAGAGTATAGCAAAAGAGGTAGGCTCACGAGGTATACGAGCAAACTGTATAGCCCCCGGATTTATTATAACAGATATGACCGCAGCTTTGTCGGAAGATGTACGTAAACAATGGGCAGCACAGATTCCATTGCGTCGCGGAGGTACTCCTGACGATGTAGCTAATGTAGCCACATTCTTGGCAAGCGACTTATCTTCTTATGTAACAGGACAAGTGATTCATGTGTGTGGTGGAATGAATATGTAATATTCTAATCTGCTATAAAAAGATAACGCCTTTTCTAGAATAGACTAGAGAAGGCGTTTTTATTATTTTCAGGTGTTAAAATTTCAGTCCAAACATAGAACTTATGAGCCAGAGGGCTAGAAAGATGATGACACTAAAGACAAAGAAAAGCAATAACGTATTTTTAGAAGAAGACTCATCGTCGTCGTCGTCTGCGCCGTCGTCGCTAGCATTAGTGTTCTCTTTTTTCTTAGGTTTAGCCTTTTTCTTAACGCTTATTAGGAAAGAAAGTCCGGCAAGTAAGCCAATAATTAATGCTATAAATAGCCAAATCCAAATAGCATTCATAGTTGTATAAGATTTTTAAGTTAATAATCCAAAGACAAAAATGCTCACTCGCCCTTCATAATTTCGGCTTGCTCGCACATTTCTTTATATTCTTCCCACTCAGGATCTTTCTCGGCATAAATATTAATCGGTAGGAGTTCGAAATTGGCTAAAGCTTCGTTTAGCTTACGACCAAAAATATTGTTGCTTTGAGTGTAGAAAATCCAATTTCGCAAATTATCGCCGGTATAAATTCCTGTCATAACAGCTACCGGGTCTTTATCGAAAGTTGTATTAAATGCATCTGTAACTTTTTCCATCATCGAAGAAGTCGCAAAGTCGGGCATTCCTTTATCATCGCCTTCATATTTCCAAGAAATTTCAATTCGATCGTTGAAATTCCCCGTAGCTTTAATATTTTCGATGTCGCAACGTCCGGTAACGATAACGAGATTACCAGATTCACTTTCTGCTGGCGACGTCCACCATTCCGATGTTACTTTTAATTTAGCCATATTGCCGATGTATATTATTAAAAATTATTTCTAATTAAATTTTAAACTTTTAAAATTAATAATATTATTTATATATGTATCTATTAAGCCGCAAAAAAATAATTATCTTTACATATAACTTAAAAAATCAGCTCAAATGGATATGATATTTATATTGTCGGCAGTAATTATAGCGTTGCTTTGTTTGAATTTGATACTTTTCAGAAAGTATATAAATGTTCGTGATAATCTAGCAACGAAAGAGTCGGAAATTGCATCGCGCGACGTGTTGATACATTCTCAGGAAGTAACATTAAGCGAGATCAGAGCCAGCAGGGCAAAGCTCGAAAGTGAGCTAGACCATACACGTCGAGAATTTTCGGATTTGAGCGTAGCAAACGGTAAGCTGCAAGAGAGAATATCAATCTTTGAACAAGAGTCGAAGCGGCTAAAAGAAGAAGCCGACAGCCGTTTTACTGCGATGGCACAACAGATTCTGGAAGAGAAAGCAAAACTGTTTAAAGAAACTAATGAAACGAGGCTTTTGGAGATACTCAGCCCATTTAAAGACAATATAGAGCAGTTTAAGAAGACCATTGCCGACAATTATGTAAATGAGGCAAAAGACCGACACTCGATGCAAGAGCATCTCAAGCAACTCATGGAGCTAAATCAGACTATTGGAAAAGAGGCAAAAGATTTAACTCAGGCACTAAAAGGAAACACGAAGATGCAAGGCGATTGGGGCGAAATGATACTTGAAAACATACTTGAGAAGTCGGGGCTGACACGAGATCAAGAGTTTTTTGTACAGGTAACGCGTGATGAGTCGGGCAATGTAATAAAGAATGAAGAAGGATCATCGCTACGTCCCGATGTAATAGTTAATATGCCCGATAAGAAAAAGATGATAATCGACTCAAAAGTGTCGCTCACTGCCTATGTAAATTTTGTAAATGCAGAAGATAAAGCAGATCAAGAGCGATATATTTCACAACACATATTGTCGATAAAGAATCATATCAACGAGTTGAAGACAAAGAAATATCAAGATTTTATATCCGAGACGTCTGAATTTGTGATGATGTTTATCCCCAACGAAGGTGCATATATCTCGGCAATGCAATATGACACTAATTTATGGCAGAGTGCGTATAACAGCCGTGTAGTTATTATTAGTCCTACGCATCTTATATCGGTACTAAAACTTGTGAGTGAATTATGGCGACACGACAAGCAAACAAAAAATGCAAATAATATAGCAGTGGAAAGTGGCAAATTATATGATAAATTCTATGGCTTTATTCAAGATATGTCGGCAATAGAGAAAAATTTAAAAGGAACACAGACCGCATTCGACTCGGCAATGAATAAACTCTATACCGGGAGAGGAAATTTGATACGTCAGGTAGAAAATCTTAAAATGCTGGGAGCTAAGGCGTCGAAGTCGCTTCCCGAAAGTGAAGATTAAACTTTGTACAGAAAAAACTAATTTTTTTCAGTGAGAGGTATTGCATATATCAAAAATAGTGCTTAACTTTGCATCGCAAAAGAGGAAGAAAGGGCGTTTAGCTCAGCTGGTTCAGAGCATCTGCCTTACAAGCAGAGGGTCGGCGGTTCGAATCCGTCAACGCCCACAGAAGCTGATAATCGAAAGGTTGTCAGCTTTTTTTGTACACCCGGCATAGCTTTAATGGGTCAGTAAAAATTTCGTTGGGGGAGATGTGTATTGAAAGAGTGAAAATAACGGGTCTGATGAATGGGAACAGATCTTGCTGTATTTGAAGAGTGGCTTGTGTGAATTATGACAGAAGTGTAGTGAATTGTTATATTTTCTGCCCAATATACCAGACATAACCATAATAGCTATTGTACTTGGCAAATAATTCTGCTTCGTGTCGCTGATTCTTTACCAACTCATTGGCCGTGAAATCATCATGGTGTCGTTCAAGAAATACATTCTGTGCATTCTCCTGAGGCTCATAAAAATTCTTAGTCCAGCAGTCGTTAGGCAGAACTGCAGTCTTGATCATGCGATAACCAGCCTGTTCCATTTTGGTGATGTTATTATCAAGAGTATCTATTTCGGGATAGGCATCTAACCAAAAACTTTCGATTTCAGCAGGGCGATAATCGGTCAACCAAGTAGAATCGGTTACAGCGATGTATCCGTTTTTGCGGATAAAGCTATTCCATTCTTGAAGTCCGTTTTTGAAGCCGATATTATAAATTGCACCCTCAGACCATATCAGATCAAAAGATTCTTTCTCAAGTGATAATTGCGTCATATCAGCCTGCAACGTGGATACCTTGTGGGATACACCGGCAAGTTCGGCATTCAGTTTTACCTTATTTAGAAAATCGTGGAATAGGTCGATAGCCACTACAGACGCCTGCGTTTCTTTAGCCAATTGAATGGCAGATGAGCCGGTGCCGCATCCGATATCGGCAATAATGAAGTTAGAGTTTATATTAGGTATTGCAGTGATGGCTTCGTGCGTGGAAGCCTCGCTGCCCGGACCCTGACGCTTGATCGACGAGAAATACTCGCAAATAAGGCTAAAATCAAAGTCGTGTATTGAATTGTTTTCTTGATTACTCATTGTTTGTTAAATTTTGATCGATTAACTGGGATATATTTCCACTCAAAATATTGCTTATATTGGCTTTTACTTTCTCGGCGTGCCAGTTCCACCATTGTAATTCAAGAAGTTTCTGAATGGTAGCTTCATCAAATCGCTTACGAATTTCCTTAGCAGGAGATCCACCCACAATGGTATAAGGTGGAATATTCTTTGTTACAAGAGCGTGTGTACCGATGATAGCGCCATCGCCAATGGTTACGCCTTGCATAATGACAGCTTGGTAGCCAATCCAGACATCATTGCCAATCACGATGTCGCCATGATTATCCCATGCGTCGGCGCAATGCCATTCATCAAGTCCCCATTCATCGGGGAAAACAGGAAATGGATAAGTGGATAAAGATTTCAAGGAGTGATTACCTCCGGTAAACATAAACTTGGCACCGCAAGCTATTGAACAATATTTACCTATTATTAATCGTTCCTTGTTGCAAAGCGGATAGTGGTATAGCACATTATTCTTTTCAAAATCACGCGGATCGTTCACATAGTCATTATAGATGGTGAAGTCGCCTACAATAATGTCAGGGTCGGTAACAACCGACTTTAGATAGACACTCTCCTTACCGTTATTACCATTACGAGGATATATTTTATCAGGATTCATTCTATTCTTTATTTGATCTCAATTTTGAGATGCCGCCTATGAGATATAATAATCCGATACCACCGGAGATTACTACCGATGAAAGATCTGTAGTGGGGCATTGCCCGCGATCAAACATCCAGTAGCAGCCAATTCCTGCCCTAAACAAGAATATTGCAGCGATAGTGAAAATACCCAACCAAAGCAGAGGCAATTTACGTATGTGTCTGTCGGCCGATAAGGCATAAAGGCCGCACAAGGCAAAGCAGACAGCTATCACCAACGTGATTACATACGGCAAGTACCAACCATTCGATGCAAATTGATTCATCAGATCATTAATTCCATATAAGCGGAAGGCTGCATCCAGCCAAGGCATACACAACACATGTGCAATGGCTAAGGCAATATTTAGCCAGCCTGCAATGCTGAGTAAAGAAATATGTTTCATTTTATATAATTAGAATATTATTTACTTATATCGGCTATTACATTCCGTAGCCCATTCAAAAACCGGCTGGTATGCGCTCCATCCATCAGACCATTAAGTACAATAGTCTGCAACGCATATTTTGACTAATCATTTTTCAAATACCAATAGGTTTTGATAAAAGGGACCAATTCACCGGATGGTCGAATCAACTGTAATATCACAGTATTCTTTATTTGAGATGATATTTCTCTTTCACAATCGATTTGTCTTCGTCGGTCAAACTGTTATAATAGGCTTTCCATCCCGGACAAAAAGATGTGTGCCAATGCCAAAATCTTGCCATCAATGATTTCGGATTCTCTTCATATTTGCGTCGCATTTTGCATTCGGCGCAAGGGTATTTCTTCGCTTCCATTTCTAAAATAATATGAATTCAAGTGCAAAAATAACTGCTTTTTCCAGCTCAAGGATAATAAAAAAAGGATATTTTTTGATTTAAGGTATATTTTTTTCTCAATTACAAATGATATTCCTCTTTAAAACGGATAAATATCAGGATAATGGTATTAATAATATAATTTTATAAATGAAAAGAGAAGAATAATTATGAATAATTTGTAATAAAAAAGCGGGCAGAATAGTTACAATAGAAATAATTTAAAATTGTATATTTGTAGTTGAATAATGGAAAAACGACGACGAGACCGGGCTTGGCATTATCTATGTCGATTCTACAGAATTTAGATATTGTGCAACTATGATTCCAGATTCAGTAAAAATTGCATAGAGCGACAAGGAACAGGTTAAATAGATATCTTGAAGAAAATAATATTTTAAAATAACGATTAAATTTATATCGGAATGCTTAGATTAATTTTATGTACACTGCTATTATTTAATATTCCATTTGTGTTTGGTCAAAACGGAATATTGAGGTTTAATAATGAAGGAATATTCAAAGTGGTTCAATTTACTGATATCCATTATAAATATGATAATCAGCCTAAATCAAAAATAGCAATAGAACGAATTAATGAAGTCCTAGATGCAGAAAAACCAGACTTCGTTATATTTACCGGAGATGTTGTAGTGTCTAATGAAGCATTTAAGGGACTTGATATCGTTCTTGAGCCATGCATAAAAAGAAACATTCCTTTTGGAGTAGTATTTGGGAATCATGACGATGAATATGATAAAACAAGAGTGGAATTGTACGATTATATTGCATCAAAAAAATGTAACATAATGCCCCGACGAAGTGGTGAAAGTGTTCCGGATTATGTTTTAACGGTAAAGTCTTCGAAGGGAAATAAGGATGCTGCTTTGCTTTACTGTATCGATTCTAATTCATATACCAAGATTCCGTCGGTACCCGGATATGATTGGATTAGATATAATCAAATAGGATGGTATCGGGATCAAAGTAGGAGTTTTACAACAAAAAATGGAGGAGAGCCTTTACCTGCACTTGCATTTTTCCATATTGCACTACCTGAATATAACGATGCTGTGATTGAAGGAAAGAATCGAATGTTTGGAGTAAAAGGAGAAAAAGTGTGCTGTCCGACAATAAATTCAGGTATGTTCTGTTCAATGAAAGAGAGCGGAGATGTAATGGGCATGTTCGTCGGACACGATCATGATAATGATTATGCCGTAATGTATAAAGACATATTATTGGCTTACGGTCGTTATACAGGAGGAAATACAGTATATAACCATCTACCCAATGGCGCACGTATAATAATTTTGAGAGAGGGTGAACGTAAATTTGATTCATATATTCGTACAGTGAATGGAATAGAATCAAGAATTAAATATCCAGATAGTTTTTAATATACGATAGCTAAACTCAACGAGCTCTTACACTAAGTTTCAATTAACCCTAAATTTCCACAGCCACCTTTTCAAATTTTACAAATAGACTTAAAAACAGCCCAAATGATATGGTTTCCTATATTATTTGGGCTGAGATTTTACAATCTAATGATGTTAATGCTCGTAATCCGGGGTCAGTAGAAATTTAATGGGGGAATGCATACCAAAAATATATAAAGGTCGTTTCTAATAAATGGAAACAAATCAACTTATATTATTAGCAGAGGTCGTACTACCAACGGAAGTACTTAAATTTTTTGAAATAACAAGAGTAGAAAGCAACTCAAGTGAAATACATATATATCTTGATGAGAAGAAAGATCTAGAGACATTTGATAACTTGCATATTGAATCAAAGGGTTTTACAGAAGTAACGAGTATAACAGATTTTCCTATAAGGGATCACAAAGTAATACTTAAAATTCGTAGAAGACGATGGATAGATACCCGGACCGGGAAGAGTTTTTCTTTACCCATAAACCTTGATATTACAGCAAAAGGCACACGTTACTCCAAAGAATTTGGAGCTTTTTTAAAAGAAACGTATGGACACGTCCCCGATGGCTTGCCGTACGCTTGAGGAAAAGGAAGAGGCTAAAGGCAAGAATGAACAATACGTTCCATTTAGGTACACAAATGGAGACACTCGCAAGGAATTACTTATTCGCTCTCGATACTTATTGTTTAAATCAGCCGATAAATGGACAGAGAGCCAGAAGGAACGTGCATCAATTCTGTTCACTGAATATCCTGATATGCAAAAAGCTTACGGATTATCTCATTCACTTCGTATGATATTTACGAAAAACACAATTAAAGATTCTGCCCGACTCTCTATGGCTCGTTGGTATAACAAGGTAAGTGAAGCAGGATTCTCTTCATTCAATGTCATTGCTGCTACATTCTATGAACACTACGATGAAATATTAAACTTCTACAATAACAGATCTTCAAACGCTATGGCTGAATCGTTCAACGCTAAAATAAAATTATTTAGAGCTAATCTACGCGGGGTAGTCGATAAGAAATTTTTCTTATTCCGTATTGCTAATATTTATGCATTCCCCCATTAAATTTCTACTGACCC
>JAQVCR010000018.1 GCA_028689665.1 Muribaculaceae bacterium
ATGAAGAAAACCTACCGCAAAGTTAAAGCCTGTTAAAGTTTTATATAGCTACAAATCGCAGTATAATAAAACGTCATAACGGACTATAGGTCAGCCGTTTACCGAGCAAAGTGTCAAACGTCGGAAGTTACTATGTTTGTTATGAATAATCAAATCAAATTTGAAAAAACGGAGTAGCTTTTGAAAAAACTTAATTATAGTACAATATAACACTTTCTTTAACTCTTTGTAGCTTCTGCCAAGTGTTCGGCATGAATCTCATTGAGGAAATATGCTTGAGATTTCAACAAATTTCGAGATTGGAGTACCATAGTTTTTGTCTCATTAAGTATATTTAGATACAATGTACTAGCCTTCGTGCTCATTGGTTCTGTTTTGAGCCTCTTTATTTGATTTTTTATACTATTAGCTATTATATTAAATAGTTCTTCGCGCATTATCATAACATCATCAATTTTCGAAAAGTCCTTATTTCTAAGCATCTCATTAATTTTTGAAAATATAATGTCAACGTGGTCATTTACCTCTTTCAAATCTACTATCTGGTCTTCGGTTAGCCCTTTATGATTATTATTGATGTGTTCATATGCAGGACGAGTGCAATGCAACAAAGCTTTCGACACTTCACTCAAATAATCTACTACTTGTACATAAAAATGTCCTGTCTCAATATTATGATCTTGTAGTTTTTTTAATGTCGATAAGACTTCATATTTTCGTTTATGAGCTTGTTGATAAATTTCTTCTGATTGTTCCACAGTCTCTTTCAGCACTCGTCGATTCTCGGTGAATAAAGCTACTAGCATGTGATTGTAAATTGCCGTAACCTCTTCCATTGTATGGCACACTTGCTCGGTACAAGAATAAAGTACATCTTCTTCTTTGTCCTCGACCTTAAACAATGGTTTATTGTCAACTTGTTGTTTTTTTGGCTTAAATATTAAATTATGACATAGCGCATAGCCACATATAATGCCTACAACTATTAATGAAATCCAGCCACCCCACATAAGTAATACGCCAATAAGAAGAGCCATTACAAATCCTATAAATGCAGTAAGAAACCACCCTGAAATTACGACCATTACACCTGTAATTCTATACACTGCGCTATCACGTCCCCAAGCTCTATCGGCTAATGAAGAGCCCATAGCGACCATAAATACGACATAAGTAGTCGATAACGGTAGCTTTAATGATGTCCCCACACAAATCAAAATAGAAGCAGCTGTAAGATTTACCACAGCACGGATATTATCGTATGATACAGCACCTCGCTCTATTTCGGGTAATTGAGTGAATCTTTTATTGATGCTGTTCTTCATTCTATCCGGTAATATCTTATTGTAATACGAATTAAGAGTTAAGGCAAACCTTACTAAAGAGCGAGATGGTAACGATGATCCAAAGCGTTCATCTTCCGAATTCTGCGAAGATAGATTTAATTGAGTTTCTGCTACCTTCATTGCGCTCCTAGAGAAGAACAATGTTATAACCATAATTAAGCCCGACAATATAAGAATCCACGTACTCACTTGTGCCGGTTTAGCTAAATCGCCCATCAACATTTGTTCATTACCACTATTTAACACCATTATGTAAGAATCTATTCCGGCAATAGGGACTCCGATAAAGTTGACCAAATCGTTTCCGGCAAAAGCTAATGCAAGAGCAAATGTCCCTGAGAGAATAGTTACCTTCAAAATGTTTATTTTTAGTCGCTGAAAGCAATATAATAATACCGATAAAGCGCCCCATAACAAAAGCAGAATATACCATAAATTATCATTTATATAAGCATAGACATCGGGGGTTATCAATCCGGAGCTTTTAAGTCCTTTGATTATTGCGAAATATATGATTCCGACCAACGAAATACCACACCACAATGAGCCAAAACGCTCTATTGACTTTGCATATCTAAATGTAAATATGATTCTGGATAGATACATTATTATAGAACCTACTGCAAACGATAATACTACAGAAATTAATATGCCTGAGATTATCACCAACGCCTTTCCACTATTAATAAATAGTCCTAAGTCGCTAAGTGTCAATGTCGAGTCCGACCATATTTTAAACAAAGCGACAGCTACGGCCGAGCCTAAAAGCTCAAAAATCAGCGATACGGTAGTAGAAGTAGGCAGGCCTAAAGAATTAAATGTATTCAATAGAATTACATCTGCCATCATCATACCTACAAATAATATCATTATATCTGAAAATGAAAACATTTCGGGGTGAAACACTCCATTTCGAGCCACCTCCATCATTCCATTAGATGTAACTACTCCAATCAAAATACCTAATGCCGCAATAATAAGAATAGTACGTAAAGAAGCAACTTTTGCTCCTAATGCCGAATTTAAGAAATTTACGGCATCGTTTGACACACCAACAACTAAATCTAAAATAGCAAGGACTATTAAAATGATTACTATAACTGTAAAAATAGGACTCATATAATTTATTATTTATGTAATGTAAATTTAAAATCTAGACCATCGTGTAATTTGTTTTCTACTGTTATTGTACCACCATGAAAGAGAACAGAATTTTTAACTATCGATAAGCCCAAACCTGTACCTCCCAGCTTCCTCGAGCGGCCATCATCGATTCGATAAAAACGCTCGAATAATTTTGATAAGTGTTCAGGAGCGACACCTATTCCATTGTCCCACACATCGAAAACATAATAATCATCGTTCTCACTCTTAACTGTAACATTTATATCTCGTCCGCCTGAATACTCAATTGCATTGTTAATTAAATTACGAAATATAGATTCTATCAGCCCTTTGTTGCCTGTTACTGCTATATCGTCAGCAACATCTATATTAAGTCGCATCTGCTTCTCTATTGGTAATAACGAAATCTCATATTTAATTTCCTCTAATATAGATTTAATCTTTACTCTCGTTTTTACTATATTTTCTGCATTATCCGACATGTTTGTGATTGTTGTTATATCGTGCATTAGCGAGCAAAGTCGTGTAACATTCTTATAGCTGCTCTCGGCTAATTTAATAATCTGTTCTTTGTCGAGCACATCACGGTTTGTTATCATTGTCTCTAAACAGGCTTGAATGGAGTGTACCGGAGTTTTCAATTCGTGATTGATATTATTTGTCATCTGATGTTTTATGCGCGCTTTCTCTTTTTCTTCAAATAATAATTTATTTAACGATTCATCTCGTTCTCTAGTTATCAACTCTAAATTCTTATACATATTAATTATATGAGAAGATATATCTCCCAGCTCATCGTTTGGAAAACTTGATGTATCATAGTTGTTTATCGTTCCCGTTTCGGCTTCTCTTGCAAAATCTCTTAAATATTTTATACTCTTCCCTATTCGTCTTGTGGCAAAGAATGCTATTATAGTTAAGCTCAAAGCGATAAGTATTATAATCCAAATATATATCGTATCAATCCTTAATGTTTCGACTAATGAATGTGTATATGGGACTGCTGTGCGTACTATGATAGAATCGCCCTTGGTCGCCGAATAGAAATAATCATTTTTATCTGTTTGCGACTGTCGGCGCACTGTAAAGCCATTTCCATAGAGTTTGGCATCTTTTATTTCTTTTCTATTACTATGGTTAGAATGTATTGAATCGCTATTTGTGTCAAACTTCACATTGCCCTGTAGGTTAATAATAGTAACTCTCAATGAATCATCTTTTGGAATAATATTGATTGTCTGTAACATATTATCTACGCTTTCTCCTTTTTGTAAACCATTAATAATCTGCATATTTAATAGTTGCAACTTATTATTTAATGTTTCTACTTTATATTCACGTTCGCGAGTATACTGAATCGTAAAAAACGAGAATGTGAGAATCCATGTAAAGATTATTATAAGAAAAAATAATCTTGTCTGATAGTTTAAAGGTCTATTTGCTAAATCCATATCCATATCCTAATTTAGTTACTATATTCGATCCATATTCACCTATTTTTTTTCTTAAACGATTTATATTGACATCAATCGTGCGATCAATAACTAATACATCATCTTCCCATACTTTATCTAGGATATCTTCTCTCGAAAATATCTTATCGATATTCGTTAAAAATAATCTTAAAATTTCAAATTCCTTTTTAGTCAAAAAGACTTCATCTTTTTCGATAAAGCATTGTTTTCTATCAATGTCTAACCTCAAATTGTCAAAAACGACTATCGAGCTGGTATTATCTATCTTATTTTGAGTAGAACGACGCAACACACTATTTACACGTAATATTAGCTCCCGCATTGAGAATGGTTTTTTGATATAGTCATCAGCGCCTACCGAAAGTCCTTCGATTATATCCGACTCATCGTCCTTAGCCGTGCATATTATTATTGGAATATTTTCAGTTGATGTGTTATTTCTTATCCTCGATGCAAGTTCAAACCCGCTCATTTTACCCATCATTACATCTAATAGTAATAATGAATAGCTGTGTATATCCATTTCAAGAACACTTTCGGCAGAATAAGCTACATCGACAGAATATCCTGATAGCTCTAAATTTAATTTTAAAACTTCACAAATTGTTTCTTCATCGTCAACAACTAGTATTTTCTTTGTTTCGCCCATAAATTATTGCCTAATTTTTATGCTACAAATTTATTATATCTTTTACTCCTAGATATAACAAAGATATAACAATAAATTGCACGACAAAGAATATAATGGATTTAGAGTTAACGTCTAAAACTGGAAATAGATAAAAGGTGCAACGTCTTCACTCATAAATTGGATAACAAGCTGAACAACAACAATAAAAATACATAATTTTATTATCCATAGTGAATTTACGAAATATTGCCTGCACTTATCATAAAAACTTGCCGGTAATGCGTGGCTCAATATTATTATTAGCATCATTATACACCACACTCTTCGTTCTGAGATAAATGGCAATATATGAGCTGTTTCAAAATTAACAAATATATTCTGTATAATTAATAGCGAATCGCCAAATGAAGAAGCCCTAAAGAATACCCATAATAGCGAGACATAGGTCATTGTTATCGCCCAGAATAATGTGTTTGTGAAAATATTTGAAGGAATTCTATCTAAATAAGGTCGAGAGGCTTTATGTATTGCCAGACCTACTCCATGCATTCCGCCCCAGAATACGAATTTCCATGCAGCTCCATGCCATAGACCACCTATAAGCATAGTCAATAGATTATTTAAATATGTGCGAAAAGTGCCCTTCCTATTACCACCAAGTGGAATATAAATATAGTCTCTCAACCACGAAGATAGAGAGATGTGCCAACGTCGCCAAAACTCGGTTAAATTTTGTGATTGATATGGGAATTTAAAGTTATCTCCTAGTTTAAATCCCATTATTAATGCAAGTCCTATTGCCATATCAGAATAGCCTGAGAAATCACAATATATCTGCATTGTATATCCTAAAACGCCCATTAAAGATTCAAATCCGGAATATCCTGTAGGGTTTGAAAATATTAAATCATTATATTGAGCTATATAATCAGCAATGATTGCTTTCTTTATAATACCTAAAATAATAAGCCATAACCCGGAAAAAATTTGTTCACGCGTAGCCACATTATTTTCTTCTAATTGTGGCAAGAAATAATCGGCTCTTACGATGGGTCCGGCGACCAATTGAGGAAAGAAAGAAAGATAAAATATATACTCAAGCCATGTCCTTGTAGGGCTAATTCTATTTTTATATACATCTATTACATAACTTATCGATTGAAATGTATAGAATGATATACCTACCGGGAGTATTATCTCTAATGGCTGAAAATTTCCATCGACCATTTTCGCCCAATTCCAAAGGAAAAAGTTTGAATATTTAAAATAGCCTAGTATTGACAATGATAGTAATATAGAGATATACATATACAATCGTCTCTTCCATTTGACTGAGGTCTTATTAATCATATGCGACATCAACCAATCGACAAGCGATGTTGCTGTCAATAATAAGAAAAATAATCCACTCGATTTATAATAGAAGAATAAGCTGAAGGCTACAACAAATAGTAGCATTTGTTGCTTTTTCTTTTTTAATAATGAATAAATTGGCAGGAACAATATAAAAAGGAGCCAAAATAGACCGCTGGAGAAAAGCATAGGTGCGGTTGAATCGTACTCCAACATTGCCCAGAGGTTATGAAATATATTAGTGATTGAACTTATTGAATATGTATCCATAACTATTTTTTAGGCTGTAATATTACTGTATGATTCGCCTTGTCTGTTTTATTTTCAGGCACATCAAGTTTAATTGGGTAAATACTATGAATATTTATCCATCTCACTACGCTATCCATCCATAATACCGATGAGCTTCGTGTGGGGTGAGCCCCATCTTTAGCTCGGTCAAATTGCATTCCATCTGTTAAAAAGAACGTACCTCGTTTCGCTCTTGATGCAACTAATTTATTAATTCCGGAATCATCTTTCCAATTAGGGGGTCCAATCCATATATATGGGATATCTCCTATTTGAGATAATATACGATCTACATATTTTGCTCGCTTATTAATTATGTCTTTTACAAATAGCTCATTTGCGCCTAACGAAACTATTATATAATTGGGCTTATAGTGATGTATAAAATATGATAATGTATCGCATTCGCCCCACACCTTACTTGTCGAGCTATACCATATTACATTATTTAGAGTGTGTCCATTGTGTTTTGCATACGAAGCCATTCTTGGGCCTAAGCCTTCAAGCATCGAATCACCTATAAATAATATAGACTTTGGCAAAGTATCCTTTTCTATCTCTTTTTCTATCTTATCTATAATAACTTGATTGGTATCATTATTTTCAATTAATGTAGTATTCCCATTATCAGCAACTAATTCTTCATATATCGATGCTTTTTTCAATTCAAATCCAAATATTTCAATATTCTCAAATGATGAAAGAATTGTTATTAATAGTAGTGATAATGCCAATAATAGCCATAATTCTATATAAGGTCGCTTCATTAGTTTTTATATTAAAATGCAAAATTAGCAATTTTACTCTACAAAATCGGTGCGTTAATAAAAAAACATGGCTTATCTTAATTGATTTGCCATGTTTTCACTTATTTTTTATTAATCCTATCTACCGCTATTTTTAATTTTTTCTTTTAACGTTTTATTGAATGTACTTTCTTTATTAAGTTTCTCTAAAGTTAAATGCATTCTATATCGCCAATAGTGTCGAGAATTTGCGGGGACATTTATTTGTTCTTCTTTCGGATTTTCTCTTCTTAATGTACCATCGATCGACAACCAATCTTGCAATGGAAGTATCGTTAACATTGACGGAGAATTAAGATGTAATGATACAATCTTATCACATATCCATGGCTCGGCATAATATGGTGCAGTGCCACCTTCGTGGAGCATATTATTATAGAAATGTTGTGTTTTTGTTCTATCTTCTTCCCACCATGAACGGATGCCGCCCATATCGTGTGTAGATGTTGTACCTACAGATAAATATGGATAAGATCCTGTGTATCCAAATTCTGCTTTAGGATCTTTTGGCATACGCTGAATTTCTAAAGATAGAATCTGTTGTGAATCCATTACAGCCGACACACAATCGGGTATCATACCTAAATCCTCGCCACACACAAGCATATCTGTAGCATTAATCAATGGAGGCAATTTCCACATAGCTTTGCCATACCAGAAATCATTATGACGATGATAGAAAAAGTCGTTATACAAGCGGTCGTAACACCAGCGTTCATAATCGTTAAGCGAGCGATAGATGTAGGTAAATTGGGCTGAAATACGTGGGTGATAATGACCTTTCTTAATAGGATCTTCAATAAATAATACTTGATCGACTAATCCTAAAAGGGCTTCTTTTATCTTATCATTTTTATCAGTCTTTTCTATTCCCACAAAATATTCTGCAATTTTTTTCTGAGTATTAAATTCAGTTTTTAATTGATATCTGCCATACCCTAACGAGTCCAAATAGGCTCCTTTTACTTCGTGTAGATATTCTCCAAAGAAATCTGTCAAGAAATAATCCATAATATAAGGGGTGGTATGTAGGTTATGATCTATCCAGAAATCATATTGATGCTTAAGCTCGTCGGTAGAATATGGTAATGCAGGATTAAATATTCCTAGTAATCCGTGAACTGCATCCATTGGGATTTGCCAAATGCGAAAAAAACCTAAAATATGATCTATTCTATAAGCATCAAAATATTCTGACATTTTTATAAATCTAGATCTCCACCAGCTAAAGCCATCTTTGCTCATTTCTTCCCAATTATAAGTTGGGAATCCCCAATTTTGTCCTAATACAGAGAAATCATCAGGTGGCGCACCTGCTTGACTATCCATGTTAAATAATTTAGGATTTACCCACGCATCGGCGCTAGTACGCGATATTCCAATAGGAATATCCCCTTTCAATACTACTCCCATTTTGTGTGCATAATCTCTTACCTCAGTAAGCTGTTTATCAAGGAAATATTGTGTAAAGTATATAAGTTCAATTTCTTTTTTATACTTTTTGATAATAGCTTCTATTTTTGCTTTACTATACTCTTTATATTCACCCCATTGAGTGAAATCGGGGGTTTTATAAATATCGCGCAAGACACAAAAAGAAGCATAATCTGTAAGCCAATATTTATTTGACTCTATAAAAGATTTATATGCTTTTTGCTTTGCTACACTTGCCCCTATCTCACTGAATATTTCTTTAACGTATTGGCTTTTAGTGCTTGTTACACGTTCATAATCAACTTCGGCTAACGAATTTAGTTCCTTAGCTATTGATTTATATTCTTTCATTTTTTCACTATCCGATAGCGTTCCTATTGCATCTAATCTTAAATACATGGGATGCAATGCAAATGTTGAATTTGCATTATACGGATAAGAGTCGGTCCATGTGTGTGTCATGGTGGTATCATTAATTGGCAGAATCTGGACAAAATTTTGTCCTGTTTCAACTACCCAATCAATCATTTTAAATAAGTCATAGAAATCTCCGGCTCCGAAATCATCTTCCGAGCGTAGTGAGAATACCGGAATTGCTGTACCTGCACCTTTCCAATTATAACAAGGGTCTATGAAATTCTGATTTAGAACTATGGAGTCGTTATTTAGTATTGTAGCTATGTCAAACTCTCTATTATTATTCTTTTCCCATGCGATTACTCGACCTGTTTCTTTATCTTTAATTAGAAACTTATAATTGAATTTATCTGTTATCTTTTCTAATGGTATATTTACTTGCCATATAGGGAATAATGAATCATTTAATAGTATTGCTTTATCAGGATCCCAATTACCTAATTCATTATTATTTCCGGAGATAGCCAAGCACTCGTTTGGAGAGATATGAGGTGCCGTTACCGAAAGTAATAGATTGTTGGGCTTAACCTCTAATTTTTTTGTACTCGTTTCTCTATGGAAAATTCCATCAATAAATGCTGACGAGAAATAGTGTTTATTATAAGGTTGATCTTGCCAACGGTCGTAAACGATGCAATCTTTTACTCCTGCATTTGCTAATAATTTATGTGGTTTCCCCCATTCATGTCTTTCTACTGCATTTTCTGATTTCACAATATATCGATATTCGATATCGACGGTTGTGTTTTCAGGGATTTCCACTATAGCACACCATGTATCATTTCCTTTTATGCTCATCGCTATTAAATCGGGCTGAGTATCTTTTTGGGTTATATTACCCAGCATATACATAGCTTCACCCCAATTTGTCCGGTAATTGATATTAAATATAAGTTTCATGTCTTGAAAAAAATAATTATTATTGAAATCAATAGGTTGTCAAAAAATTTCTCTAAATTACAAATATTTATCTTATTAAAAAAAAGATAGGTCGGAAAATTATATTCCGACCTATAAAATTTGTTATTTATTAGAGTCTAACCACATTTTGATGTACCACATGAAGTACAAATCAAGCAACCTTCTTGATAAATTAAGGTTTCTTGTCCGCAATTTGGACAGGTCTGACCACTAGCTTTCGTTCCATTTGGCAGATACTTTTTCAAGGCGCGCTCTACACCCATCTTCCAAGTATTAATCGACTTGCTATCAAGCTCAAGCCCTCCTACTAATTTTAGCACCTGATCTATTGGCATTCCATATCTCAATACTCCTGATATTAATTTTGCATAGTTCCAAAATTCAGGGTTAAATTTATCGGATAATCCTTCAATGGTTGTTTTATATCCTCGCTTATTTATGAATTGGAAGTCGTATCTTTTATTTCCATTCTCGTCAAGGGCCTTTATTATTTTGCCTTTGGTCACCGATTTAGGACAGAATATTCCTTCATCATCATCAGCTAATCCGGTAAATACCTCGTAAGGACGACCATTAATAAGTCCAACAAATGCTATCCATTTTTCTTTATTATTCTGGAATTTCACCACATCGGCTTCTAATTCTGTTGGACGTTTAATCACATGCTCTTCGGGGTGCATCGTGTCGTCTTTTTTCGTCGAAATAAGTACTCCTGAACGTGATCCATCTCGGTACACTGTACAGCCCTTACAGCCCGACTTCCACGCTTGAATATAAAGTTCGTTTACTAATTCTTCGGTGGTATCGGCTGGTAGATTTATTGTTACACTGATAGAGTGATCTACCCATTTCTGTACTCTGCCTTGCATCTTTACTTTTTCTAGCCAATCAACGTCGTTTGAAGTTGCTTTGTAATATGGAGATTTTGCTACTATTGCATCAAGCTCTTCTTGTGAATAATTTTCTTTTACGGGTATTCCGTTTAAAGTCATCCATGTAATGAACTTATGATGATATACAACATATTCTTCAAATGCATCTCCATTCTCATCGACGAAATCAATTCTTACATCGGTATCATTTGGATTAATCTTTCTTCTTCGCTTATATACGGGCAAGAATACCGGTTCTATTCCAGAGGTCGTTTGAGTCATTAAGCTTGTAGTGCCTGTCGGGGCAATAGTAAGACATGCAATATTTCTACGACCATATTTTACCATATTTGAATATAATTGAGGATCGGCATCTTTTAATCTATTAATATATGGATTATTTTCTTCTCTTTTCGAATCATATATTGTAAATGCTCCTCTTTCTTTTGCCATATCTACCGACGAACCATAAGCAGCTAGAGCTAAGGTTTTATGTACTAATTCCGAAAAGTCGGTAGCTTCACTTGTTCCATAAGTAAAGCCTAAAGATGCGAGCATATCCCCTTCTGCGGTTGTTCCTACTCCTGTACGACGTCCCAATAAAGTCTTATCTCTTATCTTCTCCCATAGATGTAACTCGGTTTGTTTTACTTCCATTGTCTCGGGATCTCCCTTAATTTTCGAAATGATACTATCAATTTTTTCCATTTCCAAGTCGATAATATCGTCCATTATACGCTGTGCGTATGCAATATGAGCTTTAAATAATTCAAAATCGAATTCAGCTGATGGAGTAAATGGATTTTTCACATAAGAATATAGATTGACAGCCAGAAGTCGACAACTATCATATGGACATAATGGGATCTCGCCACATGGATTTGTTGATATTGTTCTAAATCCTAAATCGGCATAACAATCGGGAACAGATTCTCGTGTAATTGTATCCCAGAATAATACTCCCGGTTCAGCACTTTTCCACGCATTATGTACAATCTTGTTCCATAAACGTGTGGCTTCAATTTCATTTTTTACAATTGGATCGCCTGTTGTAGGATATTGCTGTGTATATAATGTATTGTCGACAACACAACGCATAAATTCATCATCTATTCTTACTGATACATTTGCGCCAGTGATCTCGCCTTCTTTCATTTTAGCATCAATAAAGGCTTCAGAATCGGGGTGCTTTATGCTTACTGTCAACATTAATGCTCCACGTCGTCCATCTTGAGCCACTTCTCGTGTCGAATTAGAATAACGTTGCATGAATGGAACTAGTCCTGTTGATGTTAATGCAGAGTTTTTTACCGGTGAACTTTTAGGTCGGATGTGAGATAGATCGTGTCCTACACCTCCTCGTCGTTTCATGAGCTGAACTTGCTCTTCGTCGATTTTTATAATTCCGCCATAAGAATCGGGATCTCCATCAATGCCTATAACAAAACAATTTGATAAAGAGCCTACTTGATAATTATTTCCTATTCCCGACATAGGACTACCTTGTGGAACAATATATTTAAATTGATCTATCAATTTAAATATTTGCTCTTCTGTCATAGGATTAGGATATTTATTTTCTATCCTTGCAATTTCACTTGCTATCCTATGGTGCATATCTTCGGGCGAAAGCTCAAAAATATTGCCAAACGAGTCTTTCAAAGCATACTTGCTTGACCACACTCGCGCAGCTAATTCATCTCCTTTAAAATATTCCAACGAAGCGTTGTATACCTCGTCGTATGAGTAAACTTTATTTTCCACGATCTAATAAAATTAGGTTTTTTTGTAATTAAAAATTGAAAAGAAAAACAATAGACCTAGCTCTAATAGATGATGCAAAGATGAAAATAAAAAGTATTCTCTCCAAATTAATAATAGTAATAATCGCTCATTGTTAATAACTTTTTATTCATAGTTTTCCAAAACATTTTATTAAGTACTGACAATCTGCTATTTAGAATATTCAACGCACTAAAAAGTTGTCCGAAATATTTATTTAGTATATACGTCAGTTTTAAAATTCATAATTATTGTAGCGTCATGAATAATAATAAATTGTATCTTTACAAAAAAATTTAACCAGTATAGCAAACATAAAATGAATAACTATTTTAGTACTCGCAACACAATAAGGGAATACTCGGATGCTAAAGTACCTAAAGATTTAATCGACAAGATCATTAGAGATGCAGCACAAGCTCCCACAACAGGCAATATGCAATTGTATAGTGTTATTATCACAGAATCGAGGGAGAATAAAGATTTATTAGCTCCTCTTCATTTCAATCAACCGGCATGTAAGAATGCAAGCCTGCTACTTACATTTTGTGCCGATTTCAACAGATTTGAAAAATGGTGCAAATTTAATAATGCTATTCCGGGATACCGAAATTTTCAATCTTTCATTTCGGCTATTCTTGATGTTACAATATTTGCTCAGCAATTCAACACAATAGCCGAGCTGAATGGTTTAGGATGTTGCTACCTTGGCACAACCACTTATAATGCGCCTGAAATAGCTTCGTTATTAAAGCTTCCTGAGCTTGTGATACCGGTTATCACTATTGCAATTGGATACCCTAAGAATAGCGTTCAAGAGCCAACTGAGAGATTATCTATCGAGGCATTCGTTCATAATGAATTCTATAAAGATTATAGCAAAGAAACGATAGATAGACTATATAAAGAGAAAGAAAATAATCCAACAAATAGAAAATTTGTAAAAGAAAACAATAAGCAAACTTTAGCTCAAGTGTTCACCGATATTAGATATACAAAAGAAAATAATGAGATATTCTCAAAATTATATTTTGACTTTATTAATAAGAATGGATTTAATTTTCCTAAGTGAACAATTACCCTGACGCAACGAGTTTAATTATTTTTTAAACTCGTTTTCTATTTTCACTAAATCAGTTTGCAATTGTTTCTCAATCGATACACGCTCCTCTATTGTCTTGCATGCATGCAACACTGTTGCGTGATTTCTAGAGAGCTTAACTCCAATTGTTGTTGATGAAAGTTTTGTAAATTTCTTAGCTAGATACATTACAACTTGTCGAGCATCAGATATTTCTCTCTTTCGCGATTTTCCATAAAGCAAATCTGATTCAATGCCAAAATGATCACATACAGTCTCGGCAATAAACTCAAATGTAAGTTGTCGCTTCGAAATTTTTACGGCATTAGATATTACAGCTCTAGCTATATCTATTGATATCTCTTGATTTAGAAATGTTGCTCTTGTAACAAGGGAAAGCATAATACCTTCTAGCTCACGGATACTATCGGTAACATTTTCAGCAATATAATCTAATACATCGTCGGGAATTGACAATCCTTCTTCTTTCGATTTCTTTTCGAGTACTGCGCGTCTTAATACATAATCGGGCTGAGACAGCTCGGCTGTAACACCCCATTTAAATCTCGACATTAAACGAGGCACGAAACCATCTAAATCAATAGGTCGACAATCACTTGATAATATTAACCATTTCTGATTTTGATGTAAATGATTAAATATATGGTAGAATGTATTCTGTGTTCCTATTTTGCCGGCAAATTCCTGTATGTCGTCCATTATGAGCACATCGATGCTTTGATAAAAATTTATGAAATCATTTACTTGGTTATTACGCACAGCTGTTGTGTATTGGCTTTCAAAAACACGTGCTGTCAGATATAACACCCTGGCGTTCTGATTCGTTTCTTTTATTTTTACTCCAATGGCTTGTATTAGATGTGTTTTACCTACACCCGTAGGACCAAAAAGCAATAACGGATTAAATGCTTTGCATTCGGGCTTAGTTGCTATTGCCTTTCCGATACTTAATGCTAATTGATTGCTCAAACTACCACAATAATTATCAAAAGTATATTTAGGATTTAATTGTGAATCTATTTCACTATATTGTATCTTACTAAATGGGTCGCTTGGACCTTGCGATTGTAGCTGTACCCTATTATTAATAACAGTACTATCCTTTGGACGATCCATTAATACGTTAGTGTCCGGCTCTCCTTTTACGACATTATACTCATAAGAAAGCTTAGTATTCGATCCATACACTTTTCGTATGACAGAACTTAATAGATTTAAATATGTGTCTTCTATACGTTCAACAAAATACGAAGAAGGAACTCGTAGTACAAGCTTATCATCTTGATAGCTTGACGAAGTTATTGGCTCAAACCACGACTTATAAGCCTGCGGGCTGAGGTTGTCTTCTATTATTTTAAGACACTTATTCCATAATCCAATATGATCGGACTGCATGATTATTTCTTATTATTAACGGGTTTCTATTGTTTTCTTTTCAATACAAAATTTGCAATTATATTTTTATAAAACAAGTATTCAAATAATTTGGAATTGTAGTTTAATATATATCCAATTGTCTATCAGTTACTTATGAGCGAATTAACAAATAATCATAATGTTAGAGATTTATAATTTATAGTATTTTGAATTTCAACAACTTACAATTTTATATATGTTGTAAAACACTAACATCGAGCTATAATATTTACTAATTACTAGTCTGAAATCAAACTATTTTGAGCTTTAACGTATTAAAAATGTCAAAGGTCTTATTTAGAATACTTCTAAACAAGACCTTTGTAGACATCTAATGATAAATCTTAGAATAATTTAAAATTTACATATTTCTTAGGGTGCAATCTTAGGTCAATTAATAGTGAATCTACATTTGTCAATGTCCCATCTAGCCTATTATAAAGCCCTTTATCATTAAGTAGTAAGCCTAATGTCGACTCTGTCCCGGTCAATTGATTTGTAACGTTTTTAAGGTTCTGTGTGGTAGCATTAATATTTGCCATTGTTGAATCTATTGGCATATTCTTAAGGCTTGCAGAAACCGAAGTTAAATCGTTCGATATTGTTTTTAAATTAGACGATACAATGTTTACATTATCCAAAGTCGAGGGCAATTGTTTCTTCATCATTTTATTAAGCAATACAGTAGTCTGCTCTAGATTTGAAGTAATTGCATCTAATCGACTTATTGAAGTATTCAATGCCGGGTTAGCTGTAAGTTTATTGATATTAGTCAATATGCTGTCAATCTTAGGCAGCATTGTAATAAATGCAGGCATAACTTTCTTATTCACATCGTCCATCAGTACTTTTAAATTATCGCCCGGTAACTCCTCGCCCACATTATAGTATTCATTGCCATCAGCTAATTCTAATTGAATAGCTGCGGTGCCTAATAAGTCGGTGGCAAGGTGTGCCTTTGTCCCTTTCGGCAACTTTAGCTCTTTATCAAGGCTTAATTCGACCGACATCATTCCATTATTCTCATACTCATAATTTATTTCCCTTACAAGCCCCACTTGAAACCCGTTAATAGTTACAGGAGCAGAAACAGCTAATCCTGTTACATTATTATACTTAACTATATAGAAATTTGCGGGTTTAAAAACATTTATTCCTTTTAGATAGTCTATACCAATAAATAATACAGCTAAACTGATAATTACAGTTATTCCTATTATTACTTCTTTTGAAAATAATTTCTTCATTATTATTATTCTTAATTATATAATCTTTTACCATCGACAAACTTTATAATAAAAGCTTCTTTAAATTTGGCTTTTACTATTTTTAGTACACGCTTTGCCTCACTTAAACTTCCCGTTTCACCATAAGTATATTTATATATATTATTCTCGACATAGAACTCAACTGGATATAATTTTCTAAAAAGTGGGCTTCCTGTTGGTAACTCTTTTGTGCTTGTCATAAACTGGATCTTATATGTTACCTTTTGATCTTTTTCTGCTTTATTAGTCAACGTCGCATTTGGCTCTTTTACAGATTCCTTTTTAATTGGTTTGTCTTCTAATACAGGCACAGTTTTGGGCTTATCCTTCGACACCGGTTTATCCTTCAACACCGGTTTATCTTTTTTATTTTTTTTGTTCTTTGAATTTTTACTTCTTATTGAATATTGATATTCCGAATCAGTCTCATTTTTCACAACTATATCGGGGATATTTTTATCTTGATTGTTTCCTACATTTTCTGTTTCTTGTTGCTTCTTTGGTTGTTCTTTCTCCTTTGTATAATTATTGGGTTGTTTTTCTTCTTTCTGCTTAGATACTAATATTGCTTTCATTTTCTTATCTACTAAATACTTATATGAATAGAAAGCATTATAAATACCTGTTGCCAATTTATCTTGTCCATCATCTGATATTAAGAATTTTTCTGACTCAGGATTACAAATAAAATCCAGCTCTACTAATACAGCAGGCATACTTGTAGCCGCCAGCACCCAGAATCCGGCTTGTCTTACACCTTTATTATCTCTACTTGCCGTAGTTGCCAATTCTTTTTGGACAAATGAAGCAAAATTAATACTTTGATCCATATGTTGTCGCTGGCTAATCTCAAAAATGATATATGACTCCGAAGAATTAGGATCAAATCCCCTATAAGTCTTCGAATAATCTTGTTCTAATTCGATAACAGAGTTTTCGCGTTTAGCTACTTCTAAATTTTCGTCCGACCTATGTAGCCCTAATGTATAAGTAGCTGCTCCACTAATTGTAGTTCTATTCTTAGTCTTTTTAGCTACCGAATTTGTATGAATTGAAATAAACAAATCTCCATTTACTTTATTTGCTACATTAGCGCGCTCTTGGAGTGTCAGATATGTATCATCATCTCTAGTATAAACGACCTTTACATCTTTAAACTTCGATTTTATCATATCTCCTAATTTCAACGCTACACCTAGGTTTATATTTTTTTCATAAGAAATCAAGCCCGGAGCCCCCATATCTTTACCTCCATGACCAGCATCAATAACAACGACAAAATCTTTTGCTTCGACCGTGAAGCAAAAAATAAAGGCAAATAATAGAGTAAATAAGATGCGTATATTATATTTTCTATATAACGACATTTAATATTATTAATATGTTTGTTTAGTTGTTACTGCAAATTTATGAATAATCGCTCGATTTTACACCCTCTATTACCTACTTTTTAAACTAAAATACTACATATAAGCTAATTTATCCGAAAAATCAAATGATAATATAACAGAATAAGTTAATTTTGCGATATGGATTATTGCATCAAAATATTAATCTATTCAATTATATGCTTAAGTTTATGCATATCATGCAAGGATAGTAGTGTAAAATCTGATATACAGATTTTACGCTTTGAGAATGACGTTGAAAATTTCCAACGTTACAACGATGCCCAAAGGGTTGACTTCAAAAATAAATATAAAGATGTAATTTCTATTATCCATCATAATGAGATGACAGATTCTGCAATAATAGCCATTCCTACCAGCTCAATATATACTATATTCAGAAATGATGTTGATAACTTAATGAAGAGCAAAAATGATTCTATTAATCTAATTATAAACAATATAGATAAATCGTGCAACACAATTTTTGTAAATAATAAGTTTCCAAAAGTTATCACAATCATTACACCTTATAATCAATCTATCGTTACTACTGATTCCTCTTTAATGATTGGTATAAATCATTATCTGGGCGAAAATCATAAAATGTACTCCTATTTTGCATCTTATATTAGACATGAAAAGAATTTTAATAGGCTAAAATTTGACATAGCAGAAGCCATAACCAGAAGAAAATTAGATAATTTTAAGCCACTGACCTTTCTTGACAACTTGATATACGAGGGTATTGTTGCTAATATCGAATTAGATATATTAATAGATAATGATATTAAAGACGTGCTAAATTACAGTAATGAGCAATATGAATGGTGCCTTGAGAATGAGGAAAATATATGGAAAGAAATAATCGCTCGAGATATGCTCTATTCTACTTCTACATTAACTATTAAAGGGATATTCGACAATGCTCCTTATTCTACCACTTTTTCACAAAATGTTCCAGCTAAAATAGGCCGATTCATTGGTTATAAAATAATTCAGGAGTATTGTAAAAAGGAAAATATTAATAATCTTGCTTCAAGCTATAATAATATTATAAAATACAATTCACAGAACATTTTAATAAAATCACATTATAATGGGCGCTAATATAGAAAACTTATATGGATTAATTGGATACCCATTAGGGCATTCTTTTTCTAAAGATTATTTTAATCAAAAATTTCTAGCTGAAGGAATTAATGCTAATTATATTAATTTTGAAATTCCTGATATTAATTTTCTGATGGAAATTATTAGTGAGAATAATAATCTTAATGGGCTTAATGTAACTATCCCTTATAAAGAACAAGTAATTCCTTATCTCGACGAATTAGATGATGATGCACGTGCTATAGGAGCAGTGAATGTAATCAAATTTATTAAAAGCAAAAACAGCATTAAATTGAAAGGCTATAATTCTGATGTCATTGGATTTTGTAATTCAATTGAGCCTCTGCTTAGATTACATAATACTGATGCGCTTATTCTTGGCACCGGTGGCGCAGCAAAAGCCGTTGAATTTGGGCTTAAAAAACTTGGTATCGGGACACAATACGTATCTCGAACCAGACAAGAGAATGCTATAACTTACGATGATCTAGACGAAGAAGCAATGCACAAATATACGGTAATAGTAAACACGACCCCATTAGGAATGTATCCAAATGTAGGACAGTGTCCCGATATACCCTATCAATACATTACACCTGATCATTTATGCTACGATTTACTATACAATCCCGATGAGACTCTGTTCTTAAAGAAAGCTAAAGAAAAGAATGCAGTCATTAAGAATGGATTAGAAATGTTGCTGTTGCAGGCATTCGCCGCATGGAATATATGGCAAGAATAAACTTTAATTAAAATAATTATACTTTTATGAATAATTTAAATTTAAAAAAGATTATATATATAGTGCTTATAATCTTCTTTTCAATTCCATTTAAAAATCTTTTTCAAATAGATTTTATAACTCCGGCTTTAGCCCTGTTTATAGGGCTTATATTTGCTTTTACTTTTGGTATACCATATCCTCGATTTAATAAGAAATGTTCTAAATATCTACTACAAATATCGGTTGTCGGTCTTGGATTCGGTATGAACTTTGAACAATCCCTTCAAGCGGGCAAAGATGGTATGATTTTCACTATCGTATCGGTGCTTATAGTCATGGTTGCAACTGTGATAATAGGCAAATGGATGAAGATTGACAAAAAGACTTCTTACTTAATCGGCTCGGGTACTGCGATATGCGGTGGTAGTGCGATAGCTGCAATAGGACCTGTGATTAAAGCGGATGAGAACCAGATGGCTGTATCTCTAGGAACTGTCTTTATGCTTAATGCTATTGCCCTATTTATATTTCCTCCACTTGGGCGATTGATGAATATGACCGACACACAATTTGGAACATGGGCGGCTATTGCCATTCACGATACTAGCTCAGTTGTTGGAGCCGGACAAGCATTCAGTGAAGAAGCCCTAAAGATTGCCACGCTAATTAAGCTGACACGAGCACTTTGGATTATACCTTTAGCTATAATCACAACATTTATCTTTAAAGAAAAATCAAACAAAATTTCGATCCCTTGGTTTATCCTTTTCTTTATCTTAGCAATGCTTGTTAATACTTATGCTCAACTTCCTCAAGCCATTAGTGAATGGTGCGTTATAATTGCCAAACAAGGTATGATTCTCACATTATTCCTAATAGGCTCTAGTCTTTCTTTGAATGTAATTAAAAGCGTAGGGATATCTCCAGTGATACAAGGAGTCATTCTATGGATATTGATAGGCTTTAGCAGCCTTGCTGCAATATTCGTCTTCATCTAAAATTATGAATATCGAATTAAAGAATACCCCTTTACTAAGATTATTAATACCTACATTACTAGGCATTATATTTATTTCAGCCAGGCTACCAATATATGTGGTAGCAGGGCTGTTTTTTTTAGGGTTATTATTTCTATTCTTTTTCAACAAAAAATATATAATAGATTATTCCCTGTTTTTTATCGTTTTCATTATCTCTGCAATAAATGCAAAAATACTTGAACCTGAATATATAGAAATACCTAACGACTATAAAACTACCGTAACTCGAATTGATATAATCGACGATAAAGACACTTATATCAACGCTGTTGCATCAATCTTATGTCTTGTAGATAGCAATGGAAACAAAATTGAAACACCTGATGTCAAAACTTCCATAACGATGCAAGGCAATAACTATGCGCTCAAAGAAGGAGATATTATAGCTTTTAAGTCGGGGCTTGAAACAATCGAAAACTATGGCAACCCCGAAGAATTTGACTATAAATCATATCAAAAAAGGAAAGGAATATTATACCGTGTATTCATTCCTAATAATCAATATAAGGTTGTGGGATATGATGAGACTATTTCTACCTTATCTTATAAAATAAGGAGGAACTTAACAAAATATATCCTTAACTCTAATCTATCTGCCGAATCTCAACAATTTATTATAGCTATAATACTTGGAGACAAACAATATATTGATAAAGAGACTAAAACTACTTTTGCCCATATTGGTATTGCGCATATATTAGCTTTAAGTGGGCTGCATATTGGCATTATTACATTCCTTTTATATCTGCTGCTATTTCCATTAGATTATATAGGCGGGAAAAAGATAAGACTCATTATCATTTGGTGCTTCCTTTTAATTTATGCAATAATAACAGGGCTCTCGCCATCGGTGTTACGCGCGGTTATTATGACTGCTTTTGCATCAATTGCCTTTATTAATTATCGCGCTAATTACATTCTTAATGCTGTGTGTGGTGCTGCGTTGTTACTACTATGGCTGAATCCTTATAATATATATGATGTAGGGTTCCAATTGAGCTTTGCATCTATCATATCAATAATCTTGTTGACTAGCGTTACTAATACTTTTACCAAAAACAGGCCGATATTATCGGCTATTAAGGGGGTAATAATGACCTCTATTGCTGCCGTACTCGGCACTACAATGTTTTCGGCATACTATTTCCATTGCATTCCCTTAATATTTATTATCCCGAATATCATACTCATACCCCTTCTTCCAATCATTATACTTATCGGAATAATATCCCTCTTAACCAATGTTACTTTCTTTACAGACATATTCAATCATATTATTCTTTTCATGAATAATAGTGCATCTATTCTTGAAAATATTCCCTTTGCTTATATCAACAATATTGACATTCCGTATTGGTATATCTTCTTAAATATCTTGTTCATACTATCGTTATTTCTGCTATTAAAGAGTAAAAAGATATTTTTTCTTAACGCTATAATTATTATTTTTGTAATTATCGGAGCATTTGAATTATATCGTAACATTCAACCAAAGCCTTCGGGATTAATCGTTTTCAACGATTACAAAGAGACTCCTGTACTTGTTTATAAAGATGGTAAAGGTCTGTTTATGCCTAACGTTAATGATGATTACATAAAAGATTTCTCATCTTACAATATTGCATTTACCTCAAAACGTAAGATTGAATCGCTTGATAAATTACATATTAGGGCTAATAATCTGTATTATTCTTTCAGCTATAACAATAAAATATTTATAGTCGTAAACAATAATATTCCCAAAAGAGATTTCCCTGAAAACAAGAAATTAATATGTGATTACTTGATAATATCTAATTCTTTTTACGGCGACATTAAGCGCATTTCGCGCTATTTCAGCCCTAAATGTATCATTCTGTCGGGCAACATTTATAATAACAAAATTGAGATACTCAAAAGACAATGTAAAGAGCTTAAAATTAGATATATCGCTTTACATGAAACCGGAGCTTTTACTATTAATCAATAATCATGTTATGTCATTCCACTCTTCCCGAACAAACATAATTTCGTATATAATAATTCTCATCTAATGAACTTATTATCACCCCTCTACTCGATGATGAATGGACAAATTTATTGTCTTTTAGATAAAGTCCGACATGACTAATTCTGTTTTTATTCCTTCCGGTAGCAAAGAAGACCAAATCACCCTCCTTTAATTTTTTCTTACTTATCTCTTTACAGTTTTTTTCCATTATTGAAGCCGAATTACGTTCTAGCTTCTTATTATATACTATCTTATATATTTCCATTACCATACCCGAGCAATCAGTCCCCTTTCTTGTGTTTCCACCATACCTGTACGGAGTCCCAATCCACTTGCTAACTTCTTCGTATAGCTTTTTATTATCATTCTTATTAAGCTCAAAGCCCAGATAGCCATTGTCGCCACTGCTATTTACATACTCATTATTTTTAGATTGTTTTTCCGTAACCTTTTTAGATGAATGGCACGATGATACTAGCATTGCTAACATCGAGATAAAGAATATAATTGTGGCTTTTTCTACGAAATTTCTCATAAAATAAATAAATAAATAATTCCTTTGTCGGATAAAGGTAAACAACTAATTCTTTATTAAATAATAAAGGCGGTAACTCATTACCGCCTTTTAACTATATTTAATTTATATTATTCTGCTGTTGGTTCTTCTTTTGCTACTTCTTCAGTTTTAAAATCTGTAATTCCGGCATTGATTAATGTGTTATACCACGAAATTACCTTTTTAATATCGTTATCATATACCCTCTCTTTATCATACTCAGGAAGTATGTCGGAGAAAAAGGTATGTAATTCTGCCGGCTTGCCATAAGCTTTAGCATCTAGAGCCTTGCCTTCAAATTTCTCAAAAATTGTTGTTAATACATCGCTTAACGGAACTTCTGTCGATTCTGTATATATTGCAATGTCTCCTAATGAAATAATTTTATCTTTGGAATATGCAGGTATTCTTTTTTTATCAGTTACATTTTCTACTACAATAAGGTTCTTACCGTATGAGATAAGTCTATAAAGACCTGATTTACCCGAAATAGATAATATCTTCTTTAACATAGTGCTTTGATTTAATTATAATATTATTTATCAATAGATTTATAATACAAATATACTGCTTTTTTTCTCATTTTATAGAAGCACTTTTGCTTTTTATGTGTTCTGACTAATAAATTCTAATATTTGTGGGGTTATTGCATCACAATCATTATTATTAATTATGTATGTATTCTCTCCTTTAAAAATTGTTTGACTTTTAATTCTTGCTTCTACCGATTCCTTATCGATGGAATTTCGTTTCATTACTCTCGATATTCTTATGCTTTCGGGAGCATTGACTAATATCACGTTGTCAACAATATCATTTATACCGCTCTCATTTAGAATTGCTGTCTCTATGAATAGTAATTTTTCTTGATTATTAAGTCTAATCCACCGCATTATATCGTCTTTAACAAAAGGGTGCACTATCCTATTTAGCATTGTCAATTTTGATTTGTCTTTAAATACGATTTCGGCTAAGTTTTTCCTATTTATTTGCCCATTACTTACAATAGCATCTCCAAACTCTTCTTTTATTCTATTTATTAATATTGTTGATGTCTCTGTTAAATATTTAGCTTCTGAATCGCAATCATAAACTTTATAGCCCATTTTCCGTAGGAATGTAGAAACTATACTCTTTCCACTGCCAATTCCGCCCGTTATTGCAACTATTTTCATCTCTATTTATTTTGCTCTATTATATATTCTACGCTATCGGTATTTAATGTAATATCACCATAAATCCAATTTGGCTGGTTGATATACAATTTTAATTTATTTGGCTTTAGGAGTAAATCATTATAATATACCTCTGCCATAAGATTCTGATTCTCTTTATATTCACTCATTGGCACTAGATAGGAAACTCCAATCTTTGATGGGAATGTAATAATATTTACACCATAAGGCACTCCACGAGTAATAACCGGCACTACTGCTTGTTTTGTGATTAAAGCCTCGACAGGGATAGTAACATCAATCTTGTTTGGCTTTATTTTTACGCCTTTGGGTGATAATAGTTTTACCTTTCTTAGCAAAGTATCCTTTAGATTTCGCTCCTCAAAATGATAAGTATATACTTTATTTATTTCATTGAGTTTATTTCGATCGGAATATATATCTACCGAATCAATAGATGGTCTTATCGTGCCACTTACTACATACTGATAATTAGGTTCGATTTTCGCATCAACAATAACCGGGACCCTCTTGGGAGGCAATGTCGTATAATCCAAATGTATTGAATCAGGATTGACATTAAAGATTGAGACTCCAGAGCCAAAAGCCTCACTTAAAAGGCTCCTTAATTCAGTTGACGATACACTAATCTTGCCATTGCTATCGGAATAATCATTAAAATCTATCTTAATTGATGGATTACTTCCTAACGAAAATTTCAAAAATGACGACCCTTTATCCTTAACATTAACTCTAATAGCCGGAGTAAAATCATTTATTATCGTTACACTATCGGGGACGGATGTTAAATTAATAGTAACTAAATAATCTTTTTGGACTTCATTATTTAAAGTCAATAGCAACCAAAAGATAAAAGAGATAACAACAAATACCAAATAAAGGAGTATGTTCTTACCTTTATACGACATTATCACTTCTTTTATATTCTGTAGATTGAAACGTGTATTCATGTTCAATTTTTTTCAAAAAACAAAAAAGCCACTCACAACCATAGAATATATGGAAATGAATGGCTTGTATATTTTGGTATAATATTATGCTTTCTTGGTGTCATTATTAGCGGCAGCATCGGCAACTTCGGTAGCCGAAGGATATACCGATCCTTTATCTATCTTAATTCTTACATTATCAGCGATTTCAAGAATAATGTAGTTTTCCTTGATTTCTTTAATCTTTCCATAAATTCCACCGGCTGTAATAACTTTTGAACCTGCCTCCAAGCCTTCTCTAAACTTCTTGATTTCTTTTTGTTTCTTTGATTGTGGACGAATCATAAAGAAATAGAAGATAGCAATAAGGGCTACAATCATTAATATATTCATCATTCCTGCACCACCTCCTGCAGCTGATTCTTGTAATAATATTGAATTTAAAATCATAATTGTTTGTTTATTTATTTAATATTTATTTAGTTCTAATTCTTAATAACAAAGATAATAAATTAATGCATATCCAAATAATTATTTCTAACTATTTTGAATCCTTCATTATTTATTCTTTTGTTAATGTCTTCTCTTTTTTTAGATATTTAATAATAGAGTCAAAAATACCATTTACGAATGTTCCACTTTTATTGGTACTATAATATTTTGCTATATCTATATATTCATTAAGTGTTACTGTTGTTGGTATCTTCTTGAAATTCAATAGCTCGGCAATACCGCAATCTAATATAATCCTATCCATAAATGCCACACGCTCTACATCCCATGAATCAGTATTAATAAAACGATCGATTAATTTATCGTATTCTTCTTTATTGTTTACGGTAAAGGAGAAAAGTGTCTCAGCAAAGTTTGAATCTTCTTCATCTTTATACATCGGCATTAGCTTCTGTTTTTCGCCATCAGCCCATCGTTTAATTGTCTTTAACAAGAATGTACTTATCGACACCAAATCATCGTTCCAATATACTGATTTTGACTCAAGAAATTCGCTAAAGTCGTCATCGCTAAATATCACTTTCTTCAAAATATTTCTCCAGAACTCACAATCTATCTCAAATGTGGTTTTCTCTAACGACATATATTCTGTATAGTATTCCGACTGTGTTATTTTATCTAGCAGAATGTGTAAATACACATCATCTTGCCAGCTTATTGGATTTTCTTTTAAATAGCCATTTAGATCTTCATTGTTTCTTAATGCCTCAATTAATCTGTTATCTATGAAACGAGTATTTGGATTTTTTTCTTCGTCTGTAGGTAGATATTTATTCTTTGCATAATCTAACTTTAGTTCTTGCATACGAGTAAGATCTATCATCAGCACTAAAAGAGCATGATATAACTCATAAGCCTTGCTTAAGCTCACTTGCAATTCTTCTTTAGCATCAATTAAAGAACGTTCTTTCTGGGTCAATAAGTAAGAATAAAGCATTTGCACCACTTTTATTCTTATCAATACACGATTTATCATTTGTATGTAATTAATTTTGCTACAAAGTTACTCAAATTCATTGATATATATATTATCATTAAATAGCTATTTTTCGTTCATACGTTGGCGCACAACTTCATAAATCATAACTCCTGCCGCTACCGAAACATTAAGTGAACTTATATGTCCAAATTCAGGAATTGATGCAAAAGAATCGCACAATCTCAATAGGCTATCTGATATTCCCGTATCTTCAGCCCCTAGCACTATCGCTAATGGTGCATTATAATCTATTGTGGTATAATTAACAGCTCCCTTTTCTGACGCTCCAACAATTATGAATCCGGAGTCTTTCAAATATCTTACAGTAGATAATAAATTACTCTCTCTGCATACCGGCAAATGTAACAAAGCTCCTGCCGATGTCTTTACTGCATCAGCATTTACGCTTACACTATTCCTCTCCGGGATTACAATTGCATTAACTCCTGCGCACTCACAAGTTCGCGAGATTGCTCCGAAGTTGCGAACATCAGTAATTCCATCTAGCACAACAATGAAAGGAGTCTTTCCCGACTCATATAGCTCAGGCACTATGTTATCAATCGAATGATATGTGATTGAAGACAATACAGCCACCACACCTTGATGGTTTTTCATTGTAATTCTATTAATCTTCTCAATAGGAACTCTTTGCGTTACTATTCTATGCTCTTTAATTAGAGCTAACAACTCGGCAGACAATTCTCCTTGGAAGTCTTTTTTTAGAAATATTTTATCTATTTCTTTTCCAGCTTCTATAGCCTCGATTACGGCACGTATGCCAAATATATATTCGTTTTTTTCCATATAATTCTTAATTTATTTTTAATAATGATTTTGCATTATTTATGGCGGCTTCATTGATACTATTGCCTCCAAGCATTCCTGCAATTTCTAAAACTCTTTCTTCGATTGATAATTCTTTTATGCTTGTTTTTGTTGCATCTAATGCATCTTTTTTAAATACTTTATAGTGATTATCGCCTAATGATGCTACTTGTGGAAGATGGGTTATGGCTACTACCTGCATTTCTTTTGAAATATTCAACATCATCTCGCCCATCTTATTTGCTATTTCGCCAGATACACCTGTATCTATTTCATCAAATAATACCGTTGGCAGGTGCATTTTAGTCGCAACGATTGTCTTTGCACATAGCATAATTCGAGATATTTCGCCACCCGAAGCACTATTTCCAATTGGTAGCAATGGCTGTTTCTTATTAAATGAAATTAGAAATTGCACATTATCTCTACCGGTCTTAGTGTAAGCACAATCTTCTAACAATACCTTACATTGAATATTTGGCATTCCTAAAGGCTTTGCTCTCTCTTTTAATTCTTGCTCAAATTTAATTGCAGCGTTTTTTCTTGTTTCACTTAATTGGATAGCCACTTTATGCAATGCCTGTTCTTTTTCCGATAGCTCTTTTTCTAATTTGATTATTTCAAATTCTCCATTATCAATATCATTAATCTTTAATTCTAATTGCTTTTGGATTTGTAATAATTCATCTAATGTTGATACATTGTGCTTCCTTTTGAGGTTATATATATCGCTTAGACGTTGATTAATTCGTTCTAGCTCTACCGGATTATCTTCAATATTTACGCCAATTTCATCTATTGTCGATTTTATATCTTTAATTTCTATTAGTATGCTGTCGAGCCGTTCGGCTAATCCATTATCATCGTTTATCAATCTAGATAAAGAGTGCACATTCGACAATATATTTTTAAGCTCTCTAATAACCGACATATTTTCGCTATCGAAAGTATTACTAATCTGCCAGATTGTTTCTTTTATATCCGAGACATTCGACAGCTGTTTCTGCTTGGTTTCTAAATCAGCATCGTCTTCATTTAGGCTTAATGCAACGAATTGGCTCAATTGAAACTTATTGAAATCTTCATCGGCCTTAGCGGCTGCTATTTTTAATTTAGTTGTTGCTAAATATTCTTTAAGACGGCAATAATCTGTATATAATCGGCTGTATTCTTCTCTATATTTACTATTCTGTGCTAAGCTATCTATTATTGATAGTTGATAATTTGAATCTCCTATCATCAAGCTATTATGCTGAGAATTAATGTCTATTAATTGTAATGATAATAATTTTAATTGAGACAGACTCACCGGTGAATCATTAATAAACGATCTTGAACGCCCATTGGGATATATTTCTCTTCGTAGAATGCAAATTTTTGAATCGTATTCTAAATCATTCTCTTCAAAGAAACTTTGCAATTTGTATTGAGACATATCAAATTGTGCTTCTATCACCGATTTTGCCTCTGTATGATTTACGATCTTAGCGTCGACTCGTTCACCAAAGATCATCATTAATGCGCCCAATATAATAGATTTACCAGCTCCGGTCTCCCCTGTTATCACAGAGAAACCATTATGAAATTGGATTTCTAAATGTTCAATTATTGCATAATTTGAGATAGTAAGATTTGTAAGCATAGAAATTCTTTTATTTAGTATTACTTACTTCTTTAATTTTCTTTAGTCGTTCTCCCTCTGTTGGATATAGAGGATAGAGCAACTCATATATCTTTTCCTTTTCCGAAGTACCTGCCTTTGAATATATATTAGTTAATTCATCTAATTTTGCGTCTTTAAACATCGACAGACCTACACTCATAGGGGCAACATCATATATTTTTTTCAGCATCTCTAGTGATTCGGTAACAGATGCTCTTCCTTTATCTACACTCAGAGCCATCTCATCTAGACCCTTTCTATGATACGTGTAACTTAAAGCTCTTAATCCCGAAGTGCTTTTATCGGTATATGCGCTCAGCACTGCACTTCTATTTTTTGTGTCTTCAAAAGCTTTCCAGCCTTTTTCGCCCGAGCTTTGAGCCATTCTTACTATTTCGGTTGCCTTATCAAAATATAAATCGCCTCCTAATGATGAATAGCTGTCGAAATCTAATCCTAATATCAAATAGGCATAAAAATTTAATATGGCTGTGATATTACTTTCCATTGTATTCTCGGAGAACACTAGTGGCTCATTTTCTTGATAGCTAAATTCTATCTTTGAGTCCTTAAAATTTAATAATGTAGTAGTATATGTACTATTGTAGACGGGACGCATTGATTGTATTTGTAGGTCGCCTGTCATTACATTGTCGGCATAGCTATTGATTTTAAAGAATAATTTACATTCTATCTTTTCATTAGCCATAAATTGAGCATTCCCCCATCTAGTATCGTTCATATATTCTCCTATTGCCGTTTCAAGAGTCTTAAAGACGTCTTTACTTACATTTGCCACTTGATCGCTATTAATTTCTACTTTACAATTAAGCTCTTGTGAGCTGGCGATTAATGTAAACGAAGCAAAAAGTAAAACTAAAATCGTTTTTTTTATTCTGAACATAGATAGTTATTTACAATTATATCAACTATTGCCTTCGATACTGCGGGCTTTGGCATATTGGGATATTTAATTTTTGAGCAATCTTTATTTATTATTGTGATTGTATTGTTATCTGTCCCGAAGCCTGAATTTTTATCTTTTAAAGAATTTAATACTATAAAATCAAGATTTTTCTTCTTTAATTTTTTTAATGCGTTTTCTTCTTCATTATCAGTCTCTAGAGCAAATCCTATAAGTATCTGTTTATCTGTTTTGACTTGACCTAGTGTGGCGGCAATATCTTTATTTTTTGCCAGCTTTAATTCCGGTATTTCTTCACTTTCCCGTTTTATTTTCTTATCAGCAACATCTGCGACATAGTAATCGGCCACTGCCGCACACATTATAGCGATATCCATTTTGCCAAATCTAGCCTCACATTCAGAAAGCATTTCTCTGCCACTCTCTATTTTTATTACTTCGATACCATCGGTATCTTCAACTTTTAAGCTAACTGGGCCACTGATTAATGTTACTTTTGCTCCTCTAGCTGCACATTCATGGGCTAACGAATAGCCCATCTTTCCTGATGAATAATTACCTATAAATCTAACCGGATCTATTTTTTCGTATGTAGGACCTGCGGTTATGAGGACTCGTTTTCCTTTAAGATCTTGCGATGATCTAAAATAAGTGTCTAAATAAGCTACTATATTTTCTGGCTCTTCCATTCTGCCTTTGCCTATTAGATGACTTGCTAGTTCTCCTTCGGCAGGCTCGATTATAAAATTGCCATAGCTCTTTAATAGTGCTATATTATTTGTTGTAGTGTGATGAGCAAACATATCTAAATCCATGGAAGGTGCCACAAATACCGGTGCTTTAGCCGAGAGATAAGTGGTAATAAGCATATTATCGGCTATTCCGTGTGCCATTTTGGCAATTGTCGAGGCTGTGGCGGGTGCTATTATCATTGCATCTGCCCATAAGCCTAAATCGACATGGCTGTTCCAGCTGCCTGTATTTGCAGTGAAAAATTCGCTAATTACTGGTTTTCCACTTAGTGCAGAGAGGGTTACCGGGGTGATAAACTCCTTTCCTGAAGGTGTTATTATCACTTGAACTTCGGCACCTGCCTTTACCAACAAGCGAAGTAAAGCAACCGATTTATATGCTGCTATTCCTCCTGAAATACCTAATATAATATGCTTGCCATTCAACATTACAATGTATTATTTCATTCTTAATTTTATGTTCGTAATTACACGCTTCGTGTTAAGAGGAAAATCGCCCTGCATCATCCACGCATAGTATCCCGGTTCTTTATGAAATACTTCTTCGACGGGGACTCCTTTATATTTCCCAAAATTAAACACTTCTTGTTTCTTGTCATTAAAGATAATGCGTCCTGCTAAGTCTGCATTTTTATTATGGCAAGAAAAATCAGAGAGAAATTCTACGTTATTCTTGAGATTTGAATATCTATCTAATTGAGCTTTTAGCACTTCATAAGTTGCTCTAGTATCGGCAGAGGCTGTGTGTGCATCTTCTAAATTTCCATTACAATAGAATTTATATGCTGCACTTAACGTGCGCTGCTCCATTTTATGAAAGATTGTCTGAATATCGATAAATCTTCTATTTGAAAAATCTATATCTATGTCGGCTCTTATAAACTCTTCCATTAACAATGGCACATCAAAACGATTGCTATTAAAGCCTGCAATGTCGGAGCCTTCAAACACACGGCTTAGCTCCTTAGCAACACATTTAAATGTCGGCTTATCCTTTACATCATCATCTGTTATGTGATGTACTGCTGTCGATTCGGCAGGGATTGGCATTTCGGGATTTATTCGCATTGTTTTTTCTTCCTCCTTGCCATTTGGATATACCTTTATATACGAAATCTCGACTATTCGATCATGCGACACATTAACTCCGGTTGTCTCTAAATCGAAAAATATTATAGGATTTTTTAGTTCTAATTCCATATCTTTAAATCATCATTGGCATTAATAATACTAGCAATTCTTCGTCTTCCTCTTGCTCTGATGGTAGGAATACCCCTGCCCTTGAAGGATCGCTAAGATTTACTATTATAGTATCATTATCAATGTTATTTAGTACTTCCACGATACGTGCATCATTAAATCCGATCATCATATTGTCGCCTTTATAATCGCACGATAGCATTTCTTCGGCTGATGTTGAGAAATCTATATCTTGAGCTTTTAATAAAATTGTATCTTCTTTTAAATCAAATTTTATCAACCCACCTACGCTTGCAAACACTGAAACACGTTTCACTGCATTTAATAAGCAAACGCGATCGGCTGTAAGAATATATGGATTATTAGTAGGTATTACCGAGTTATAGTTAGGATAACGGCCATTGATAAAACGACAATTCAATGTGTATTCTTTAGTCGTAAATGTTACGCTTGTTTCATCTAATACAATGCTCACCGGCTCCTCAGTTTTCTGAAGGAAATTCATCAATATTGAGGCGGGCTTTGTGGGCAATATAAACGATGCTTCTAGATTAGTCTTAATTTTCTTATTTGTGTATCTCACTAATTTGTGTGTGTCAGAAGCTACGAATGTGATATTATCCGGCTGTATGTCCCATAAAATACCCATCATTATTGGGCGTATATCTTCGGTAGCAACAGCAAATATTGTGTTAGAAATTGCTTTTTGTATTTCTTTTGAAGAGATTGTTAGCGATTTTGTGCTTACCTCATTAATTTCTTTCTGAGGGAATTCATTCCCATTAATTCCTATGAAATTATAGTTACCATTCTGATAATGTATATTTATCTCAAAGTTTGCATCATTTATTTCAAATATCAAGTTTTGATCTGTCAAGCCTTTTAAGGCCTCTAATAGATATTTTACATTAACTGCAAACTTTCCTGAGCCTTCGGCTTCAGTAACTTCTAAACTTGTAGTTAGTGTATTTTCTTGGTCGCTTCCTGTTACAACCAACTTGGTTCCATCTAGACAGAATAAGAAGTTATCTAAAATTGAAATAGCATTTTTAGAACTTACAACTTTGCTTACCGATGATAAGCGTGCTAGCAATGTCTTACTTTGTACATTAAATCTCATATCCTATATATTTATTAATTTTATTTTCTTAATCAAAACACATAACCAGTTTATTCTTACAAAAATAATAAAATGTTCTCATATTATCACCACTTATAACCGATTAATATATCTAAGAAATATTTTATTATCTATAAATTCTTTTTATATTAATGAAATTACATCTAAGTCATCGGGAACATAGATGCTCCCGCCAAAATTCTGTGCTATTTCTTTTGTATATAATTCTTTACGTTTTGCTAGATTTTTATCTTCTGTGTGATATACAATTAAATTTCTAGCACCTAGCGCTTGAGCTAATAATCCGGCATCGAGTGCTGTGCTATGATGCTTTTCGTATGGCTTAAATTTATCCTTTTCCGAATATAGACAGAATGATTCACACAGCAGCCAATCGCAGGGGTAGACATAATCTCTACATTTCTCATTATATGGTTCATCGCCAAGACACACCAGCTTTAAATCGTCGTTTAATATAGCTCTAAAGCCATATTGTAATTTTTTTGTTGATTGAATATCAAAGAAAGTCAATTTGATTCCATTATTAAGTATCGCTTTAAACCCATCGTTAATAATTATAAACTTGATCTTTTCGTTTAGCTGTTTTACCTCGCTAGCTTTTAACATTGCCTTACACATAGTTATAATTAATTCGGCCACTTCTTGCGATGAATATATATTAAATATTCCGTTATATTTATTGCTATTAATGAGCGATGCTATTTTGCGTATAACCCAAATAGCGCCCAATAAATGATCGGTGTGTGCGTGGGTGATGAACATATCTCTTATCTTGTCAAAATCTATATTCATACTATCTATATTGGCTAATATTTGATTCCCGCCACCGGCATCTACTAAGAAATATTCATCTTTCGATTTTATTGCAAAACATGTGTTATAGCATTTAGTTACCATAGCATTTCCTGTGCCTAAGATGTATAGTTTATCTACAGTTTCCATAAAAAGGTATTAATATTTTTCCCAAAATTACAAAAAAAGGTAGATACACTTTTGTACCTACCCTTATTATTTATAAAATAAAGTTTCTTTTAATATCCTTTTTCAAGTGCATTAAGTTTTGCTTCATTGCCTAAGAAATAATATATATTCTTTAGTGCATGCTTCACGTCCGAATTTTCAGGATCTAGTTGATATGCTTTTTCTAGATAAGGGAGTGCTTTTTCGTATAGAGGATTTAATTCCGATACAATTGCCTTTTGATAAGCGGCACCCGATAGCTTATTAATAGCTTCTCTCTTTTGAACTGCCTTATTGAAATAGTAACGTCCTACATCAAATTGTCCTTTTGCATATTCTGGATTCAATTCTAGTGCCTTCATAAAGTATTCAAAAGCTTTTTCCATATCTTTCTGATTCTCATACAATGAACCTTTCACATTGTAGAATTCGGCATTGGTTGGATTAGCTGCGATTGCTTCATCTAATAGTTCTGTAGCTTCTTTATACTTTGAATTATTAATATAATCATTAATCATTAATGATATATATTGGTTGTCTTTTGAACCGAAAATTTGATATGCTTCTTTTGCTAATGCTATGATACCTGCATTATCTTTTAATGCCGCACAGCAAGATATTGCATAATCGAATGCTTCTTTTTTCACATATCCTTTTTTGCGTGCTGAGGCAAAAGACTCAATTGCGGCCTTATTATCACCAGCCTGCCATGCAGCTATTCCTTGGAAGAATTGTACTTGTCCAATAATAGTATCAGGCAACACTGGTGCATTCTTTCCTAAGCAAGAAGCTCCGGGCAATGAAGCAAAGATTCCCCATACTTCGTATGCTTTTTTATATTCTTTTGCTTCATAATAAGTAGAGCCAATGATATTAAAATCATTAAAGTGTCCTACTATTAGATTTGCCATATCTTTTGAATATTTGGTCTTTACCTTTGGACGACCTTCTTTGTCTAGCTTTACTTTGCCTTTTTTATCTACTTCTTGTACAGAATCTAAAGGGAATGCTTTCTTAAACAAGTTATAGCCATCAAGTAAGGCATTGCTCATTTCTAAATCATTCACTTCTTGTCTTAGCTGTTTCTTACCAAGTAATTGGTCATAATAACCAAATTCAGTTTTACCTGCGACAAAGTATGTGCGAGCATCATCTTTTGTCTCTACATCATTAAATGCTGGTTTTAGTTTCGCTCTAGCTGCTTTGTAATCTGGAGTATATCCGCTAATATCTTTATTGACTGCGTCAACAAGATTTTTTTGAGCTACTGCACTTCCTGATACGAATAAAGCACAAGCTAAAAAAATTGATAAATTTTTCATTTCTTCATTTATTTAGTTAAGTTATTTCTATTCTTTTGTATCTGATTCCTGATTGTCCTCTTTGTTATTTTCTTCCGAGATATTACCTAAATCTTCAACACTTGGGGTTTCGATATCTGTTACATCATCGTCGATATCTTCAATTACTTCTTGAGAATCAACTTTACAAACCGATGCTATGTCATCATTACGTTTCTCTAGATTTATCAATCTCACTCCTTGTGTGGCACGTCCCATTATTCTTGTGTCTTCTACTTTGAGTCGAATTGTTATACCTGATTTGTTTATAATGACTAAGTCGTTGGTATCATTTACATTCTGGATAGCGACTAGTTTACCTGTTTTATCTGTAACATTAATTGTTTTTACGCCCTTTCCTCCACGATTTGTGATTCGGTAATCCTCTAATGCCGAACGTTTTCCATATCCTTGCTCCGAGATAACCATTACATTATCTTCTGTGCCGTTTTTCATACAGATCATTCCGACAATTTCATCATCACCATCATCAAGTGTCATTCCTCTTACTCCGGTTGCATTTCTACCCATCTCTCTAACCTTGCTTTCATGGAATCGTATTGCGCGTCCATTTCTGTTTGCTAAAATGATTTCAGAATCGCCATCGGTAAGTCTTACTTGTATCACTTGGTCGTCTTCGCGTATCGTTATTGCGTTCACACCATTTACTCGTGGTCGTGAATAAGCCTCTAATTTAGTCTTTTTGACAACACCTTTCTTTGTACAGAATATTAGATTGTGTGAATTAATATATTCTGTGTCGCCCAATTTCATTACTTTGATGAATGCGTTTACCTTATCGTCTGAGTCTATATTAAGTAGATTCTGTATAGCTCTACCCTTCGAGTTTTTAGTCCCTTCAGGAATTTCATAAACCTTCAACCAATAGCAACGTCCTTTTTGGGTAAAGAATAGCATATAATTATGCATTGAAGCCGGATAAATATATTCGATAAAGTCTTCGTCTCGGGTATCACTGCCTTTTGCTCCCACTCCGCCTCTGTTCTGAGCTCTAAATTCGGTTAGTGCTGTTCTCTTTATATATCCTAAATGTGAAATTGTGATAATCATTTCATCATCTGAATAGAAATCTTCAGCATTAAATTCTTCTGATGAATAAACTATTTCACTACGACGCTCGTCGCCATATTTTTCTCTTACTTCAATTAATTCGTCTTTTATTAATTGCTTACACACTTCATAGTTATCTAATATGTCATGGTAGTGTTCTATATTTTTCATCAACTCATCATATTCGGCATGTAGTTTATCTTGAGCTAGACCGGTAAGTTGACCTAATCGCATATCCACAATTGCTTGTGCCTGAAGATTATCTAATCCAAAACGATTGCAAAGATTTTCTTTCGCTTCGGCAGGACTTGTCGACTCTTTTATTATCCTTACTACCTCATCAATATTATCAGAGGCTATGATAAGACCTTTTACAATATGAGCTCGTTGCTCTGCCTTACGTAATTCGTATTTAGTACGACGAATCACAACGTCATGACGATGCTCTAAGAAATATTTTAATAATTCTTTTAAGTTTAATGTCTGTGGTCGTCCATTTACAAGAGCTATATTATTTACGCTGAATGAACTTTGAAGCTGTGTCATCTTATATAGCTTATTAAGGACAACACTGGCATTAGCATCTTTCTTAATATCTATTACTATTTTCAGCCCTTCAAGATGGCTTAAATCTCTAATATCTGAAATTCCTTCTAGTTTCTTTTCTTCCACTAGATCGGCAATGGATTTTACTAAATCCGATTTTACAACATTATATGGAATCTCTGTGATTATTATAGCCTCATGGTTATCAATATTTTCTATTTCTGCCCTTGAACGTATCACAATTCTGCCTCGCCCTGTCTCAAAAGCTTCTTTTACACCTGAATAGCCATAAATTAATCCACCTGTTGGAAAGTCTGGAGCTTTTATGAAGTGCATTAACTCCGGTATCTCCATTTCTGGATTATCAAGCAATGCTATAGATGCATTAATTGCTTCTGTTAGATTATGAGGTGGCATATTTGTTGCCATACCGACGGCAATACCTGAAGCACCATTGACTAATAGATTGGGAAATCTTGTAGGCAATACCGATGGCTCTGTTAATGTATTATCAAAGTTTGGTTGAAAATCCACCGTATCGGCATCGATATCCTGCATCATCTCTTCTCCCATTTTGCCTAATCGTGCCTCTGTATAACGCATTGCAGCCGGGCTGTCTCCATCTATCGAGCCAAAGTTTCCTTGTCCATCTACAAGAGGGTATCTCAACGACCAGTTTTGCGCCATTCTAACCATCGCAAAATAAACAGAAGAGTCGCCATGTGGGTGATATTTACCTAACACATCACCAACAATACGAGCCGATTTCTTATGGGCTGAAGTTGATGTATTACCTAATTTTTCCATACCAAATAGTACCCTACGATGGACAGGCTTAAAGCCATCTCTAACATCTGGTAGCGCACGAGAAACAATCACCGACATCGAATAGTCGATATACGCTGATTTCATTTCATTCTCAATATTGATCTTTAATATTCGATCTTCGTCTAACATTTGTATTGTTTTTTGTATTGAAACATAGTTTAAACACCATAACGCATATTAACGAAATAATTATCGATAAGTATAATATTATAGTGCATATTATTTTACAAAGATAGCATTTTTCTGTCGAAATAAAATTATTTTATATAAAATACATTTTTGTTTTCTCACCTATTACTTTTATTTTGGCATAATATTTGTGTGTTAATTATTATTAGCCATTAATTATTGGCTTTAGAATTTTGATTTTATAACTTTGCAATAAATGAATACATTAAAACAAATCAATATAATGGACGCTCTTTTCTCTTTTGAAGCAACAGATCTTATTCTTGCCGCTCATTCTGAGGCTAAGAAAATGCACTTTTCTTCTATTTATCCTGAGCATCTCCTTCTTGCTATCATTAATGACAAAAACGACAAAGCATATAATATTCTAGTTAAACTTAATGTTGCTGTAACAGAATTAAGAACTTTGCTTGAAGCAGAGCTTACAGATACCCCACAACAAGCCGATTTTTCAAAGTCAATGGCATTGAAGCAAGAGACTGAGGATATTCTGAATGACGCTTTAAAAGAAGCGAGATTAAGGAAAGAAGTGGTTGCCGACTCTCAACATCTACTTCTTGCTTTAGCTAATGAAAATAATTCTACAAATATTTCTAAATATTTAGCTCTCTTTAATGTCAGTGCTAATGATATTTCTTCCGAAATAAAGACAATCAGCACAATTAAAAATGGTGCTAATTTCCCCGACGACGATGATGATGACGAAATTTTAGACGACGACTTGTCAAAAAAAGATAGCAAATCGACTACGGCTAAAGATAATTCGCCAAAAAACATTAATACCGACACTCCGATTCTTGACAAATTCGGTATTGATATGACGCATGCCGCATCTGAAAACAAGCTAGATCCTGTTGTTGGTAGAGAAAAGGAGATTGAACGTGTAGCACAGATTATAAGCCGACGTAAAAAGAATAATCCCGTGCTAATTGGCGAACCTGGAGTAGGTAAATCTGCAATTGTCGAAGGATTAGCCCTTCGAATAATTCAACGTAAAGTAGCTCGTGTATTATTCAACAAAAGAATTGTATCTTTAGATATGGCATCGGTTGTGGCTGGTACAAAATACAGAGGTCAATTTGAAGAACGAATAAAAGCTATTCTCGATGAAATCGCCGCTCACCCCGAAGTAATTCTATTTATTGATGAGATACATACAATTGTGGGTGCTGGTAATTCTACGGGCGCTATGGATGCCGCAAATATGCTTAAACCTGCCCTTGCTCGTGGCACAATACAATGTATAGGTGCAACCACGCTCGACGAATATCGTAAAAATATTGAAAAAGATGGAGCATTAGAACGTCGTTTCCAAAAGATAATAGTAGAGCCAACTACGGCTGAAGAAACGATACAAATTCTTAACAATATTAAGGGAAAATATGAAGACCATCATAATGTAATATATACTCCCGAAGCTATCGAGGCCTGTGTGAAATTAACCGACCGTTACGTTTCAGAAAGAAACTTTCCCGATAAAGCCATTGACGCTCTCGACGAAGCTGGGTCTAGAGTTCACATTTCTACAATTTCTGTACCTAAAGAGATCGAAGATATTGAAAAGAAAATAGCAGATACTGCCAAAAACAAGATTAAAGCTGCTAGAGCCCAGAATTTTGAAAGTGCGGCTAATTTCCGTGATTTAGAACAAAATCTCCTTTCCGAATTAGATGACGCAAAAGAACGCTGGGAAAAAGAGCTTGAGAAAAAGAGAGAAATTGTAAATGCCGACAAAATAGCCGAAGTTGTGGCTATGATGACAGGAGTTCCTGTTAAGCGTATTGCTCAAGCCGAAGGAATTAGATTGCTTGGTATGAGTGATGAGTTGAAAAGATATATCGTAGGACAGGATAAAGCCATCGATACTATCACTAAGGCTATTCGTCGCAACAGAATGGGACTTAAAGATCCTAATCGACCTATCGGAACATTTCTTCTTCTAGGACCTACCGGAGTAGGTAAAACTCACATGGCAAAGAAGCTATCCGAATTTTTATTCGATTCTAAAGATGCAATCATTAGAGTCGATATGAGCGAATATATGGAGAAGTTCACTGTTTCGCGACTTGTCGGGGCACCTCCGGGATATGTAGGTTATGAAGAAGGCGGACAACTCACCGAGAAAGTGAGAAGACACCCCTATTCGGTTGTACTTCTTGATGAAATAGAAAAAGCTCATTCCGACGTTTTCAATATGCTACTTCAAGTGATGGACGAAGGACGACTTACAGATAGTAATGGAAGAAAAGTAGATTTCAAAAATACTATTATCATTATGACATCTAATGTAGGTAGTCGCGAATTAAAAGATTTTGGATTAGGCGTAGGATTTAACACGTCAATGCGAGGTAAAGAATATTCTCACAGCGTGCTTCAGAAAGCTTTAAATAAAACTTTCTCACCCGAATTCCTTAACAGAATAGATGACATAGTGATGTTTGACTCACTAGACAAAGAGTCGATGACTAAAATCATTGATATTGAACTAGCCGACTTCTTCCATCGTATTAATGAGCTTGGCTATTCTATCGAGATCACCGATAAAGCAAAAGAATTTATTGTCGACAAGGGTTTTGATTCGCAATATGGAGCTAGACCATTAAAAAGAGCAATTCAACAATACATTGAAGATGAGCTTGCCGATATTCTACTTCGCGGAGAAATTAAACAAAACAGTAAATTAATCATCGATTTCTGCAAAGAATCTGACAAAATTACAATATCGGAGAACAGCGATAACACGCTAGCAAACTGATACTTGCAATTACATAAGGTATAAAATAGTGATAAAATGTCATACTTATTAGTATGGCATTTTATTTGTATATTATCATAACAGAAATAACTAAAACTAATATATTATGCAAAAAGGCAAAATTGGGGTAACTACCGATAATATTTTCCCCGTTATTAAAAAGTTTTTATATAGCGATCATGAAATATTTCTTCGTGAATTAGTTTCTAATGCAATTGATGCAAGCCAAAAGATTAAAACGCTTTCGTCTGTTGGCGAATTTAAAGGCGAATTAGGTGAACTAAATGTAAAAGTTACTATTGATAAAGATAAAGGAACTCTTACTGTCAGCGACAATGGTATAGGAATGACAGCCGAAGATATTGATAAATATATCAATCAAATAGCATTCTCAGGAGCAGAAGAATTTATTAATAAATATAAAGACAACGCTAATGCTATAATTGGACACTTCGGACTTGGATTCTACTCAGCATTCATGGTTTCTAAAAAGGTAGAAATTCGCACTCTCTCTTATAAAGAAAGTTCAAAAGCTGTATCTTGGACATGCGACGGCTCGCCCGAGTTTGAAATGACAGAGATAGAAAAAGACTCTCGCGGTACAGACATAATATTATATATCGACGACGAAAATAAAGACTTTCTTGAACAATCTAAGATTGACGGACTTCTAAAGAAATATTGTAAATTCTTACCTGTTCCTGTGATTTCAGGAAAAGTACAAGAATGGAAAGATGGCAAATATGTTGATACCGACAAAGACAATATAATCAATGCCACTGCCCCTCTATGGACAAAGAAACCTGCCGACTTAACCGATAAAGATTATATAGATTTCTATCACGAACTAATGCCGGGACAAGAAGATCCTCTATTCTGGATACACCTTAATGTTGACTTTCCATTTACTCTAACCGGTATTTTATACTTCCCTAAGATACATTCAAACTTTGATATTAATCGTAATAAAATTCAATTATATTGTAATCAGGTATTCGTTACCGACTCGGTAGAGGGTGTAGTTCCTGAATTTTTAACTCTTCTTCAAGGGGTAATTGATTCTCCTGATATTCCATTAAATGTATCTCGTTCTTATCTTCAAAGCGATGGAAATGTAAAGAAAATATCTTCACATATCACGAAGAAAGTTGCTTCTCGTCTTGAAGATATTTCCAAGAACAGCCCTAAAGAATTTGAAGAAAAATGGAACGACATTAAAGTATTCATTGAATATGGAATGCTTACTAATGAGAAATTCTGTGAATCGGCTCTTAAATTCGCTTTACTAGAAAATACCGATAATAAATTCTATAAAATAGAGGATTACAAAAAACTAATTGAGGGGAATCAGACCGACAAAGAAGGTAATATCGTATTATTATACTCAACCGATAAAGATGCACAATATTCTTACATAAATGCTGCAACAAATAAAGGTTACGATGTATTATATATGAATGGGCAATTAGATCCTCATATCGTCGGACTTCTTGAAAGCAAAATTGAAAAGAGCAGATTGGTTAGAGTCGACAGCGATACTATTGACAACTTAATTAAGAAAGAAGACAATAAAGAGGCTAATATTTCTACATTAGAACGAAATATATCTACTACCCTATTTAAATCGCAAATTCCGGCTATTGAGAAAAGCGAATTTATTGTTGCATTCCAAGCTCTAACTCCTTCTGATAGTCCTATATTGATTACTCAGAACGAATTTATGAGAAGAATGAAAGAAATGTCGGCTATGCAACCCGGTATGAATTTCTACGGTGAGCTACCAGATAGCTATAATCTTACGCTTAACACTGAGCACCCTATTGTAAAGAAAGTTATTACAAACGCTAATGATGCCATTGGAAACGAAATAAACCCACTCGAAGCTGAATTAGAGGAGGTAAATAAAGACATCGCTAAGCTAAACGATTTAAAGAAAGACAATAAAGAATTAGGCGACGACGATAAGAAGAAATTGACCGATGCCGAAAGTAAAGCCGAAGAAATTAGAAATAAAGAAAAAGATATTATTTCTAAATATGCCGATAATCAAGCTACGGTAAAGCAACTTGTCGATATTGCTCTACTTGGAAACGGGCTACTTAAAGGCGAAGCTCTTAACAACTTCTTGAAGCGTTCTATAGAATTATTATAACGATAATAATTCTACAACTATGATATGAAGGAAAGGAGCTTTAAAGCTCCTTTCCTTATTTTGTATCACCTTTCTTCGCCATCACTGGGACTTCAAAAAGAAAGTAAGAAGTCAATGACAGTCC
>JAQVCR010000043.1 GCA_028689665.1 Muribaculaceae bacterium
TTAGTATTAACGAATTATAGCTAAAAAACTATGGAACGATTTTATTTCATACTACCTTTATTTTTAATGTTTGTTTTTACGGCGAAAGCAGAGAAGGTATTAATCACATTAGCAAGTGAGAATTGTACAAATGCCGATGCAGTAGAAGTGAATATTCCTATTCACAAGTTTAATAAAAGTTTTGCAGTGTCATTCACCGGCGATGACGCACTTATTGGTATCTATCAACGACCATTTAATTATGTTCTGGGTAGATATGTCGACGATAAAGACATTCAACACACAGGAATGCCGGCTACAACCGGATTTACACCGACAAGAATGCTCACCTACACCGACGGCTGCGGAAACAATATTCCATTTCGATTAAGTGTAAATTGGATGTCGAGTGTGGCTGGTAAAAATATACATCTTAATGGTAATAAATGGACTCCCCAAATGTGGTGGAGCGAGGCACAGCGATTTGTCGACCTAGGCAACGGCTTGATGAATCATGGTGGAGATATGGAGAAAACCGACCCAACGGCTTGCATAAAGAAAACATATTATGGTGTTATCGACACGCTAGGCATAGCACCGTTTGTTCTTGGTATTCCCGGTGGTACAACAGGATTTGCCGAAGCCTCAGAGACACTAGATGAAGTTAAATTTCTCGAATCAAGTGGCTTTTACCATAATTGGAAGAAATATATGATGCCATCGTTATTCACCGACAAAGATTTTCTGAAAGGTAAATTTCCTAGAATTAGCCTTGATAAAAAATGTATCGACGATGTGAAAGAGACCCTTCGAGAAGGCATTAATAATGGAGCATGGCTAAATATTTTCTGTCATAATATTAAAAATTCAACCACATTGGTGAATGGGCAATTAAACAGCGATGTATGCTATGCACTTTTAGATTATCTATACGATAATTATGGAAGTGAAAATAAAGATTGTATCTGGGCAGCCGGGACAAGTGAAATATATGAATACAATTATAGCCGACTATTCTCAACCGTAGAAAAGCGAATAGAGAACGGACGATTGATAATAGAAGTAGACATGGCAACCTTCCCCGAGTTTTATTTTAATGAATTGACTCTAGTGATCAAGAATGCCAAAACGATAAGTAAAGTAGATTTCTCAGAGAATGTAGTATCGCACTCGTGGAAAAGCATAAACGAAACCGACATAATTGTAAATTTTGCAGTAGGCGAACGATATAAAACCATTGCCGAAAAATATGTATCAATTGCCGAGAAAGAGGCAACCGACGATGCCATAAAAGATGCCAATCTCACAATCAACCGCCTCGCTCCGGCTCTAAAAAAGGAATTTGAGGCACGACTGAAGGCAGTAAGCAGTATTGAAAACACATTATCGCCCTACACCGACGGCTATACCATCACACCCACAGAAGGAGGTGCAAATATAAGTGGTATTCTCGCACAAGAACTAGCCATATACAGCATAAACGGCGCGATAGCTGCAAAAATACCCGCAGGCGAATACACAAGTCATCGCATTGCGCTGGCAAAAGGAATCTACCTAGCCCCCCACAAAAAGCTGGCAATCCAATAGCGCAATCCCCCACTTTTGTGGGGGATTGCTTGTTTATGGGCGACTAGAAGCTGTGGTTGTTGCAGGAGTCGTCGAGCGAGCCATCTATATAGTTGTTATAATAATCGCAGTAGCTGTTGCCACGATAATAGTGGCAGTTTCTGCATTTTCGTGTTTTCGTGTCGCTTTGACTAAATATTGCGAGAACGACGAATACTATTAGTGCTACTATTAATAATGCAATGAAGTGTATCAGAATAAGTACTGTGGATATGGAGCCTATAATGTATACAAAGACGCATAGAATCGCTCTTAACCACCCACCGTCGGGTACTATACCACGAAATATTAATACTATCTGAATGATTTGGCATATCACGAAAGCTCCTCCAATAAAAGGTAGAGCGACGGGGAAGAGGAATGTGGATAAGAGTCCTAACGCGGCGGCTCCAGCCCACGAAAATATTCCGAGAGTCTTGTCAAACGAGCCGTAGCTATTGTAGGCTATTTCGTCGAGTGTTTCAAAGAAGCACATTATCTGATTGAAAACGGCATATCCGAAAATAAAGAAGTTAATAATTGTCCATATCCACCCTACTTTGTTAGGCGAACAAAACCACGTAGAGTCGTTTTTCATCGATATTACATATATTATTTCAATTGCCGATAACAGAATGAAAATTATCATGTTGGCAATATATGCACCGCCTTCCAGCGGGTCATCTTTTCTATGCATTCGGAGCATGAATAATATGATGGAGAATACTATAATTAGAAACATTAAAAGGCTGGAACTGCCTTTTGATGTTATCATTGAAAAAAAACTTTCCTCTGTTGGCTGTGTGGCTTCTTCGATTATTTCGATTTCTTTTAGATATTTGGCACTTACATAAGCGTAGTCGTCGTTGTATTTAATTTTAGCCCAGCCGTTTGATATTTCATACACTTGCACGGTGTCGTTATAGTAGACTTTTCCGAGCAGTGGGGCTTTAGCTTTTCCGTAACTACGAACGTTAAGAACGGGGTTGGCAGTAACTTCGTATGCAGTTTGTGCCGTGCAAATAATGCAAATAAAAAAACTAACGAATAAATATAAATATTTTTTCATGTGTGTAATTTAAGATTCCTATACAAAAATAATGAAATTAGTTTATTTTTCAAAATATGTAGTTATATATTGGTAGAGGAGGGCGATTTTTAGTCATTTGTGGGTATTGTGTGGGGTGGTGAAGGGCTCTAATTTTGTTGCAATCAATTAAACATAAAGAAATGAAGAAACTTTTACTACTCTTTTTAGTGCTTGCATCACTTTCCCATGGAGCTTTAACGGCTCAGGAGAGGGCTGTTAATCTAAATTCAAAGGTTGTCCATGATACTATCTATATAAAGGCTGTGGAGCCGACAAAGAAACCTCGATTGACAATTGGTGGTTATGGTGAGGCTGTGATGACAAGAAATTTTTACAGCGACCAATGGCAACGTTATATAACGCCCGAAAATTATCGTAACGAGAGTCATGGACGTTTCGATTTGCCGCACGTTGTAGTGTCGTTGGGTTACGACTTTGGTAAAGGGTGGACAATGGGAAGTGAGATAGAATTTGAGCATGGCGGAGTAGAGGCTGCAGTAGAGCTTGAGGCAGATGAGGCAGGTGAATATGAGACAGATGTAGAGCGAGGCGGCGAGGTTGCTCTTGAGCAATTTTGGATTCAGAAGAGCTTTAGCCGTGCGCTAAATTTGAGGCTTGGACACTTTGTGGTGCCGGTAGGTCTAACCAACAGATGCCATATGCCAAATGAATTTTTCACAGTGTATCGTCCTGAAGGCGAGAGTACGATATTGCCTTGTACGTGGCACGAGACCGGAGTTAATCTTTGGGGCTATTTAGGTAAGTGGAGATATGAGGCGATGTTTATCCCCGGTTTAGATTCCGAGCGATTTGGCTCGCAAGAGTTTATCAGCAACGGTTCGGCAAGTCCTTATGAATTTAAAATAGCTAATTCATATGCCGGCGCTTTGCGAATAGACAACTATTCGGTGAATGGTCTTAGGGTAGGTGTTAGTGGATATTTCGGCACTAGTTTTAGTAATTCTCTCACTAAGAACACAAAATACAGCAATTGTAAAGGCGAAGTGGTGATAGGAAGTATAGATTTCGTGTATAATAATCATAATATCATAGCGCGAGGAAATTTTGACTGGGCGCACGTAAACGATTCAAAAGAGATAACTCAATTTAATAAAAATAATATGTCGACCGCTTCGCCATCGCCCAAGACAGCAGTTGCATCGGATGCCGTATCGACGAGTGTAGAATTCGGATATGATTTATTTTCTATGTGTCCGCGAATCAAATCGAGCAATCAGAAGATGTATTTGTTCTGCCACTATGAATATTACGACTCGATGGCGAAGGTTGCTGACGGAATAAATGATTACAGCTGGTGTGGGAAGCATCGAGTGGCAGTTGGATTAAATTATGAGCCATTGAAGGGTCTTGTTGCTAAAGCAGAATATTCAAATCGTTTCTTTTCCGATAGTTATAATAACGAGCCTTCAATATCTTTAGGCATAGCTTATTGTACATATTTCAGTAGATAAATTTATAATACAATTAATAATGAAAATTTCAAACAAAATTTTAATGTTTCTTGCCACTCTTGCCATTGCCGGCACTTCGTGTAGCAATGATGAACCGGTGGTAGATGGTCAGGAGACAAAAGATAAGGCGTTGGCTGTTGCAAACGAGCAATTTGTTGACAAGACAGTAATACCGACATATTCTACTCTTGCCGACCGTTCAATAGCTCTTCAAAATGCAGTTGAGGCTTTGCTTACAGCTAACACTGATGCGAATGTGGCACTAGCGTGCAAATATTGGAAAGAGGCACGTCAATATTGGGAATGGAGCGAAGCGTTTCTGTTTGGTGCGGCATCGAAGTATTATATCGATCCACACATCGATACATGGCCTCTTGATAAGAAAGCTCTTGAGGATTTACTGGCAAGCGACAAAATGATGGAAAACATAGATGCCACTGTGGCAAATCTAAATAATGGTCTTGTAGGTTTCCATGGAATAGAATATATAATTTTCCGTGATGGTGCGCCGCGAGCTGCGTCGGCTATTGCGCTTAAAGAGATTAGATATGCTGTGGCAGTTGCTAAAGACCTTACTCTAAGCAGTGTCAGACTTGAAGCTGCGTGGGCTGGCATTGAAAATGTAACGGCTGATAAAGGGAAGATACTAAAAGACGCCGAGATGGAGCCTGAAGATAACTTTGGCGAGCAGATGCGACTAAGTGGTCAAGCCGGTAGTGTATGGAAATCGATAACGGCAGGCAGTGAACAAATAATTGAAGGTTGCAAGACAATAGTAGATGAGGTGGGCAATTCTAAGATAGGGAAGCCACACACAGGCGAAGATGTAAATTATATCGAGTCGCCACATTCCTATAATTCGATACAAGACTTCTATGATAATATTGAGAGTGTAAAATTTGCCTATTATGGCGGACTGGGAGCCGACTCGGCACAAACAGGGTCGATTAGCGATTATTTAAAAGGAGTGGATCAAACCACCAATCAAACTGTTATTGATGCCATTAATAATTGCTTAGCCAAGATTGATGCAATGCCGCGTCCTTTTGTGCTGAATTATAAAGACAGCAGGGTAGGCGATGCCATCGAGGCTTGTAACAATTTAAATGTTGCGCTCGAGGCAGCAAGGAAAATTCTTTTGAAAAATTAGATATTAAACGATGCAAAAACTTAACTTTATGGTTTGTGCCACTGCGCTAATTTTGGGCGCAGTGGCTTGTCAAGACGATCCAAACACAGGAAATGCGGGTCAAGATGACACAGAAGAATTGGGCGAAGAGTGGTATTCGGGCGGAAAACTCGGCACTGCTTTTAATGCTACATCTTTTGCTTACGAACAGCCAACACCGGCTGTCGAGAATAGTGGAATGTCGCAAGCTTTTAAATATGGTGAATATCTATTTGAAAAAGATTTTAATGAAAATGAATATGGAGCGTTTCACGGTCTTGGTCCGGTTATGGTGCGACGTGGTTGTTTCTATTGCCACCCAAACTATGGACATGGTAAGCGACAGACTGAATATAAAGCCGATAAGCATGGAAATGGCTATTTGCTGGTTGTTACAGATGACACAGATACTTATCTAAGTTCACTCACAGGAATGCCTCAGACTCTTTCAACACTACCATTCAAAGCCCCGATTGATGAGAGCAAGATTAAAATTGAGTGGCGTGAATATTCCGATGAGTGGGGAAATACGTTTCCCGATGGAGAAAAGTATTCATTGATATATCCCGACGTTACTATTCCTCAAAGTGCATATTATGTGCCACTTCAGGTTACCAAAAACGGTGTAATAACCGAAGTGCCGTTTTCTAATGTCAAAGTGCGACTTGAGTCGACTATTGGCGTGTATGGAACGGGATTGCTCGATGCTATCAGTGATGAGGACTTAAAGGCAGAATATGCTAAGCAAGAAGGGGTTGGGGTGAATTTAAATCCGGCAATCTTTGCCGGTGGTAATTGGACTTCACTTTATGGTAACACTACTCACCCTAAGCGTTTTACTTATGCCCTAAGCCGTGGTCCGTTGCAAGATGCGGCAGGAGCTAATGCGATATGGAATATCACAAATGTAACACGTTCTAATCGTCGTTCACACTATATCACGTCTACTTATGCCGATGTGTCGTCGAAAGATGCCGAAGTGCAAGCCGATTTTTATCGTTACTATCCCAAAGAGAATAAGACGGGAGATGTACAGAAAGATATATATAATTATCTGATGTCAAACAGTCTTGATGTAGAGATGAGTGATGAAGAATATGCCGACTTTATGATTTGGCATCGAGGATTGGCTGTTCCGGCGGCTCGAGATTTAGATGATGCAGATGTGATACAGGGCAAAAAACTTTTTACCGAGCTGGGTTGTAGCTATTGCCATCGTCCGTCGTGGACTACCGGCGAGGATAACTTTACCGATCCTAGCGGCTTCTTTGCCGACAACGACCCACGATTACCACGTTATCCAAATCAGAAAATATGGCCGTATAGTGATATGGTGCAGCATCGTCTAAACATGGAGAATGATATTCGCACAGGGTGGTGCCGTACGACGCCGCTGTGGGGGCGTGGATTGAGCGAGCTGGTTACAGGCGCAAGCGACCGTCTTCATGATTGTAGAGCTCGAAATGTAATAGAGGCGATAATGTGGCATGGAAATATGCAAAGCGATGCAAGAAAATCGATTGAGAAATTCAGAACATTATCGAAAGCGGATCGTGATGCAATTGTAAAATTTATTGATGCGATATAATACGAATAAATTCTTTTGTTGATTAGTTATCGGGTTGGCATTATTAAAATGATGTCAACCCATAATGCTATTATTTGAGATGAGAAAAATAAAAATAATTACCATATCGTTGTGGATTATTATTGTGGCAGTGCTTGTGGGTGCTACAATTATAGAGAAAATGCTGGGTAGTGAATATGTTGCGGCTAATATATTTCAGTCGTTGTGGTTCGTAGCTGTTTGGACTTTAGCCGCATCGGTGTCGATAGTGTATATATTTAAGAGGCGGTTGCGTGCGGTGGTGCTGCTTATTCATTTAGCATTTCTGCTTATCCTTATCGGTGCCGGCACAACGTTTTTTTGTGCCACACGTGGGGTGGTGAATCTTGTTAAAGCTGAGCCAACAAACACAATTATTACCGATGATGGAGATGTAGAGTTACCTTTTTCTATCACGTTATCCGATTTTATAATCGACTATTATCCGGGTACCGACACTCCTTCCGACTTCACCTCGACGATGATAATTGACGACGATGAGAGCTGCCACGCAGCGGTGTCGATGAACGAAGCGTTCAGTTATCGCGGCTGGCGTTTTATTCAATCGTCTTACGATGCCGGCGAGAATGGCTGTACACTTCAGGTTTCGCACGATCCATTTGGCATTATGATTACTTATTCGGGATATTTAATGCTGGCAATTTCAATCTTATTGTTTATGTCGTTTGAGTATCGTAGAGCTATAAAATTAATCAGTTCAAGGTCGGTTATTGTTGTGCTGTTTTGTTTGTTTTTCAGCTTTGCAGCCGGAGCCGAGAACCCAAAAGTGTTGCCAAAAAATGTAGCATCAACGTTGGGCGAGCTTAATGTGTTATATAACGGCAGAGTGAGCCAATTGCAGACACTAGCCCGAGATTTCACAATAAAATTGTGTGGCAGCGACAGCTATAAAGGTTATAGTGCCGAGCAAGTATTCACTGGTTTTATGTTTTATTACAGCGATTGGAAACACGAAAAGATAATCAAACTGAAGCGTGGCGATGTAAGAAAGCTGCTTGACGCAGAAGATAGATACGTAGCTTTTATCAATTTCAGAGGGCAGTATAATGAGTATAAATTAGAAGATGCTGTTAAATTGATACATCAAGACAAATATAAAGGCGAGCGAAACAGTATTATTGATGCCGATGATAAATTTAATATGATAGTGTCGTTTTACACAGGGCAAATGTTGAAAATATATCCTGCTGTCGATGAGTCAGGCGACACTAAAGTGCAGTGGTTCAGCCAAGGCGATAAACTACCCGATTGGATAAGCTCCGACGATTGGTTTTTTATAAAGAAATCGTGGGATTATATCTTCGAGCAGGTAGTAGCCAAAGATTACAAAGGACTAGAGAAGTCGATTGATAAATTGAAGAAGTATCAAGAAGCCAAATCGAATGGAGCTTTGCCTTCGGCGATGAGCCAACGGCTGGAACGCATATATAACAGTGTGGCAAGCCCTTTCTATGCAATGCTTTTGGCTTTAGTGTTTGGACTTATATCGCTGGTGT
>JAQVCR010000019.1 GCA_028689665.1 Muribaculaceae bacterium
CACGCTTGCCGGGGAGTTTATCGGAAGCAACGACTTCATGGAACAAGTGAAGTGCATAGCGGAAACCGCTAATATGCCTATGCCTGTTCCCGAAGTGAGTAAACCGACTTTCCTGCCTAAACCATCAGAACCTGCCTTTGAAGGAGTGGAAGCCGTCCCTCTGCTTCGTTCTCCACTGACGGACTATCTGGCGGAACGGGGCATTTCTTACGACATAGCATCCCGGTATTGCTGCCGACTGAATTATGGAGTGCGTGGCAAGCGGTATTTCGCCGTCGGTTTCCCGAACGTGACGGGTGGATATGAGATCCGCAGCCGCTTCTTCAAAGGATGCGTGCCTCCGAAGGATGTGTCGCTGGTCAAGGCGGAAGGCTCTCCGGCTGACGTGTGTAGCGTATTTGAAGGATTCATGGACTTCCTTTCCGCTGCCACGCTCGGATTGGAAAAGGGTGACTGCCTCGTATTGAACTCTGTTGCCAACGTGGAAAAGGCAATGAAGCATTTGGACGGCTACGGGTGCATAGACTGTTATCTCGACCATGACGAAGCCGGACGGCGCACGTTGAAAACGCTGAAAGGACATTATGGGGAACGTATCTATGACCGTTCCGCTCTCTATGACAGTTGCAAGGACTTGAACGAGTATCTGCAACTGACAACCCAAAAAGAACAATAACTTAAAAATCAAATGACAATGAACATACTGAACAACAAGAACAAGAGAATATCAATCTTCAAGGCGTTGGCACTCTGCCTGTTCGCTGCCGTATCGCTCACGCTCGTGTCGTGTGACGATGACATGGACATCCAGCAATCCTATCCCTTCACGGTGGAAATCATGCCCGTACCCAACAAGGTAACGAAGGGGCAGACGGTGGAAATCCGCTGTGAACTGAAAAAGACGGGCGATTATGCCAACACCCTCTATACCATCCGGTATTTCCAGTTCGAGGGGGAAGGCACGCTGAAAATGGACAACGGCATCACGTTCCTGCCCAACGACCGCTACCTGCTCGAAAACGAGAAGTTCCGGCTGTACTACACGGCGGCGGGTGAGGAAGCGCACAACTTCATCGTGGTGGTGGAGGACAATTTCGACAACTCCTACGAGCTGGAATTTGACTTCAACAACCGTAACGTGAAGGATGACGGGGCTATCTCTGTTGTCCCCATCGGAAACTTCAAACCCCTCACACGATGATGCGTGTATTCATGGCTATCCTCTGTTCGCTTCTGGCGGTCTGTTCCGTGTCCGCACGGGATAGCCGCCATGAGGGAACGGACGGGCAGGCGGCTATCTACCGGCTGCCACCATTTGAGAGGGCGGTGCGATGTACGAAGTATTTTGAAGGCTGGCACTCGGAGAAACATCACCCGTATGTGGGATATGGACATCGGTTACAGCCGAGCGAAAGGTATTCGGCACGCACCATGACGAAGCGGCAGGCGGACGCGCTTCTGCGGAAAGACCTACGAAAGTTCTGCGCAATGTTCCGGCAGTTCGGGAAAGATAGTCTGCTCCTTGCCACGCTCGCCTACAATGTCGGTCCATACCGTCTGTTGGGGAACGGGAAAATACCCAAAAGCACGCTGATCCGGAAACTGGAGGCGGGTGACAGGAACATTTATCGGGAGTATATCGCTTTCTGCAACTACAAGGGTAAACGCCATGCCATGCTGCTCAAACGGAGAAAGGCGGAGTTTGCGCTGCTGTATATACCCTAAGTATCTAAGAAAAGCTATCATTTGTACATAAATAGAATCTCCACAAAATCCCAAGTAATTTCTAAAGTTTAGATACGACTGAATGGATTTTGTGGAGATTCTACTATGAAATAAGTTCATAAATCTATTTAATCTTCTGAAATCCCGTAAAATTTATCTCTACTTGGATGAGATACCCTTAACAGCTTATTTTCTGTATTTAAAATCCAACATACAATTTTAGTAACAGAACCATCGTGAAATACTTTCTTATGATATTCTATATTTTCGTCTTTGTTGTATCTTGAAAAATTTGAGTATTTATATATCTCCAAAGGAAATTAGTCAAAAGTTTCCCAAAATCAGATTCATTAAAGTTCCTGAAACATTTTAGTAGAGGGTCTCTGTTTGGACGGCTTGTATCAATTGTTAGATATAAGGCTGTTCGGTGTTTCTTTGGCATCTTTAATTCAAATTTATATCTTTTTCTTTCATCATATAATTGAACAAAATCATTGGTCCTGTCTTCATGCCCCACTGTGATATTATATATTCTTTTCCAAACAGAGAAGAAAAGCATATTTATTGAATATTGATATAAAGAATCTCCTTCGGCAATAACATTTCGTATATTCTTGAATTCCAATAATGATAAAAGTGGCAGGTGTTTTAGAAGTCTAAATTTATTAATGTACTCAATAAAATTATCTCCGTAAAGGTTTGCACTATTATATCTTAGAATAAAAAGTTCACTCTCGGATAACTGAGCACGAGCGATTTTTGCATACCTAACTTTCTCCTTTTCTTCAATATTTGCTTTGTCAATAAGTTCAAACAACCGATACAATACTCTAAAATATGGTGCTAAAATAGTACTGTTGCTCAAATATAGTTGGAGATATTTCCTCTTGGCAACAATAAATGCTCTTGCATAGCTACTGTTTACATTCGAGTTGCTATGCAACTCTTCCATAAATCTATCAAAAAAGTTTGTTTCTTTTGAGTTTTCTGCTTCAAAACCAACTAAAGGCATCTTCATCAAATAATCCACCTGCGTCCTATGCAAATCTATAAGCTCAAAAAATAGCGAATTGAATCGCTGTATTTCAGATTGATTTATTTGTGACTTTTGAGAATTTGACGTTATCCTTTTTTGCTCTTCGTTTAAATCTATAGTTTGCTGACGTTGCTCTATAAAAATCTGGCATGTCACAATAACGCCTATAAAAGCTAAGATAGAACCAATGAAGCCACCAACAAAATCTCCCAATGTACCCCATAGAGCATTATCTAATACATAATTATCGTTGAAAAAATGTCTTTCTCTATTCCAGAAGAATAGCCAAGCGGACAAAAGAAAGAGGAAAAGGATAACTATAATAGTCCCCCAAAATAACTTTTTATTTGACAAAAAGTTCCATTTTTCTGAATTATTCTGTTGCATAAGAAATTATTTAGACATCATTTTTATTATTGATAGCACTTCTATAATGTAGTAAAATGGGTGTACACAAAGTATGTCCTACTTTATCCATTAAAATGCTCTAAATTTCATTTATGTGCAAAGGTACAAATTCTATTTTATATTCTACTTATTTCCATATACAGATACTTATATGGGTCTATAGACAACATACAACTATCTATGACTGTTATCGCAGATTGGGTCACAGGTTTCTTTGCTACTTTCTTTGTCCGCCATCATGCTCACTGAAAGAAAGTAGGCGGCTTTTGCCGCCCACCCACTCAAAAACGGGTGTAAAGTCCCGTTACCATCGTGAACATTTCTTCCAGCATATCACAATATATCCTCTCGTGCGTTTCGATGTCTTTCGTCTTGCACTCGAATGTCTTTTTGCTGAACGTCCTGCGGTAGAAGCGCATATTGTAGAGGTCTGCCCCTGCATCATAGATGATGTCAAGGCGGTTGGCACTCGTCTTGTTCCTCGCAAGGCTCATGCGTAAGCCGTTGCCCATGTCTATGAAGTCTTTGCTTCCCGTCATGGCGGCAAAGCGTCTGCCACCTATCTGCTCCAAAATTGTCTTTGCTATCATATTCATTCTTCTTTGGGTGCTATGTTCGGGCGGTGCGGACACCGCCCGAATGTTCAAAATTCTGTTTTCTCGGCTATGGGGGTGTTCCTTTCCAACCATGTTTTCACACACTCCATATTGTACTCGCTCGTTATGACTGCCGTGTGGGTGTCAATGGCGGTAAACCGACTGCTCTCATAGTCCTCTACCCATCCTTTAAGGGTTTCAACTCCCCACGCTTCGGCATCGTCAAAGATGCCGTCCAATTCCGTGATGGGCTTGCTGAACTTGACTATCAGCGTTTGGTAGCCTGATTCGTTCATCGCTTGTCCTCCTTTCCTCTTTTTGCCGTCAGCCACTTGTCCCGTGCGGTTCGGCACTCGTCCAACGTGGGTTTCACACAAGAGAATAATTCCCCGTCCGTGTGGCGGTAGTCGTATTGCACAAGTGTCCGCTTGCGTCTGCCGATACCCGTTTGGAACTTCTCGTATTTCTCTGTCCCTGCTTTCGTGCAGGTACTTACTCCGTTGATGGTCATTCGTGTTGCCATAATCGTTGCTTTTGATGGTTAGAAATGTACTGACAAAACTCTGTTCTGCATCACCATTTCGGGGTTACTCGTATAGCGTTGGTGCAGGTAGAAATGGTGTGAGCCGAAGCCGTAAAGGAAGAACTTGTCAAGTTCGTGCTTCTCGGAAAAGTCTTTTACACCCGCCCTTAACTGCTCCTCACTCTGACAAAAAGTGAGGAGGTTCATAAATTCAAGGAACATCGTGGGGATTTTATCGTCCCACAAGCAAACCATGCTTTCAAATCTTACGTCCATATTATTCTTTATTATAGGTTGATATTATGCTGCGTTCATCCGCTGACGGATAAGTCCGGCATTGTCCTCCACAAGCCGGATGATGCGGTCGTGGTACTCGGTATTGGAATTGCATACCCCTCTGCTCTGTACCACTTTCAGCGTTTTCAGTGACACCTCTATCGTTTCAATCCGTTTGCCGTCAATGGTGGCGGATAGGATAAGGGAGTTTGCCTTGTTGTGATAACCGCCCACACAATGGTGCATTATCCGTCCTTCCTCTTCCATTTCCTTCACGCTCTCTATGACCTTGATGCAGATAAGGCTGTCGGAGAACACAAGTCCGAAGAAGATGCCTTTGGCTTTCAGATAGTTCTTCTCGTCCTCAATCGCCTTTTGCCGTTGCTGTTCCGTCCGCTCACGTTCCCTTTGCAGATTGCGCTTTGCCACCAACTTGTCGTGTTCCGCTTTGAGGTTGGCAGGGCAGACGTATTTCGGGCTGTTCGTGTCCTTGCCGAAATGCCGCAGGAGGTCAATGGTGTCGCACCATACGGAGCCGTCCGAAATGGTGTAGCCGTTGCGGATGCAAATCTTGACGGATGCCCAATACCGTCCCATGTCAAAGGAACTGCGGATATAGTGGCGCAACATGGCGTATTGCCCTGCCTTCAAGAGTGTTTCGGTTCGGCTGTCGGAAAGGATAGCCGTGAAAAGGTCATACGGCAGTGTGTTGTGGTAGTCCCCCTTGAAACCGTTACGTTTCAATTCGGGGATGAAACGCTGTCGGGGATAGGTACACATAGGTGTTATATCGTATGCGTGAAGTCCGTTGTTCTTGCGCACCTCCATGTCGCTGTATTCAGACCATTGGTCATAATACAACATTGACATACCACGCAGTCGGGCAACGGTCGTTGTCTTTCCATCGGGTGAAATCCACCTCTGCACCACTTCATAGATGGAATACTCGGCTGCTTGCCCTGCCTTGTATCGGGACTTGACGAAGAAGAAGCGTATCACTTGGTACTGCTTGCTGGTCGTGACAATGGAGAAGTATTCGTTCTCGCTGAAAACGCTCTTTCGGGTGCGCAACGCTTCCAACTGCATACCGCAATGGGGGCAGGTACATCCGCAAATGGTGTCCGCAAGGTCGTGGTCGCTCTTCCACGAATGTCCGCACTCGGTACAGATATTCGTGCCGTCCGCCCTCTTGATTGCGTAATGCTTGAAGCAATGACGGAAAGCGTATGCCTTTTGCGTGGCGGTCAATCTCGGTAGTCGCTTGCTCAGATGTGCGACTTCCTGCTGTATCTGTGTTCTCGGTTTCATAAGCCTAAATCAAATAATGAGGGTTGTTGTACTTCTTGGACGGTCGCTTTGGTGGCGGTTCTCGGCTTGTTGCGGTTCTGCATTTCGCGCATCAATCCGTCTTGGTATTGTCGGATAGCGTTCTGTCGTGCTTCCGCCTTTTCCTCTGCGGTGAGTTCCACCACATGGTTCACGGCTATCTGACACTGGATAGGCTTGCCCACCTCTATCTCGTTCTCGTCATAGTAGTGTACGGCTTGTCCGTAAATCTCTCCGTCCGTGAAGCCGTTGCAACCGCTTTTCTGCACATAGTTCAGAATGTAGGTCACACAATCGTCTATGTTCTTGGCTGGGTTGCGGTAGTTTTTGGCAAAGAGCGCATCTTCCGCTGCACGTTGCTCCAAATACATCTGTATCGTTCTCTTGAAATGGTCTGTCGTTTTCATATCGCTGTCGGTAAGATTAAAGGGTGAATAACCAAAGGATGAAACCGAATAAGGCGATTGTGGAGAGGATAGCCACGATTATGCCTATCGCCACTCGGAACACTCCGTTTACTATCTCTCTGACGATGCCCCAAAGGATGCCGAATACCCAAAGGGCGGTACGCATGGTTAGAGCGCATATCGCAAGCCCTATGTATTGTATCATTTGTCTGAAGTCTGCCGTTGCTGTCATATCCTCGCTATTTTTCAAGTTCTACAATGTTGTCTATCCTGCCGTATAGGTATCTGCGAAGTCCGGTCTTGTCCGTTGCCTTGTATTCCGTCCAATGTCCGTATTGGCACACAATAAACGTGCGGAGTACATCAGAGAAGTCAAACCTCCAGCCTTGCAAGGGGACTGCGCTCTTGAAATAGGTGTTGCTGTTCACGTTGCGTGTAAGCCAATCCTTTTCCTCTCGGTTCATCTGTCCTCCGTTGTTCAGTTTTTCACGAAGAATGTAAACCTTACTGCCTTTCAGAGCTTCCAATGTCGGCACTTCCCAAGCCACGAATTTTGTTGCCATTGTTGTTCCCATATCTGTTCTGTTTTTGATTTTTATTTTTTTATGCGGATTCAAGAGCTGAGGGAGTTGAGTTTCAAACTATCTTATCTGCCTCTCGTTTATCCGACATTTTTTTTAATGCGTCTTTCTGTCGCATCGGTCGTTTTCGTTTCGGGTGCTTAAAAAGGTAGGGATTAGGGAATGCAAGGTTTTTCGGGAAAAATACTACCCGCAGGGCTGGAGATTTTTCCCGAAAACAGGAGGCTTGACCTTGCTTTCCCGTCAAATCCCGGAGTTACCTTTGCGCCCAGAACGGAAATGACTGCCTGATGCGGCCCACTGAAAGGCGCGAAAATGGAGGTAAACGGAAGTAGAGGCAGATTAGACAGAAAACTTCAAAAGAGAAATCCGTGAAAAAAGGAAGTCTCCCCCAAAAAAGGACATAGCCGGTAGCGTGAAACCGGGCAAACCACCTGCAAGGAAGTATGGTTCTATCTGTCTGGTCAGACGTGTCGGGGCGGGCAGATAAAATCATTCTTCCCGGTTTGCCTGCTGTGGGTGACGGGTTGTTCCATTTATGGACAAGCGGTCATACACGGCTTTCCGCTTCCGGCTCAAAGGAACAGCGAAAAAGAAAAATCATCTGAAAAACCGTAAAAGCTCCTCTTTGGCATAAGCAGAAAAGAAATGGGCCTTGCCTCATCAGTCTAAACTGTTGTTTAGGCGTGAGGCAAAGCCCTTTTCTCCGCTTATGCGATAGTTGGCACACGTTCGTTCAAAATCCTTTTGTACGATGGTGTGCCGACGAATAAAGCCGCTTTTACGGAAAAACTTGTATGAGATAGAAAAAATCAGGGAGATTCATATCAAAATCTCCCGTTTTATTGTTACTTTTGCATACGAAGAGTTCTTTGAAGGTTACGCAATGCGCAGAAGAATAATGCAGTAGATAACTAACTAAATCGTAACCTATTACTATCATGAGCGATTAACATACGTTCATTTCCAATAAAATACACTCTTTTCGTAACTTCAGGCTACAAAAGTACGAATAAAAGATTTATTCGCAAAATTTGTACATTGTTATATATCTTATTTACCAACAATAATAAAAAATTCGGGGAGCAAAAAATTTTGCTCCCCGAAACTTCTTATGTATTTTATTTTTGTCGCTATTTATTCGTATACTAATTCTAAGTCATCTAGCCACATTACGCTGTCTGTGCTGCCGGCAAAATAATCGCCATAGTAGCTTGCCGACCCGACAATTACCATTGCACTTGGTATGGCATCACTCTTATAGTCAATCGGTATTGTAAATTCTACCATTCCTTCGCCTTCGGTCGATGTGGTATAAATCACTTCGCCATAGCCCACTACTTTCGATTCATCTTTATTAAATAATCGACGCTCGGCTTTCTTTGTCTTTATTATAAATGGCCATGCCGATCCGTTATACGACTCGGTTGTATTATCCAGCATACCGATATAAATCACTCCTTTGTCGGTTCCTGTTGCATCAGGCACTTCTGAGTTTGTATAATTTATCGTACCGGGACGATACTTGACATATCCGTGTAGTGCCTTTGGACGTGCGGCAAATTGACGGCCAAAGCCTAATACGCCATTTGTGCCATCGGTATTTAGATACTTGCCAACAAATATGTTACCTGCGGCAAATTTACCAATTCCCAATAACGCTACATAAGCCGATTGCATCTTAACCGAGTAATTTCCACTATGCTTAACGCTTTCGTCGGGATTTGTTATATTCACTTTAAGTGTAATAGAACCATGGTTACCGGTATCCCATAATAATTGATCGCTTGATACCGACGGAACCAATGCCCCATCGCCATCGGTAAACCAATTCTCAAAGCCTCCGTTTGGCAATTCTACTACTGCTCCTGTGGTGAAATCGTAAATATTCTGTGCCGTATAATCAGAGGTAATTGCTACATATTGATATGTGGTCGACGACGTTAGCCCGGTCAACTTAGCATAATAAGAATTGCCCTCGACTGTTCCTGCCACAGTAGTCCATGATGACTCGCCTTGTTTACGATATTTGAAGCCACAACCGGTTACTCCTTCTTTTGCAATATTTGCTCTAATAGTTGCCGAATATTGATGTAAATCGCTTGCCGCTATTGGTAGGGTCATTACCGATGCATCTGAAATCTCTATATCTACCGACAATTCGGAAGTCTTGCCATGAGAGTCGGTTGCCGAAATTTTTATTATATACGAGCCATTTGGGAGGCGGTTAAGCAACTCTTTAGCAAATGAAATCTTAGAGATTGTATTTTCTGCTTCTTCATTATATGTCAACACATTTGTTACTCCAAGTGTCGCTATAGATTCGGATGCAGTACTTGTCATTGTAATAAAGTCGAAATTATCGGAAGGAAAACCAAGCTCTGAAAAATAATCGCACGATACCTTTAGTGAAGTGAGCTTACCATCGGCAGCTGCATAAACTGATAGCTTACTCATTCCTCCTTGCTCCGAATACACCGGCGACGATATTTCAAATCCACTTGCCGAGAATTTAGGCGCAGGGACTAATACCATATTATCATTAACTACGATTTCGCTCTCATCTACCGTTACAATTAGAAAGCCTCCACCATAATCGACTTCTGTTGGATTATAAGTGAAGTTAAGTGTATATTCTGTCGCTTTCTTTACATTTTCAATTACACCCTGTTGAGTGAATGGATTTCCATTTGATTGAGTTCCGCTAATTGTCCACGATAAATCTGTTTCGTTTGCAGGCATCATATAGTAGCCTTTAGCTGTGGCGATATTCTCGGATGTGAAATCAAGCGTTCCTTTACTATGACCGATAGTTATTGTATAATCCGTTAACGCATTTAGCGCAGCTTGATCGATAGTTGCCGATGCAACAGTATTTGCTATTTTACATTCAATCGTTGTCTGTACGCTTGCTCCTTTCTCGATCGAGAATGGTGAAGTACCTTTGTAATATTTCGCTGTATATGATGCCGGAACACTATCACCTGCCCATGCTACCGCTTTATAATCGCCGCTTACAAGAACAAGCTCGCTAGGTAATTCACTAACTCCGTGATATTTACGAATCAACGAACTTGAATTATATACATATATCGTACAATTCTCGGCAAGGTTATCGCTTTCGCCATCGCGAGCAAAAGTTGCGACATTCTCGTTTATAGCAACCTTAAAGCTCACTTTTCCCTCGCCAGTCAGAGCTTCTTCGCTTTGGCATCCTACCAAAACGATGGAAGCAATAAACCCTGATAGTATTATATTAAATAATTTTTTCATAATCTTAACGTGCTATAAATTTTAAAGTTGCCTCTGCTGTCTGATTGTCTGTATCAGTAACCTTTAAGATAAAGTTGTGTTCACTCTTAAATGTACCTAACAAGCCCATAAATTGAGATATATCAAATAATATTTCTGTCTTTCCAACGACATCTTCTCCTGTTGGGAAGCCTAGACCTTTAAGTCCCGACTCAATTGATCCCGGATTAGCCAAATCAAATTCACCTGCCAATCCCACATCTTCAAGATCGGATGGGGTAAGCGTAGGAGAATCTATTTTTACATTCAAATGCGTAATCCCCTTAGGAGCTTTGATAATTACAACAGCTGTCATTCCGTCGGTGATTTCATTTACATTCTCTAAATCTAATGTTTCGCTCGTTATGGTTGGAGCTGTGTCGTCGCCTTTAGCTGCTTGTCGGACAACAACATCTTGTGAGATATTACCCATTGTGAATGTTAATGTTGCTTGTCGTTCTTCGGTTGCTGTATTTTCAGTGGCTTCCACATTTAATTGAGTCGTTCCTTTAGCGCCAGCTGCCACCGATGTAGTACACCAGCTTTGGTTGCTTGTTACTGTCCAATTACTTGTCGAATTTACTGTTACGGCTTTGCTTCCTCCGGTAGCTGTATAGCTAATTGAATTGCTGCTTATTTGTAACATATCATCGGGGTCGATCTCTTCCTCATTTGCTGGGACATTAACTGTTAGATCAATTTTTGTAACTTTTGCATCTAGAGCAAGATTTGTCAATCCTATCGAGCCATATTCTGCTCCAGGTTCCGGAATTTCTTTTAATCCAAATGTTATAATGCGATGCTGTCCGGCTGCTACATCGGATAGCACTTTAAAGTCGCTCATATAATATCCATCAATGGTTCCGGTAAATGTAGCTACAAGTGTAGTACTCTCGGGGACAAAGCGGAAATACCCCGAACGAGTCTCTCCGTATGCGAAATCTAATGTTTCGACATTGCCTACCAACACATTCACTTTCACATCGTCGCCACTTCCAATTGCGGCAATTAGCTCATCGGAATAAGCTATTGTTACTTTGACATTTGATAATTTGCATATAAGATTGCCAATCTCGGTAATATTGCCATTTGTTATGGCAAATTCTTTTGATGCGTAGTAATAAGGTGCGTCCCACGCCGTATCTTTAACTTCTTCATTGTAGCACTCTACCACATAGTCGCCTACGGGTAATGTTATAATTTCAGGCATCTCAGAATATTTCCATGTATGCTTTAGTGTCAGTGTATTCTTGTCGCGAATATTTACAATGAAAGTACTCACGTCTATTCCGCTTCTATTTTCAATAGTTATATCTGAACTAAAAACTTCTAACGATAGAGATGCACAAGAGAATGTACCAACGCCGTCTTTATCTTCTTCGGTTGGATATACCGGATTATCACAACTTGTCAAACTCACAGCTGTCAATAATCCTACAATAAATATATATAATATCTTTTTCATAAATTTCTATTTAACAAGTTAATAAGCAAAGGTCAAATTATCTATTGTGAGCATTGCTCCACGTGAACAGCACTCTTCCTTATTGCAATAATCTGTTGTTTTTATATCGCTGCTATTTGACGACGAGATCATTATTCGCAATTGAGTAGCCACAAGGTCTTTGCGTGTGTAATTTACTGTTACTGTGAACTGTGTGTAATCGCTTGCTTGTGATAGCTCGGCTATCCCGGTTCCGATAACGGTAGATCCGTTCATTATCTGCACATTAACAGTTCCTTTCTCGGTTACATCTTGTGAATCGGCTGCATATTTATAATATCCACTTAGTTTTAATGGGCGTGAAGTGAAAGCCACTCCTTCGTTATAAGTCTCTTGTCCGTTGCTATAACTATAAGAGCCTAAAAATAATTTTCCTGCCGAGCGATCAGAAATCGTCGGTACTCTTGCACAATAATAATTGCTATAACTTGTATTTCCGGTCTGCGAGTGCTTCCCTACATCGGCTCCGGCAGCACTCCATGCCACGCTGCGTACTACCATTGCATTCGACCCGCTATGCGATGTGTTGTTTTTATAAATATCGGCAGTAGAGTCGTAAGCGCTCTGTCCTATTCCCCACACCTTTGCTGTGGGCTGATGTGATATCCAGCTTAGCGACGTGTTATATGTAGAAGGAATACAATACCATGTATTTGTGTTCGATGCCGAGGCGTTGTATGTCTTTGCATTCACCGACGCCCAGCCTGTAGGCTCAGATACGGTCATTCCCAAAGTCGTCTGAAAGCCTGTGCCTCCCGCTGTGATTGTCCACGTTCCACCTTGATTTATGGTAGCATTAATTGTCTGCGATAATGTTTCAAAGTCGCCATTTGGCACAGCTGTTGATGCCTCAGTGATAAATGACACCTCGTTAGAGAATGTGCTGTTACTTGCACCATCGGTCAATGTTACTTTTGTTGTGTAAGCTGTCGATTGCGACAAGCCTTTTACGGTTATCGTTCCATTCGCTGTGTCTTTTACTACATTTGTCGTCTTTGCATAAGCTCCGGTGGAAGTCTTAATATAAACTACTGCATAATTTGTCATCAGCGTTTTTAACGACGTGTCTTCAGGATTGATTCTGATTACTGCACTTGTAGCCCACGCATCGGCGTCGCTAACAGCTATCGCATATACCGGGTTTAAACGCTCAACCGAAAGTGTGTTGCTCTCCTTGACTTCTTTATATATTGCTTTTAGTTGCATTGCCGCATTTGATGCCGGAACTTCAAATGTCAATGTGTACATATTGCTTCCTGCCTCTGCCACGTTTGTAATATTACAATTTACCCATGTGCCATATTCATTTACAGCGTGGAGCTTGACATTATTGGCTATATCATATCCATTATAGCTCACTTTTACTGTCTCTGTGCTTTGACCGATAAATAATGTTCCCGGCTCCGACAATTCTAGTTGCACTGATGGCGCATTAATTTTTAATGATATCGGATCACTCACCTTAGTATATATATCTTTTACTTGGAGGGTAAAAGTGTGTTCAGATGAATTATTATATGTCTTTAAATTCTTGACTACATTTTTAAAATCAACAACTGCCATTTTATCAGGATTTGTCCAGAGTCCTTTAACTTCCAGTCAAAACTTTGTCATTGTTGCCTTTTGAGTTTCGGTTGCTGCAAGCAGATTCACTTCGGCTGGCCACCCTTGAGAAATAAGATATTCAGAAGCTGTGGTTAACACTACTTCGTTTAGACCTGATATTGCAGTAAGATTGGCTTTTAAGTCGGCTGTATAGGCATCGCCTTCCATCAAATTTAAAGATACTCCACTTTCATAACCAATCGACTTGGCTGTAGGTGCTGGCGCATTAAACAGCTCTTCACTCAATGGAATTGTGATGGGTTCGCTCTCGGTAGTGCTGTCAAAGCTGATTAGCAATTGTCCTTCGCCCACTTCACCTCCATTTACATCGAATGTGATACTATAAAGCGTCTTGGGTAGAGCATTCTCTATATCGGCAGGATTAAAAGTTGTCTGTGTTCCTGTCGTCTTTGTGAGGCTGAGCTCTAACGAGATGTTGCCGGGACGAACATATGCTGTTCGCGTTTCTTCTTTTGCAAAATCTATATACGCTCCACCCTCTGAGTGAATTGTAGTCTTGTAATCTACAAAATATTTTTTGAACGCATCGGTGTAATTCACGGCAACCATAGTATTTGCTAAAGTTGCGGTTACTGCCGGTTCCGAAACTTCTGAATCGTAAACAGTAAATTCTGATTCACCATAATAATAAGGCTTGTCAAAGCCCTCTTCGTCTATCGCTCCATAATAAGCCGAAAGAGTATAGGTGCCTGTTACATACTGTTGGTCGGGATCAAAGTCGGCAAATGTATTCCACACATGGGAATAAGAGCCATCTTTTTTCGCCACCTTTACCGAAAACTGATTAATTTCGGGCTTAAATGCTTCTGTCTCGCCGGCTCGACTTATATTTGATGACTTTAATACCGAGCCATCAGCGCTAATGGAAACATTGATTTTTCCATAGCCATTAGAGCCAAAATTGTCATTCTCGCTACATGCACTTAATAGCAAGAATATCACAGGTAATAACCTTAAAAATTTTAATTTCATAAATATATAGTTGATAGTCTTAATTTGCGCCTAAATAATATATCATCAAAAGATATATTAACTTAATAGCATTATTATAATCTAAATATTTGCACCTCTTCTGCTTTTAGCAGGTTGCAAAACTAATTAAAAATACTGAATTATTATCGTTATTAACGTGTTTTACAATATATTTATAGACATAATCGACATTTTTGCCCATATTTATAATTTAACAAGTATTACAAGTATGTGCATATATGTTGATTTGAGCCACTGGAACCAACACTAATGTGTAAGTTGTAATACTATTTCTATCAGCCGGAGCAATTTTTGCCCCTTTTTACGTTCTTTTATTGTGCTTTTCCTAATTTATTTAAAGAAAATGATTATTTTTGCAAGCACTAAAACTAGATAGGACACACACAAATTATTACTTTTTAGATTGACTCAATATGAATAGCATTTACTCAAAATTAACGAGAACTAGGATTTACAAGAATATTATATCTAATCCTACACCTAGATGGCTCGTATTCGTTGTTGATATGGCTATATTCTCTATTAGCTGTATGATCCTTTTAATTGCCGATGCTTATCGATACAACGATGCAAATATTTTTACTCACAATCTTTTAGTAAAATTTGTATCTATTGTGGTAGTTTACACCATCACCAATTTCCTAACTCGGAGCTATCAATGTATTATCAGGCTTTCAGTAATGGAAGATCTATATCGCGTATTTCTCACCGTGACATATTCTACGATAATTTTATTCCTAATAAACATCATTACCTCTAGCGTAGCTACACAATTGTTTAGTTATTGGAATCTCATATTTATTGCAGCAATTAGTTTTTCAATTCTTTTGACATCTAGGCTTGCTATTAAATATGTGTATATGAAGTTTAACACTAAGACAACATATCGCAAGCCAATTATCGTTCTTGGTGCTGCTCTTAATTCAATAATTCTTGCAAATGCGCTAAAAGGCGAAGCTCAAGGTAAATTTGACCCGGTGGCACTTCTTAGCATCTCGGAAAAGAAAAATGTATCGAAGGTTAACGGAATACCTATTGAGAATTATAATCCCGAGAAAATTACCGAGATATTTGAACGATACAATTGTCATACATTAGTATTTCTTTCTACACAGATCGAGCTAATGCGTAGTGGATTTGCCGAAGCTTTTCTTAAGAATAATATAACAATACTCCATCTCAACCAAGTCGAAGAATTTGATTTTAAAGATAATACTGATGCTAAAATTCCGGAGGTATCATCACACATTAAAAATATTCAAATTGAAGACCTACTAGGCCGCGACCAGATAAAGAACGACAATCCTCTTGTGATGAGCAATATAAATCACCAGAATGTTCTTATCACCGGTGCTGCCGGATCTATCGGCAGTGAAATAGTAAGACAAGTGGCAGCATTAGGAGCCAACACTATTATTCTTCTCGACCAAGCCGAAACACCAATGCACTATATGCAACTCGAGATGGAGGAGAAATTCCCTGATACTAAAGTTGTACTCTTCATTGCCGATGTGCAGAACAAGGAACGCGTGGAACAAGCATTCAAGCTCTACTCTCCTCGATTTGTGTTCCATGCAGCAGCTTACAAGCACGTGCCAATGATGGAAAACAATCCTAGCGAGGCTATCCTTACTAACGTAATGGGAACAAAAAATGTGGCAGACTTAGCACTTAAATATAAGGCATATAAGTTTGTTATGATTTCGACAGATAAAGCTGTTAATCCCACAAACATTATGGGAGCCACAAAGCGTATCGCCGAGATCTATGTACAATCGCTTTTCTTCAACCAGCTACAGAATGACAACACTAACGTTACACAATTTATCACTACACGATTTGGTAACGTGCTTGGTTCTAATGGCTCGGTCATTCCTCGATTCCGTCAACAAATCGAAGACGGAGGCCCGGTAACAGTTACCCACAAAGAGATTATACGATACTTTATGACAATTAAAGAAGCGTGTTCTCTTGTCCTTGAAGCAGGCTGTATGGGTAATGGTGGCGAGATTTATATCTTCGATATGGGTAGCCCTGTTAAAATATACGACCTCGCTTGCCGTATGATTACTCTTGCAGGACTAACCGTAGGGAAAGACATCAAGATTATTGAAACCGGACTAAGACCGGGTGAAAAGTTGTATGAAGAATTACTAAACGACAAAGAAAAGACTCGTGCAACAATGAATCATAAAATTATGATTGCAAAAGTACAACAATACGACTATAATAGCGTATGCGAGAATATCTCAAATATTATAAACTGCGCTTCACACAGTGATATTCATAAATTAGTACTTTCGATGAAGCACTTTGTCCCCGAATACAAGAGTATGAACTCTAAATTTGAGGTTATAGATAAAGAAATTTCTACTGAAGAAAAAGAAGGAATTACAGCAAATAAATCTTAGTATTAAATATATTATAAAATGAAAAAAATTATTTTTTCAACATTAATCATTGTATGTTCTATTTTTAGCTCACACAATGCTTATGCTTTCGACCTATCTTCATTAACTAATGCCATTGGGAATGGCACTGTTGAGAATATCGTAAATGGAGTCATAGGATCATCTGACATTAATGTAGCCGACCTAGCCGGAACGTGGAAATATAAAGCCCCGGCAATTGCTTTTGAGAGTGAAGATATTCTTAAAAAGGCTGGTGGTGTTGCAGCCGCTACTGCTATCGAGAACAAAATGGCGCCCTACTACACCAAGGCAGGGTTAGCTAATTCATCAATCACTTTCGATTCTAATGGCAATTTCACACTGACATTCAAAAAAGGTAAAATCTCGGGGACTGTTACAAAAGGTACAAATGGTGTATTTATCTTTAACTTCGCAGCTCTCGGAAAAGTAAACATCGGTAAGATGAATGCTTATGTAAAGAAAGGAACTACACTTGAAATTACTTTTGAGGTTACCAAACTAGTCGGTCTTCTTTCTAAGATAGCTACAGCGTCGGGAAACTCCACTGCAACAACAGCTATTAAACTATTAGAAAGCTACAAAGGCATATACGCCGGATTTGAATTTAAAAAATAATATAATATATAACTTTATATACTTAGAGAAAATTCTTACTTTTGGGTAAGAATTTTCTTTTTTTTATTTCATTATGAATCAACGTCTATCCAATATAGAGTTACTACGTATTATCAGTATGTTTTTTATCCTCGTGGTTCACTGTGCCGGTGCATCGCTTGGACTGCCTACAATTATGAAGCTTGAAGACTTTGAATCGTTATCTACAATTTCTAAAGAGATGGTAGAATCAATTTCGATTATTGGTGTCAATTGTTTTATATTAATATCAGGATATTTTGGAATTAAAGCCAGCCTGTCGGGGTTCGCTAAATTTATTGCTATCTGCTTATTTTATTCAGTTTCTACATTCTTGGTTACAGCTTTATTCTATCCTGCAATTTATTCAAGCGAAGAACTAATAAGCACATTCATAATATTTCCAAACAACGTCTTGTGGTTTGTTCCCGCTTATATAATTCTATATATCGTAAGCCCGGTGATTAATATCAGTCTTGCTAAATTAAGCATTACGAAGTTACATATAACAGTGGCATTATTCTCGGCTGTAATTTTAGCCGGTTGGTGGCTCGAGCTAGGCTTTAATCCGACGGGCTACACTGCAATACAATTGATTTATATATACATTATAGGACGATGGATAAAAACGGCTGAAATAAGCCTTAGAATAAAGCTGAAGACATGTATTATAATCTACACATTAGCCACAGTCTTAATATTTGCCTCTACATTTTTGCTTAATTCTCATTTGGCATTTGCTTATAATTCGCCTTTTGTGATACTCGCTTCAATATATTTCTTTCTCATATTCTCAAAAATCGAAGTAAAGAGCAGTGCTATAAACTCTATTGCAAAATCATCGCTGGCTGTATACCTGATTCATAAGTCGCCTTATGTATGGGTTCATTTTCGCGAGGCAGTAATATACATGGCTGATGGTATGTCTTTCATTCCATTTACAATCTGTATCACACTATTCTGTATTGCTGTATTTGCAGCTTGCATAGCAATCGACGCTTTAATTTTTAAGCCTGTATTTTCCACTATTTGCAACAGCATCAAAATCACTAAATCGTAATATATATATATATATATATATATATAACAGAAACGGGGTTGCCATCACTGGTTACCCCGTTCAATAGATAGTATTATTAAGAAACTGTCAAATTACTTCACTGCTTTTACAGTAAAGTTATCGTTGAATTTTAAAATATATACGCCGTTAGAAAGTGATTGAGCATCAATTGTTGTTTTGCCTGCTGCATCAAGTTCTACGTCTTTTACTAATTGACCTGCTACGTTGAAAATCTTTACAGAATTAACTGTAGAAGGATAAGTAGCTACAAAGTTTCCACCAACAGTAGCAACCGATACCGGATTAACCTCTACACCGGAAACACTGCCATCACCTTGTACTAAGTGGAACACTTTAGTCATACCGTTAGCATATACTTTGATATTTGCGGTTCTGCCTGAAGTTCCTGCAGGTAATGCACTGATTTGGAATGATACTTTTACATAAGGAACGTCTTGATTCGAGTCATCGTCATGAATTATAATGTCTTCTTTAGTAGGTACTACCCAGCTAGGAATATCATTATCATTTGCTTCTGAAAGAATTAAGTTCTCAGCATCTACATTAGTATCAATGATGAAATCTTTAGTTTCGTCAGCACCTGTTCCTTGATAAGTAAATTCATTCAATGAAGCATCCTTTTCGCTAACTACTCCTATATAAGGCATCTCAGCTTGAATACCGATAAGGAAGCAAATGCCTCTCATTTGTTTTTCCTCTTTAGTAGCATAGATCAAATTACCAATATTGAAGAATTTTTCTTCTTCTACTCCTTGAGCATTTTTATATTTAACGTGTGCTAAGCCTGAAAATTCTCCGTTATTCTCTGCAATAGTACGATCACAACCAAACATTGTCGGGCGGAAATCTACCCAGTCTGGATTTGAAACGTAGCCACTGATTTCAACAACAAAAGCAGTATTGTTAATAATTATTTTATCTAGTTCAAAGCCTAACTCATCAACACTTTTAACTTTAAAGTTAATTAGTTGATAAGCTAATTCATCAACAGCTGTTTCAAGTACACAAGTACCTGTACCTAATACTTCACCAATTTCTCCCTCATCCGAAAGTTTACGTACTGTCATATTTAAGGTTGCACCGGCTTTAGCTTGAACAACTGCAGTCATATTGAAGCCGTTGATAACCATTGTATTTGTTGTCTTTTCAAACTTTTGAACAGGACCTTCTAGTGTAACATCAGTAGCAGTAATATCAAAATTTGCTAAGACAGAAGGCCATTTAGCAAGATATACAGGATCGTTACATAGAATACCAATGTTTAAATAAGATAATAAAGCCTCAGAAAATGGAGAATAACGAACAAGGTCAGAAACTACACCCGACCCCGGATCGGCAACTCCACCGGATTGATAATATGAAAAGCCTGGTAATTCAAATGTTGTAGCTCCTGAAGCTAATGAACAAGGATACCATAAACCTGCAGGGAAAGTGTTTTTAAAATTAGATTCGGTTGAAACCTCTTTAGTATTAATAATCCAACTCCAAGGTGTAGCAGCTGTTGCATTTTTAGATAGATTTAGCCATTCACTTTCTACATAAGCCGGGCCTTGAATTACAGGGTATCCTTTACCTGTTGTAAAATCAGCATCCCAATAATATGTTCCTATTGGACGTCTGAAATTAAGTTCTAAGGTACCTTCTTTAATCGATATTCCGCTCTTTTGATCAAGTGGTGATACACGATATAACGACGATTTACTAATGTCTTTACTAGCTTTCACTTCAAGCATAGTCGGATTATCTATTGAAGACACCGATTGAAGAGCATTAGCCGACATCATGGCTCCTGCCATAAATGCCACAGTTAAAAGTAATTGTTTTTTCATAACTCAAAATTATTTAATTAACAAATAAGTATATTTACTATTGAGCAATAACACTAACGTTATCATTAGCACTATTACTGTTAGAAAGCAATATTGTAGATGGATTAATTGCCGATTCAGATGTCAAAGTGAATGTTAATCCATTGAAACAATCTATGAATGTCTGGAGTGCAGGCACATCTGATATAAATTTAGTTGCATTGGCATCGCTTGTACCATCAAATATAAATTTAACTTTACCATCGACTATTTCGGGTTTGAAATAAGCCAATCCGGTTCTTGACCCGACTTTAAATGATAAGCTGTACACGTCTTTTGTACATGAAAATTGCGAATAGGCAATTGGATATTTATATTTAGTCTTACATGCGTCGGAAGCAGCTTGATAAGCAGTTGCAATAGCTCCGCCCATATTGCTGGCATCGAGTCTCCATATCATTTCTTTTAAAGTGAACAGGGTTGGTAACTCTTCGGCATAAATTCTTGCATCTTGTCCTTCGTCGGTACATACTAATGAACCATCTTCAGCTATTTTAAAGTTCTGAACGGCAAAAGCATCGTTTTCGCCACCATAAGGTGTGCAGAAACGTATTCCTCTTTCCGACAATAGGAATATAGCATGCGATGTCTGTGTTATAGCATCTCCGCCAAATGGATATAAAGAAATTTCGTGGTCGATAGCACCATTCACAACATATTTTTCGCCTCCTGCGCTAAGGTATAAATAGCTTAACTTATCGGAGAATAATTGATTTTGTACTTCGTCAACTTTTTTGAAATATCCTTCCCATTCGTAATCGGCTGGAAGTGGACGCATAATTACTTCAATTTTGCGTTTCTTTCCATGTAGGATTACTCCATTGGCATCAGCACTCATTACTACAAATTCATAATCGCCCTCGTGTCCGTGTCCGGTTTGGTCGCCGGCAGTTCCGGGAACATCTTCGGGTGTAGAAAATATGTGTAGCACTTCATTATATGTGTTGAAAGAAAGCACAGGTCCATTATCTGCTATCATTTCAAAAGCTGATACAGCTTCGGTATATTTATTGCCGATCCACTGATTCTTTCCGGCAATCTTAACAGAACCGTTAGTGTCAAATTTCATAAGGAAAAGACAGCCTGCTTCCGTTGTATTTGCAAAGTATTCTACTATCCAACCGTTAGAAGATTCACATAGCACTTTTCTATAGTCTGTTAATGCTTGCTCTGTACGATCAGACGCTGATTGATCGAATACATCATCTACTTCTCTACTGCAAGAATAATTACAAAAGAGAGTTACAACTAAACCGAATATTATTAATATTTTATTTTTCATCTGATTTAACTATTGAATATTATTAATTTCTTCTCTTAGAGCTTCAATATTGATATTTGTTTGGCGAGTTTGAACTTCATTACGTAACTCTTCTAGATTTGCTCCCCAAGCTTCTTTGAACCAGTTCTTAGCAATTGTAATTTTTTGATTCAATACAGCTACACCGTCAACACCATCTTTATCCTCAGCAGCAAACACCTTTATGGCATTGCCGTTAGTGTCGGTTTTACCCTTAAGGACATAAGTCTTTTTACCATCTTCACCGATTATCGTTTCTACTTCTTTATCAGTTGGATATTGTATATTTTCTTCACTTGCCTCATTATTTTTGTAGTAATACCAACAGAAGTATTCAGGAGTATCCGACTCAGCATCTTTTACTTGCCAGCCACGTGCTGCATATTCAAAGATTAAATCCCAATCTGATTGAGTTAAAACAATATAGTTTGCTATTATCTCGGCAAAATCTTCACGTGTTTCAGAACTTGCATATTTAGTGGGGAATCCAAGTGAATTTACTACACCGATATTTCTATCTTGCCAGTTACTTGAATCGTAATGACCGGTACTTAATGTATTAAACTCTTTAGGATAACTCTTAGTTTGATGCAGAATGTGAGCAAACTCATGGTGCATTGTCTTGAAATAATACTCGTTCATCATTAGAATATCTGTATTGTCAAGAGCATTTACTTTGAACAAAGATACCTTTACTCCACCTTCGGCAAGACCAATTGTCTCTGTCCCACTTTGTGGATTATAAGCAGGAGAGCCTATCAAGTGAATGATACGTGGACCATACTTTTTTAGGAATTCATCGTCAACTACTTTTTTATAGACATCAAACCAAAGATATTTAGTTAATACAGCTAAATCTTGTGCTTTGTTTAAATCAGCAGGGACAAGATTATAATTCATGTTAGTACTGATATCTTGTAGCTTATATTTAAAATCTAAGTTATAAACGTCAAGATAATTTACCTTAAGCCATTTATCAAATTTGTAAGTATAAGATGTAGGATCGGGCTCAGTAGGGATATCAGGGAATATTGTCCCCTTGATTTCATCATCACTACACGATGAAAATGCTATTGCAACAGCAAATAATGTTATATATTTAAATAATCTCATTGTCTTAAATATTAATTTTTAACAAGTTGTTCTCTCTGATTAGATGACTCACCGCTAGGCTTTAAAACCTCACGATAGTTTGCTTCCAAGCCAGCTGAAAGAGCTTCTGTAGGTATCTGAATTGCTCGACGTGGATCAAGTTTTGTCAATGTCTTCACACCGTCTTTTCCAATCTTGTGTGTAATTTCAATTCCAAAACGTTTCAAGTCGAACCAACGTAGTCCTGTGTGGATAGTTTCAATACGACGTAAATGCTGTATACATTGAACGTATGGTAAATTCTCAGCAGTTACTGAATATTTATCACTTGGACAGATTTCATCTAGATTGATTGGATTAGCTATTCCAAAGCTTAGTGCTTTTGAGTAGAATTTAACTACTGCGTCTTTTGTCATATCAATTGTACGATCATCGCCTGCATTGTTTTTCTTACGGGCATCGTCCCAAACTTTCAAGTCTTTAATAGCTCCGTCGAGGTCGCCTGTAAATATTTTTGCTTCTGCACGGCATAATAGTGTTTCTTCGCCATTGAACTCTGAACGTACAATGTGTGCATAACCAATTCCGGCTACTTTATCCGAATATTCAAATTGTTCGGCACAGTTTGCTCCGAAATATGTACCATATTCTTGACCTCCTGCGGTGAACGATGTGCTTTGGAAACAAGGATTCATTGCAAAAGTTTCACCCGATTGGCTGTTTCTATATTTACAATTCTCCCATGTTGGGCCGGGACCTTGAATGGTTGCACGCTTAGCTTCACGATTACAAGTGTAACGATAACCGCCGAAGTGGCGAACAAAGCTCGAATATGTTGAGATTAACATTAAATTACGTTGATGAATAATGTTCGTATAGTAACGACCAAAATCAGCCAAATAATAAAGAGTGGTTTGCGACCATAATTCGCTCATATAAGGAGCTGGATCTACACCTTCGCCTCCAAAGGCTACGTTGGCATAAGTAATTACTTTCTCATAATCTCTTTTGAAAAGATAGAAACGTGCGGCAAAAGCATTAGCGGCAGCTTTGTTGAAGTGATATTTAGGCACTTCATATATTGCATTGTCTACATTCTTTAAACCTTCTAATAGGTCGGCTTCGATCTTATCGTAAACATCGGCTAGATTTCCACGATCATATTTTACTAATACTGTAGTCTCGGGCTCGGTAGGATAAGGAATACCTTGTATTGTCTTGCTTAATTCGGGTCCGCGATAAGGCATACAGAATATATTAGCTAATATAAAATGGTGATAAGCACGAATTAGATATGCTTCAGCCTTTATTGCTTTCACTTCACTTTCTTTTCCTATCGACTCAAAGTAAGGAATACGTTCGAGTACTGCATTTGCACAAGCAATAGCTTTATAACAACTTTCCCATATATCTGATGGCGAGTCGTTTCCTGTACCAGAAACTACATCTTCCCATGCATAAATCTCATCGTCCATACGTGAATATGAACCAAGATTATAACGTACGCCTTGATCGTTGGGTGAATTATTATCTATCACATTATCTGACGAGAACTCTCCCACTAGTGCATAATTGGCACTGGTGTATCCATTTACTAGCAATAGTCTTAATTGCTCTGGAGTGTTTAACTCAACTCGTGTATCCGGAACTTTATTAAGAAAATCCTCACAAGAAGAAAGGCTTAATAATGCTAATGCTACCGGTAATATATATTTTAATTTTAATTTCATTGCTCAAATAATTAAACTATTATAAACCAAATCTTAATGTAAATGTAAACTGACGAGGCATTGGAGTAGCCACACCACCACTATTAAAGAATTCTGGGTCTTGACCATTCAGTTTCTTGTCGGCATACAACAAGCAAATGTTTGTTGCTTGAAGTTTAACTGAAGCACTTGTCAAACGTAATTTTGTCAAAACTACTTTTGGTATATCATAAGACACTGAAATTTCTTTTAATCTTATGAAACCACCATCTGCTATACGTGCAGTTGAATAGTTATATGCATTATATGCATACGATAAATTACTATCATCTTGATATTGACGACGCGATGCTATTACAGGAATATCTGTATATAACTCATCACCCGGCTTAGTCCAACGATTCTTAAATTCCTTTGGCATTGCCGAAAGGTCGCTATATGCTGCTGCAAAATCGGGAGATAGACGTAACTTATTACCAAATGAATAAGTCAAGAATATATTAGCATGCCAATTCTTCCAACGTAATCCATTACCAAATCCTCCTGTGATTGTTGGGTCGGTAGGTCCTTCATATTTTAAGAATCCGAGTTTTTCAAACTCTTGGAAATTGATGTTTGTAGTTGTTACTTCACCATTTTCATTTATGATTTGTGGAATACCCTCATCGTTAAGTCCAACAAATGGAATAGAGAATATTGCTCTTACGGGATAGCCCTCTAATGGGAAACCGGTTCCTTGTACTAAGTCGATAACTCGTGAACGAGCTTTCAAATCGGTAATTGTATTCTTTGCATAAGCAAAGGTAAAGTCGGTTGTCCATGTGAAATCTTTATTATCAATATTTTTTGTTGATAATGTGAACTCAACACCGTGTGAACTCATTGATGCCACATTTGCATATTTGCTTGTTACACCACCTACTCCTTGTGTATAGATACGTCCAATTAAGTCGTAGTTATTACGTGTGTACCAGTCGAAAGATAAATTTAATCTATTGTCTAAGAAACCTAAATCGGCTCCGATATCTAGCTCGTGCTTTTTCTCGTAAGTAAGCTCTGAGTTTGCTAATTCATTTAGTGCAAGTCCTAGCTCACTAGCTTCGGTTACAGGTCGCCATGGTTTATATGAGCTGTAAATTGCTGTTGCATTAGAAACCGACGATGGTCCGCTCTCTCCGGTAAGTGAATAAGATGCACGGATCTTTGCGTGAGATACTACCTTATTAGCAAACCACTCTTCTTCGTGCATATTCCATGCTGCCGATAAGTTCCATGTAGGTAACCAACGTGATTGAGATGAACGGCCTAATTTATTAGAACCTTCATAACGAATTACACCATTAAAGATATAACGTCCTTTGTAAGAATAGCTACCGGTGGCGAAGAATGCTGCATTTCTACGATATGCCCAATAGTCGCCAAAATATGAACCATTCTCTTCTACCATTTGTTTGAACAAATCGGCATCGATAAATGGAATGTTTCCATTCTCATAGCATATTCCCCACCCGGTGAAATTCTCTTGGTGGCGGTCGATAGAGCTAACTTCAGCTCCTGCCATAAGACTTGTTATATGGATATTGTTAAATGTCTTGTTATATTGTGCAGTACCTCGGAAGTCGTATTGCGACATTGAATATACATTGTGGAATAAGATACCTCCCTTTGGAAGAATTGTCTTAGGTAGTGCGTTTGGATCATCAGGGTCGGTGTAAAGATATGGGTTACTTGCTCTGATAATTGCATTTTCAGGGTCAATACCGGCACGATATGCCATTGCTTGGTTAGAATTATCTTTTACATAGTGATTCTGTGTAGAACTATTATAACGATACGAACCAATTGCATTAAACTCAAGCCCTGCGATAGGACGCCAGTTTAACTCACCTTGAAATTTTAAATCTGTTACATTTATATCAATGTAGTTGTTATCTAATTCATTGAAAATATTGAATGCTGCATAGTTTCTAACACTATATACATTAGGGTCTGTCGTACGAGAAGTGTTTAACGCATAGCTGTATGGGTTAATATCAAATCCTCGATTTACTTTTCCCGAAACCACATCGACATCTTGACTCAATGTACCAGGGGCTGTCTGTTTACGATAAGAATCGCTTGTCAAAATCTTGACACGCAATGTCTTTGATAAATCGTAAGAGGCATTTGCATTAAATGTATAGCGTTGTACGTCGCTGGCTTTTGTCCATCCCGGATCGTTCATTACCGAAAGTGAAGAATAGAAACGTCCTTTGTCGGTACCTCCGGTGATACTTAATGCGTGGTTCATCATTATTGAATTATTGAACAATAAATCGAACCAGTCGGTATTTCTTTGTTCGGCTTGACGCAAATATTGGTTCATGGCTGCTTCGGTATTGGCAATGCCATAACCACCGTTTTGGTAGCTGTCTATTAGTTTATACATAGTACCATAGATACCCGAGCTTGAAGAGTTAACTAAATTGGCAAATTCCAACCAACCTTTAGATTGCATCTCCTTATATATACTCATTTGCTCTTGTGAGTTGCTTATATTGAACTCGCTATAGCTTGGTTTCATACGCAAAGTGAACTCTCCGGTATAGTTGATACTTGTGTGTCCTGCTTTACCTTGTTTTGTAGTAACGACAATTACACCTGCCATTGCACGTGCTCCATAGATTGATGTAGCCGAACCATCTTTCAAAATTTGAAAGCTTTCAATATCATCGGCATTCATTCCTGCTATTGCTGAAGAAATTAGTGTTACTGCATCTCCCGAAGAAAGTTCATCGGCAGATACTTCAACAGCATCTTCTAGAATTACACCATCGACTACCCATAGAGGTTTTGATGTTCCATAAATTGATGTAGCTCCACGAACACGGATCTTTGGTGCTGTACCAAACGTACCCGATACGTTTTGAACTGATACTCCGGCAGCACGACCCTCTAACGAACGGCTTATATCGGCTACACCATCAAGCTTTGCCTTGTCGGCATCTAGTTTTGTTGTTGCTCCGGTGAATAATCGCTTATCCATTTTTTGCATACCCGTTACAACCACCTCATTTAGCACTAATGCGTTCGAGGTCATCACGATTTTTAAAGTTTTAGCACTTGCTTTTACTTGTGCCTGCTCCATTCCAACGTAAGACACTAAGATTGTTGATTTGTACGATGGAGCTTGAATCGAAAATTTACCGTCAAAATCGGTAGCAGTAGCAACCGACGGACTCTCTTTAATCGAAACCGTAGCGCCAATAATTGGCTCATTATCTTCGCCAATGACAACACCACTTACTGTTACTTGCCCTGTGGCACTTAAAGCAAATAGTATTACCCCAAAGATTAGAAGTAACTTCTTTCTCATAAACACTATCTATAATTATTAAATTTAACTTACTAAAACCAGCAAACTAATTAACTTAATTTAATTAACAAGAATAGAACAAAAGACCTATATTTGAAACAAATTTCTCAAAAAGGGAATAAATTCAATCCACATTGATATAAAATTAATTATATAATTAGCTTTATGTATTTAAAACGATGAGCAAAATAAACCAATATTTTTTAATCCACCTAATTTTTATATATAAATTTTCATTTTTACCCTACTTTTATTTACACAATCATCAAAAAACTGCTTTTTTTGCATCAAATTAGTATTTTTGACAATAGATTTGATGAAATTGGAATGTTTTGTTATAGCATAAATGATAATTTAGGCAATTGTTGTATACAAAGATGAATAAAAATAAATTAAAAGGACACATTCAGTTATCAAACGATAGAAAACTTAAATATTTAGTGCCACTAATAAGTATTTTAATACTAAAAAAGCGAAAAGATTTTATTCTTTTCGCTTTTATTAAAATATATGTGTCTTAATACTACCAAATAGACTGCGACACTAAGATTGCATCGACAGTTGTATCTGTATTCTTATCTTTTATTTCAAATGTCATTGCATCGTAGTTGTAATCCGAGATAAGTAGTGTTGATGATTCCTCTACATAATGCAGAAACAAAACTCCTCCGGCTTTAAACATTTCGCCGGAGCCTACTGTATTCACTCCGTCGTTTAAGTCGCCAAAGCGCATATCTGCATTTTTATATTTTGCAATTAGGTCTCGAAACATTGAGCCTACTCCAAAATTATCTTTAGTTCTGAAATGGCTGTCAAAAACAAATATATCATTTATGAATCCTCGAGAATTACTTCGCAATGAGATTAGTGGCTTGCCATTTTTTTTGACTACATAAATAACATCTGCCAATTCGGGACCATCACTTTGCTTAGATATTTGATAATCCTTGCTCAATTTTTTTACCACATCGTGCGTGTAGTCGCCCAGAGATATAAATCCAACTTTATCTCTCGAGATTGAAATTATTGAATCTTTTAACAAAATATTATCCTTTGCAGCTACGGTATCAATTGCCAGCTCTGTGCTATCTTTGATGGCCGACTTTTGATTATAGATACCTGTCTTATACACTATCAAGTATATAATGCCAAGAAATGCAATAATTAGAAGTACAATTATTAAAAGGGTCTTGTTTCTCTGTGTCTTATTACCCATATCAAAAAAATATTTGCAGTAAATTGAATAAATTTACTGCAAATATACAAAATATTATCAAAATAAAGAACTTACTACATTTTCTTTAGTCTGTCTATACTTTCTTGTAGTGTATTAATTTTGCTTTCGGCATCGGCTTGCTTTTTACGTTCGCCTTCTACGACAGCTGCGGGTGCATTATTTACAAATCTTTCATTACCGAGTTTTGCTTCGATTGATTTCAAAAATCCTTGTAAATATTTCAATTCGCCTTCTTGCTTTTTAAGCTCTTCTTCTACGTTTATGTTATTGCCAAGTGGCACACAAAATTCTGTTGTGCCTACAAGGAATGATGCTGCTGTTGCATCTTTATCGATTACATTTGTTATTGCCGACAGGTTCGCAAGTTTTGTTATCACTGCGCTATTAGGATTACTAAATGTTCCGATTACTTGTAATTCAAGTGAATCGCGATTAGGAATATTCTTTTGTAGTCTTACGGTGCGCACTCCTGCAATAATTTCCTTTGCTATATTTATGGTTTCAATAATTTCGCTGTTCACATGTCCCGACTCTGGTATCTTTGCATACATTATGCTTTCGCCGTCTTTTCGCTCCTGAATATGTTGCCAAAGCTCTTCGGTGATAAATGGCATAAATGGATGTAGCAGACGCAATAGTGAATCAAAAAATGATAGAGTAGCCGAATAAGTAGCTGCATCAATTGGTTGTTGATAGCCGGGCTTAATCATCTCGAGATACCATGACGAATATTCGTCCCAGAATAGTTTATAAACGCTCATCAATGCTTCTGACAGGCGGAACTTGCTCATCAAGTCTTTAACTTCTATTGCAGTAGAATTTAGTACCGAGTCGAACCACTCAATTGCTATTTTGGAGCTTTCGGGTTGTTCTATTGTTTCTGATACTTCCCAGCCTTTTACAAGACGGAAGGCGTTCCAAATCTTGTTGTTAAAGTTACGTCCTTGCTCGCATAGTGAATCGTCATAAAGAATATCGTTGCCGGCAGGTGCGGCTAGCATTAAGCCCATACGCACGCCATCGGCTCCATAACGTTCGATTAACTCTAGTGGATCGGGTGAGTTGCCTAATGATTTCGACATCTTTCTGCCCTTTTTATCGCGAACTATACCGGTAAAATATACATTTTTAAATGGCATATCTTGCTTATATTCGTATCCGGCAATTATCATACGTGCTACCCAGAAGAAAATAATATCGGGTCCTGTTACTAAGTCGCTTGATGGATAGTAATATTTTATCTCTTCGTTATCGGGATCGATGATTCCATCGAATAGCGATATTGGCCATAACCATGATGAGAACCATGTATCTAGGCAATCTTCGTCTTGGCGAAGATCGGCTGCTGTAAGTGAATTATTTCCGGTCTTTGCTTTTGCCAATTCTAATGCTTTTTCGGCTGTCTCGGCTACCACATAACCACCTTCGGGCAAGAAGTATGCGGGAATGCGATGTCCCCACCAAAGTTGGCGCGAAATACACCAGTCTTTGATATTTGTCATCCAGTGGCGATAGGTATTTTTAAATTTAGGAGGGAAAAATTTAATATCATCGTTCATCACGGCATCTAAAGCCGGAATAGTGATATTATCCATTTTCATAAACCATTGCATAGATAGTTTTGGCTCGATTACTACATTGGTACGCTCAGAATATCCCACCTTATTATTATAGTCTTCAACTTTTTCTAATAAGTTGGCTTTTTCTAAGTCGACGGTAATCTCTTTGCGCACGTCAAAACGATCTTTACCTACATACATTTCGCCGGCTTCGCTTATCGTTCCATTATCGTTGAAGATGTCGATTGTTGGTAAATTATATTTTTCACCTAGCATATAGTCGTTTACGTCGTGGGCGGGGGTAACCTTTAAGCAACCTGTTCCAAATTCCATCTCTACATATTCGTCCATAATAATAGGTATCGAGCGGCCTACAAGCGGCACAATCACTTTTTTACCTTTTAGCCATTGATAACGCTCATCGTTTGGATTAACGCACACGGCAGTATCTCCTAATATTGTTTCGGGACGTGTAGTAGCAACTACTATATATTTGCCTTCGTCTCCCTCTACTTTATATTTAAGGTAGAATAATTTGCTATGCTCTTCTTTATATATTACTTCCTCATCGCTAAGTGCTGTCAATGCAACCGGATCCCAATTTACCATTCTCACGCCACGGTATATCAACCCTTTATTGAAAAGGTCGACGAATACTTTAAGTACACTTTCCGAGCGTTTTTCGTCCATTGTGAAAGCTGTGCGACTCCAATCGCAAGATGCTCCAAGTTTTTTTAATTGCTCTAAGATTATTCCGCCATGCTTGTGTGTCCATTCCCACGCATGCACAAGAAATTCATCACGTGTGAGGTCGGTTTTCTTAATTCCTTCTTGAGCTAGTTTATTCACCACTTTTGCCTCAGTGGCGATAGAAGCATGGTCGGTACCCGGCACCCATAGTGCATTTTTGCCTTCCATGCGCGCACGTCGAATCAAAATATCTTGTATGGTATTGTTTAGCATGTGTCCCATGTGAAGCACTCCTGTTACATTTGGTGGAGGTATAACTATTGTATAAGGTTCACGCTCATCGGGAACAGATTTAAATAAATCATGTTCCATCCAGTATTTATACCATTTGTCTTCTACTTCAGATGGATCATATTTAGTTGCTAACTCATTCATAAACTGATATATATTTGTTTGTTTTTATTTCAAAGCGCAAATTTACAAAATTTGTCGGAATAATCTCGATATAAAAAAGAATATTATAATGTAACGGAGGCGAATAGCTCTACACTATCCGCCTCCACCATTGAAGATTCTTTAGTTACTATTATTTTTTCAAGAATCGTTTTGTCGTTTTATTACCATTCGGCTGTGCAATTTCTATAAGATATGCGCCTGCCGACAACACAGAGACATCGACTTTTGTTTGTCCTTCGAGGTCATAGTTGCGAAGATACTCTGTGCCATCAATGCCTATCACTCTTGTCGAATATTTAGAGTCTACACCTTTTATATTAAGTTCGTTCTCTGCAGGTATTGGATAAATTGCAATATTATCAAATTCGTTCAGTTCTACGTCGGTTGACCCTCCGCCGAAATTATCCATACAGAAGTATACCGGAACATATACGTTAGATGCTTGCAATTCTACTTTAATGGTTTTCACTGTGCCTAGTGGTGATAAATCGCACCATTTCCAGTCGGTAAGTGCATAGTGTTTTGTTGCATCTTCGTTGCGATAGTCGGCTAAGTAGAATTCTACTTCTTGTCCTGTGGCATCGTCGCCCTTGAATACGAGTTTCAAGAAATCACCGGTTCTAAATGGATTTGGATTGAAAGAGTCGCCATTAAGTATGCTGCTTAGGGCATAAGCTGTATTTGTAAAATAAGCTCCCGATACTGTTTCTCCTTCTTCTGAGCCTAAAACTGTAATTTTTGTTTCTGCTCCCATTGTATAAGCCAATGCAAATGTTGCACTATTGCTTGCTCCGTGTCCTACTGTCGAACGGAATTGATGTGTCATCATCTGTGCCGCATCAAATTCGGTTGCTGTAATATTTGAATAAGCAAAGCCTCCAAAGAATTGATATGCTGGCATATATGTATTCGTAAATTCGTATGAGCCGCTAAAGAATGTAAATGAATATTCATCGGGGTCGGTCGATTTTCCTCCATTCCAATAGCTTTCGGGGGCTAGATAGTTGTCTTCAAATGTTGCCATTGTCTTTTTACCTGTTACCGGAACTTTGATATATGCTACAGCCTTCTGTCCGTCGTTGCTTGTTACATTCAATGTGAACTCTTCAGATAATTCGGTGGTGAAAGTATAGCTTTCTGATGATGATACTATTTCATTCATTCGATTTATCCACTCGCATGTATATGGTGCTTCACCACCCGATATTACGGGGGTTAATGTTACTTCGGTATTAGTTTTTACCGGAGCATTGTTATCAATTGCTATAGCAAGTGGTGCATAATATTTTAAAGTAGTGATTTCGCTTGTGGCAATCACTGCTGAGTTCTCTCCTAGTGCGCCTTCAAGTAAGAAATATGCTTTATAAGCTGTCGTTTCTTCTAGAGATTCAAATTTATTTATTACCTCTTCGTTCTTTGATATTTCTTTTATATCGGTTGTCGCCAATAATGCCTCTACGGTTGGAGCTTCTTCGGTTGCTTTCTTTATGATGGAATGCAACTTGCCACTTTGCGACCATTTTGTCTTTACGTCAATTGCGTTCCATGTAACATTTCCGGTTACAGGATAGCTTTCGGCTATTTCGGGACGTTCGATCACTAATACCTCGTATTCATAAGCTCCTAGAGTGGGGTGCTCGGCGTTACGTTTCACGCCGTCGGCATCTACAAGGATATAATCAACCGGTACACCGATACCTAGACCGCCAAGACTCTTTAAGTGCAGATCAAAGGAGCTGATAAAATCTGCCTTTTCTTGAATACTTGCAGCGTCGCTCATCTTAACTTTCCAATCATCGAAAGTGTCGCCTCCATTATTTGAAAATTTTGTTGCTGTTGTGTAATAGCCATTGCTTTCAAATGTGAATCCGCCAAGGAGTGCGGCATTCTGGATATTTATCAATGCTGATGGTGTAGTGCTTTGTATCAAGTTATTCTTCACTGTTATCCCGCGCAGATTTGTATATGTCTTCGAGAAATTAAGTCCATATCCGCCTTCGCCTTCTACATTAATTGTATTATTTACTAATGATATATTGGCGCAGTCGCTGGTTATTTCGATTCCACTTGCCGACGTGTTGGGAGCTGCTGTCAACGACACTGCATTATTGTAAATTAATATCGGAGTGTCGACTGTTCCTTGTGCCTCTGAACGTATGTTTATTCCTGTGGAATATACGTTGTGGCGATTTACAATTTTATTGTTGCAGACTACCAAATTTCCTTTACAGCGATAGATGTCTATTCCGCTGTAACTCGTTTTCTCGGTGGTAGCACTTGTTACTGTGTTCCCATAGACAAGAGCATCTAATTCATCGTTTACATATATTCCCTTACTTGCCGCATTGATTACTGTATTATTAATAATCTTTGCGCCCACTTCTTTTGAGAGTGCCACGTAGCTTGTGCCACCTGTGTATAATGCAATGTAACCACCTGTCAGAGTATTATTTTCGATGGAAATGAAATCATTATTTTTGCCTTCTTCGTTTATGGCTTGCATATATACTAAGTTCATTCCACTGTACCCGCTGGTTATTAGGGCGGCTGTAATTTCGCAATTATTTAAAGTGAAATGCCTGCTTGAATTAAGAATGTGTACGCAATATGGATAACTTTGTGATTCGGGGATAAAACTCATATTCTCAAATTTCACATAGTGTGTGTTGTCGATAGCTACCATTCCATATTTTTGTTCGCCGTATGCCGGTTCGCTATATCCTGCTCCTGTTATTTTAACATCACTTTTGTTGCCACTCTGTGAGGTGAATATTATTGGGTGTGTTGCCGATGTTCCGGCAATTTTGCTTATTAAGATATTTTCGGCATAGCTTCCTGTCTCTAATTTGAAAGTTACTGCACCTTCCACTCCTCCGGCTAATGCGACGACAGCTTCGGCGATTGTCTTATAATTAGCATTTTCGGAGCTTCCTATCGTATATTCGCCCTTAAATCCTGCCTTTACTGTTTTGTCTGCCGGGCTGAGTGCTGTTGTATTTTGTGATTTAGCATCTACATCTATTGTATTTAACGATGATTTAATGTGATTTTCGGCTGTTGCTTCTGCCGATACACTTGCTGTTACCCAGAAATAATATGTACCCGACGATGTAATTGCTAAATTTTCTGCGGCTGTAAAATTATATTCTTCTGTCGGGGTGCTTTCGGCTATTTTGTCGGTTGATATAAACGATGTCGATGTCCCTGTGTACCACAATTTCACATCTTTAATATCACTTATCGCACTTGTTCCTGCCAAGCTGCCTTTAAAGTTGTTTAGTGTAATGCTGCCTTTATCTCCGGCTACCGTTACTGCAATTTTTAGCAATGGCTCATCTACTGCGCCTCTTAGTATTGTCTCACTACCTTCGTGGCTGGTTTCGATTGTGGCTACGCTTAACGATTGTGGCTCATAAGATTCTACTTTCAATTCCCATCCTGCATAGCGTGTGCCTGTCGATGTGCTGATAAAACGCACTGTCAACGAGCCGTCGGCTGCTTTTGAAAGCACTTCGGCTGGTAGTTTTTCGCTAGAATATTTTGCAATTAGATTATCTTCATTTGCCTCTCTGCCATTATAGAGATACATATAATGTGCTGAGTTTGTTTTAAATGACTTGTTTGTAATTTTTACTATCTCATTTGCTTTAGCCGGCACAAAGGTTACTTGACCATCGAAACTTGAAGAATAATTATTGTCGGCTCCTCCATCATCATAGAATAGCACCGGATTGTTTAATATTATCGTGCCGTTTTCGCCCTGTTGTAGGTTTAGTATGTTTTTGGTTAAGCGTACACCTTCGGGGTCGCCATTTTGTGGGGTGTAGGCTTCGGCGTCGGTGGTTTTTATTGATAATATACTTGCATCTACTTCAATATCGCTCTCGGCTGTGGCTTTGATGTCATATAACACGCGGAAATTGCTCGTACCTTCGTTTAGTGTTTGCTCACCGGTTATGCCGATGCTTTCGCCTGTGGTATAATCGGCTGTTCCGAATATTGTGGCTTGGTCAAATGTAGTGCTTGCGCCTGCATATAGCACTGTTACTTTTTCTATCGCCTTTGCCGAGTTTTTAACTCCTACGGCTATTTCTTTTACTACTTGTGAGGTAAGATTTCCTGATGTTGCAATGCTGAAATCAATTATTTCTTGATTTTTGCTGCCGGGAACCAGATTTGCAGTGCTGGCTTGGCTGACGCTTATTGCATCGACTGTCATATTGTGGTTGACAAATGGGGTAATGGTTGCGTTCCACCCTTTTCCTGCATAGTAAGAGCTGCTTGTATTTGCATTAAATTTGATGGTGATTGAGCCATCGGCTGCCGCTGAACGTAGTTTTTTGCCCGGACCCGTCTGCGATTGTGCATTATCACTTAATTTCCACAATAGGTTATCGGCATTCACTTCGCTTCCGCTATATATTTCATACACGGCTTTCACTCCATAGCTCGACGATGCATAATACACGTCGAATGAGCTGAATTCTATCTCGGCTTGGGCATTGCTTTCTGCAGGGCGGAATGTTACAATGCAGTCGGCATCTTCGTAGTTGTATTTGTCGCTGTTAAAACGGCTCTTTGTGTCGGTAAATGTCCATGGCTCGTATATTGATACGGTCTTGGTGCCTTGTTGATGCTTAAATACGGTGTTTACACTTCTTGTTGCAACGGTTTTTGGCTCGATGGTCTTAGTCTGTTCGCCTATATTCACCGATGTTGCGCTTAGACTTATTGTTAAGCCTTTTGTTGCAGTTGCCGAGATGTCGGCGACGATTGCAAAGTAGTTATTGCCTTCTTTTAATTCGGCTGTGCCTGTTATTGTAGCAGCTGTGCCTTCCACTGTGGTTTCTCCGAATAGATTGGCTGTGCTGAATGTTTTTTCTTCGCCTAGCAAATACACTTTTACCTTATCGAGCAGGCTTGCCGGTGTATTTTCCAAACCTACATTTAGGCTCGTTACACTGAGAGGCAATAATATATTACTTGCTCTTACATTTACTATCAAGAATTGGCTGTCGGTGCTTGCCGGTGATAGCTCTTCGGTCGACGATACTTCACTTGCTACACTCTCGATAGTCATGTTTCCGGGTAAGAATTGCGATACTGTTGCTTCCCACCCTTCTGCCGGAATACCGGTAGTACTCTTTAGTGTTACGGTCATTGCGCCGTCGGGCGATGTCGATTTTACTATCTTTTTATCTTTTAGCAATGTTGCTATAAGATTGGTTTCGGTGGCTTCGGTGCCATTATAGAAATTAAATACGTCGTTTAATCCTACACTGGAGGTATTGAATATTTCTAATTTGCTGAAGTCTATTTTTATTTTGTGGTCGGCTGTTGCCGGGATAAAGGTTACACTTCCTTCAAAGTTGCTGCTTATCTTGCCTGTTATTCCACCATCGTCATAGAAATTTGCCGCTTCCGAAATATTGTAGCTTGTCTTCTCGGCGGGCATTAATATAGTATTGGTTACTGCTACTGCGGGAGTAGTGGCTTGCTGGATTGTCTTTTCGGAACCCGAAACACTAACTTTTGTTAATGTCAATGTTGGCAATTGACCTACAAAGTCGGGGAGCAAATCGCCCACTACATAATAATGGTTGTTTCCGCTTTTTAGCGTCGTTGTGGCTGTGATTGAGATTTTGCCTCCGGCACTGCCCGTCGATGCTATAAGATTCTCGCTAGTGAATTTATTGCCTGCATAGATTCTGGCATTTACTACTTGTTGTGCTGTCAGTGTGCTAAGGTCGAATTCAAGGTTGTCGAGCGTCAAGGCTTTGTTTATTCCTTCGGTCTTTACATTTACTCCTATTAGAGCTTGATTTTTAGCTCCGCGATATAGGCTTGATGTTAAGGCTACAGCGTCGGCACTTACATATTCCATATCCTTTGGTACTACACTCGATATGGTTATCTTAAATCCTTTCTGCGATGCCGATCCCGATGAGTGATAACCAAATGTTAACTTGCCATCGGTGGCTGTCGAGGTTATTGTAAGCCCTTCGGTGCCTTTAATTATCTTATTTGTCCATCCTGCCGGCAAATACGTCGATTGGTCTACGCCGTCGGAGGCTCCATATTCGCCTGTGGCTACTTCGCCTTGATAGGCTAGAAGGTAGTTACTGCCTTCTAGGTCTACTTCTTCCACTTGCGCTACTATTACTTCGCCACTTTGTGCCGGCACAAAGGTTACGCCATTGTCTTTATAGCTTGGTATTGTGCTGCCGGCTGTGGCGCGAAACACCACACTACCGTTCACAGTGTAGCTTTCATGCCCATCTTTTGTCATGAGATAAAACTCTCCGCTTGTCGAGTCGTAACTCTGTGGTCGCACATCGGCGTGCATAACAAATATGCTCACTATGGCCGCCAGTAATAAATAAAGTCTTAATTGCATCATATAAAATTATATTTAGTTGATAATTCCTACTTATCAGCTTTCTATAAATCGACACAACGATGCCAATTATGGAACAAAAAAAACGTTGCAGTGCTAGCGTGCAGTGTTTCAGCTCTATTCCTCGAAAGCTAAAATCAATTCTCGTCTGGCAGGTCTTCTGACTTTCTCCATCTTTGAGTTTCCTTCCCACCCTTGCGGGCAGTGGATTCCTTTCTTCTCAAAGACTTGATTAGGAGATTACAGCAGCGGGTCTGTTCAGGATTCGCACCTGATTCCCTTTTCATCACACAGTTATAGGACATAACTGTGCAACACCAAATCTGGCAACAAAGATAATACTATTTATTATATTTCCAAAAATAAAAGCATAATGCGAAAACTTGCCTTTATAGATAAAATAAATGCAAGTTTCTCTAATTTTTGGCTTTTCACAGAATGCAAATACACCCTCGAAATTTCTTTGAAACTTCGAGGGTGTCTTTATAGATGCTCCCGGTTTGGGATTGGGGGCTGTATTATTTCACTACTACCTTGGTAGCTTGTGCATTTACTTTTACAATATACATTCCTGCCTCTAGTGCTATTGTCTCATTTGCACTTGCACTTGGAATGTTTGCTATCACGCTGCCTGCTATATTTACTACTGTAATTGTTGCGTTTTCTGCGCCTAGCACTACCACTTGGTTGTCGCCTGCTATCACGGTTGCGTTATTCGATGCTATGCCTTCTACACTTGTGGCGATTCCTTTATCTTCTAATACTCGGAATGCATATTTCTTTCCGGCTGGTGCATTTCCGTATGCTGTCGCTCCGGCTGCATCTACTAGTGTTACGAGTCCTTTAAGCTCTTTAAATTCATTAGGATTGGTGTCGGTCAAAGAGATAGAACCGTCGGCTAATGTTAGATCGCCTAGATTTGAATAAAGTACTGTTCCA
>JAQVCR010000044.1 GCA_028689665.1 Muribaculaceae bacterium
GTATAATCAAAAAAAAGAAAAGTACATCTTTTTCAAAAGAAAAGTACATCTTTTCTCCAAATCACAAACTAACCCATCACAACAAAAAGCCCGTTTAAACCAAATTTAAATGGGCTTTAAACATCCACTAATCACACATTAAGCCCAAACTTAACACCTTCCTCGCCACGAAGCAACTTCCCGGTAGCTTCCACATTATTATCATAAATATGAACATTTGCAAGCGTCAAAGTGATCGACTTTAACGGCATATCAATGTGCCGAGAAATCAAATAAAGGTGATAAATATCAGCCGGCAAGCCCAAATTAGCATCCGAACTACGTTGATAAGCACTCACCACCAATTCGCCTCTTTCAATTTGAAACTGCACCAACGATAAGCATGGAGCTTGATTACTTTCGGCTCCGGTTTCTCCTAAAAATAACACATAATTCTTACTGTTTCTCTTTTCCTTATTAATCTTAGCAATCAGCGGAGGCAACTTCTCAAAGTAAGTAGGATAGCTATTTACTAATATCCCCCCGCAATAATCCCACCAAGTTATGCCGCACTCGCGATATCTCTCAACGTTTCGCTCACCATTCATAAACAACTCCAGCTCATTGCGCAATTTCTTTCGCGCAATACCATGCCCCTCAAAAATATCGAGCAAATCGGCAGGGGTGAGCGTTAATTGCTCGTTCAGCAAATATCTTATACTCCCTTTTTTATTTGTTTGCATCTTTCCGCAAGCAACAATCCTATCTAATAATTCATAATACTTATTCATTTCTTGATCAACATTATATCTGTATATCCACAGTCAAAATTAATAGTGTTTTCCACAGTTACTACTTCCGCCCCGTTAAAGGGGTCGCAACCCCCCTCGATATTATCTCTTATCCATCCACACAGTTCAATTATCTGGCTTTTATTAGACGTAAAATAAAAATATCGATCAGTCTCAAGCACCTTGAGTACATCAAGATAATCACCCAACTTCCAGTAGCATTTATATTGCCCAACGTCAGTGCTAAGATATGGCGGGTCAACCAAAAACACAACCCCCTTCACATCCTTAAACCGCTCATACAGCACCTTATAATCCTCGCTAACAATCTCCACACCATCAAGATAACCCTCAACATCATAATCGTTCATCTTGACGCAATTATACATCGTATGTTTTGCCAACTCATCATAGCAGGTAGCACGCTTGCCACTAAACAACAGCGAGCTCCCAAGCGTGATATAATCAACAAACCCGCTTTTCTCATATTCAGAAATAAAACTCAAAATCTTATCTTTCAAATCATCAGGCACACGTTTATCACCCTGCACACCAGAAACAATCTCCCGCAATCCACGCAGCATCTCATTGGTGCGATCAACATTCGCCAGCCTCTCTCTAAAACCGTCATAATCATTATATACCACCCGCACATCAGGTAGGCAAAATTTACTTATATGGCTGAGCAAACCGCTACCGCCAAACAAATCCACAATCACCTTCACATTTTCAATCTCATTGATTGAGCGTTTAAACGCCCTTGCAAATCTCCGCTTCTGCCCCATAAATGGCAGCGGAGCACTGTTAAAATCTCTCATTTTCGTTTGTTTCTATTTCGTTTTAAAAATTATTACTACCTTTGCATTACCACTCACTCATTAAATTATCACAATGCGACACCTCAGCAGCAAAAGGCATTATTGCCCTTAGCGTGCTGGGATGTCGCATCCTGATTAGTAGTGAGGGGTATTACAACTAATTTGCTGAGGGCAATTTTTAATCCCTCTCTAAAATCTATCCTATTTTTTCGATAATAATAGCATTAAATCCAACTCTTTTCCATGCCACAGTAGACGATATCGTCATTTTAAATATACCATCTGTAGTAACGTTAATATCGTTAAAACATAGCCATTCTGTTGAATTATTAACCATATTCATTGATTCAGACGGTCGCGATTCCACTCCATTAATACAATATACAGCGCAATTTGCATCTGCAGCAAATGCTTCAGATATTGAAATTAATATCTTAGCCTTGTATTTGCCTTCCGCAACTTCCTTCAATAAGAACTCAGCTCCAAGCGGATAAACTTCTTTGCCATAATAACCACTTAATAGCGATAAATACACATCAGGATATTCCCCTTTGTTTTCTGTCAAAGTCGGATTAGCACTAACAGCACTACTAACCATTAATGCGTTTTCGCTGTAGTTGCGCACTCCTACAATGTTGTTATTTGTATCAAATATTTGTTTGTCCGCGGTAGTAAGTAGCGGTGCCCCTGAGTATATCCAATTAAACCTTTCCCCATTATCAAGATCCCCATATGCTGTGCCAGTATGCTTACAAAATATTATAATCTTTGTACCAGAAGAGGGGGCAACCTCTTTTACCTTAAATTTGCAAGAAATTGTTCTATCCATAGTTACATTATTTACAAATGCGCTACCTGAAGAAGTCTCTACACCAATAAAGCTGTCTGCACCGGTCCAACTCTCAATCACATATCCTTCATTAGCAATTGCGGATATTTCGGCATTAGCTCCATTAGCAACCACTTGAGAAGCTGGCGCTACGCTTCCATAGTCGCTATTAATACTACTTGCTGTTATTGTGTGCGTAACAGCAGGTCTTTCAACATAAGCAATACTATCACTCTTAACGCTACTTTCCCCAAAGCTATTTTTAACCTTAACATATACGTTCTTTTCTCCATATCCTTCTGATAAGATATTAAAACTAATTGGAGATGTTCCTGCGACCCATTCACTCCCTGCAAAATCAGCCGACTCACTTATCTTATAATGCGTATAGTCACCTGTAACGTTAGCAACAACGCTCACTTGCTGTTCATAAGTAGTTCCACCACCATTGTTTATTGTCACACTATTAAGTATAGGAGCAACATCACCGGCATTAATACGTGCTAAAAATGGCAATGCAAGGTTGTTGTTCAATTTTTCGATAAAATACATTGCATCCTCTTTTGCGTCATTAGTCATGTTATTTTCATACATTGCAACATACTTCTCTGCCAAGCGCAATAAATCTTTATTATAATTGATATTAATTAATAACCCACCATTTCGCAACGCCATAGAATCTTTAATTACATCCAGTCCACTAATCTCATATTCGGGTAATAATGAAATAGACCCACCCCCTGTTACCAACACGCTAAAATCTCGTTGAAACATATTTGGCAAACTCGCTTTCTTTATTTTCAAAATAACATCAGCCCCTTGCTTAACAATATTGATAGTGCTATATATTTTTGTAAATAAATAATCAAAAAGTTCGGTTACGCCAACACACCATGCACTATCGTTACAATTATCATATATATAATCATACATATCTCTTGCAGCTTCCCACTGAAAATTAGCATCCTTTCCATCTCCGGGCGAATAGCAACCATGACTTGCAATATAAAGTAACGGATGGTCTGTTCTCGCCATACATTCATCAACATAGCCCTTTAGCCCCGCCGCAGTCATATCAGGTAAATTATCAGTAAATAATCTGCCAAAAATCCCTCGTTTCGACTTTATAAATGTATTTCTATCAAGTCCGTCAAGCGAATGCAACGGCGCATCCTTAGTCCTCTGATAATATATATCCTCAATCTTATCTGCAACGGCATCATAGGCAGCAAGGTCTGTGCCTCCGGGCGACGCTTGTATATATGGCGTGAATCCTACCTTATCGGCAATACATATTCCATTATTTACAATAGAGTCATATTCATGCCCACTTGATTGGTTGCCGCCACCATGATTAGTAATACTATTATTAAAATCAAAAAACTTTTGCAATTCACGCCAAGAGATGTATTCATAAGCATATCTATCTTCATAGTGTATGCCATCACTTCCCGATGCATTATATGACACAAATGCGCTGTCAAATGTATATTCTCTAAAATTACCGCAACCATCGCTATAAGTTAATTTACGGTTCGCCTGCTCACCTCGATCTGATTTAGTACCATTAAACTCATGATAATTTCGAGCATAATCGACCCAGCGTCCATTTGCATATTTAAAGAATTTATTATAAATATCAAGCATAGCATCATCTTGCGACCAAACAACCGCTATCTTTTTATCAAATTTAAGCTCCGGAAAAGCGGCTGTTAAGTTCTCTCCCAATAGTGTTATACCGTCAGTCAACTTAACATTAATATCATCATAACTAATTATCCCTTTAACATATCTTATTGTAAACCATACTTTAGTAGGGGTTTCATTACATTCTCTTTCACATATAAGTTGCATCACGGTATTATCAGCATCATCAACATATATTTTGTTAACAACCCAATTCGTTAAAAAGACACCCGAAGCATTAACCACAAATTGCTCTACCTTTAACAACCAATCTCTTCCAAGCGGGTTGCTGTCAATAATATAGTCAGCAGTTTGCCCCACGTTATTTACCAATAAAGCAGAATCTAAAAAAAGTGATTTTTCAAATATTTCATACGCATTAACGCCAACATTTAAAAAGCCCACTCGACGCTCTTTTCCATCTAGTTGAATAATCAATGAAGAGTCTATCAAATCTACTTTATTGTCAACTGCAATTATTTGCTCTTGAAGTAAATCTATATTTTCACCAATTGATTCTACAACCTTTTTTTCTTCTTTCGTGTAATCACAACTCGACAACCCCTTTCCGGCTTCAACATCAACATATCCGCTATGCGTATGCCCAACATCAGCTTTCCCGGCAAATTCCAGAACAATACTTCGAAGAATATCACCAAGATTAACCGATTCATTATCATCACTCTTAACATCGCTCACCTTCACCTCAGTCAATCCACCGCCACTGGTTCCACCACCGGCAAGCACATCAATCCAAGCCTTATAAAAAGCCTCTTCACTACCATTATATCCCTTAGCCCTCACAATGCCATATAAATCCTGTATCGCATAGCTAAGCAATACATCAACATCAATATCGCTACTGTCATCACTTGCACCATTCACAAGCTCTATATCTTCCACACTCGGTAGCACCTCTCGCAACCCCTCAGGGGCATACTCGCTCATTCGCCATGTAATGACCTTCATCTTCAGCAGTCCCGGTTGCAAAAAGTGATTGCGAAACACTACGGCAATAACATCACCACCGGCATCAACGCAATTTTCACACACTCCGTCAAGCCTTGAAGCAACATATCGCCCGGCTCCACCGGCAGTTGAAAACTCCAACATTACATCACCTCCGCCATAGCCTGCCGGCAACGTAACTCGAGCAACAAAGTCGCTCTCATAATTTATCCTTCTCATGGCTTTGCTAATTCTATTGGATTACTCAATTCCACACTCAGCTTTATCAGCATATTGCCGGCATCCTCAATTGTAGGCGACAATATCAACGTATTGTCTACAATGCCTGCGCTTATGCTATATATCACTCTCACTGTCCCATCTGCACCTTTCCCTTCTACATCTATTACAGTCCAACCTGCATTACGAAGCATCACAATCTCTTCATAGCTTAGTTCTACAGTGTGAATATCTAAAGCTCCGTTTATCCCCATTAAGATCCTTATTCGAGCTCGCATACCTGCTCCAATAGTAAACTCTTCTGTTTCGCTAGCTTCCCATTTACTTTGCATCTTATTACACACTGCTGCTACTTTTTCACCCCACGTCTTGCCACACTTCTCATTGAGAGTATCCGCTAAGTTCTTCACTTCATTTATCTCGATTGTTTCGCTCTTATGTCTCAGCGAGTCTATCAGACTGCCAAATTGAGCACCTGTCGGGTACTTCCCTGCCGAGAACCAACCCTTTAATATTGCTTTTGCTATTATTGCCATTCCTATTATCTCTATTATTATAAAAAATATTAACACTGTCATCATTTCGCTTTTATGATATATGCAAGCGCATAGTATGGGGGGCGGTTCTCATGCGATTGCCCGCCTCCGGCTTCCTCTGTTTGTGCGGTGTAACCCGATGCTCCGCCTTGCTTTGGAAATGGTATAGTGGTAGCATTATCACCCCAGACCATCTCCTGAAATTTAAGGCTGTGGCTATGCTTGGGCATCTGTTCCATTGTCAATGCCACCATTTTGGCTCCGCCTCCCTTGCCATTAATTTTATAATCACTCTCTAGTTGATTAACACCCACAACAAACCGACCTCGCAAGTCGGGCAGATTAAAATATCCGGTTCCTGGCGACGTGTTATTCACTCCATTCCACAGTGGAGCTGTAGCATAACTGTTACCTATTGCAGCCCAAAGAGCCGGATAATCAGATTGCTTAACCGATTGCCCGTTACATAGTAGATACCCTTCAGGGGCAGAACCACCTGCCCACATCTCAATCACCCCGGCTGGCACGGCTTTTATCTGAGCTATCGCCATTGCTTGAGCATCTATAACTCTGCGTAATTCTTCCGTGCTTTCGGTTTCATGAAAGTCTGCCCATTGATATTGTTCTCCGGTAGGACTTGTGCCGGGAGCTAGCACTCGCTCAGTGTAGGCTTGAGGATAATTATATCCTTCGGCTTGCACTTCCACCGCTTCACTCTTTATAAAGAATCCGTCAGCCACCGCACCACCTATCCAAGGCAACAATTCACCATCAGGATTTGCTGTAGTCTTCAACCAGCACCAACCAGCTTCTCTATAAGTAGAGTTTTCTGTCAATTTACAACCCGATATTATTGCTTTATCGCCGGCTATGCGACCTAGCAGTTCCACTGCGGCTATATTTTGCTGAATTGAATATAGCCCTTCCGCATCAAGCGGAAAATTCTGCTGTTGTTGATTGAGATAATTTCCTTTTGTTTTCATATTATCATTTCTGTTAGTATATACCTTTTACCTGCTAGTTTATATCTGTTAAGCTGAGCCGTTATTTGCCCTTTATCTATCCCACTGGGCAACAACACTTCAAAGTCGGGCTGCTTTATTCCTTCATATCCTCTTCTTGATATGGCCACTCCGCTATTTCGTTTACCTACCACTAATCCGCTACACTTATTCCTCTTCCATAATATTGTTAGCGTCGGCTTCAATTCTACATCTTTTATCTCGATTCGACGATATGTTGCATCATGCTTATCATTAAGCAACCATCGTAATCTGCACACTTGGCCACTCACTCGCAACCTATATTGAACATCATCGCGATAGCTTATTTGCCTTACATGCAACTTCGCCACTCCGCTCATCATCAGGCGCACCCATTTGCCCATCACACCTTTCCTTAGCATTTTTGGCAACAACATTGTCCCCAATCGGCCATAGTCTATTCTCCAGCTGTTTTCATCCATGTGCTATCATATTTATAGTAATCTTATCCACGGCAAAGTAACCGGCGACAGGAATGCAGCGTGCGTTTATTCCTACTCTGGCTGTTGTGCCTGATTCTCCGCTTTCGGCTCTTTTCAACTCGGCAATATCAACACCGCTTATTTCTTGCAATGCATCTATCAGCGACATATTTGTATACTCCCCATCAAAGGGTAAATTCTCAATGTACTTCTTGATAGCGGTTTTACATAATGCCTCTAAATGAGAACTCTCTCTCATCGGATCATAGTAAATATCTATCTCACAGCTATACCAGTCGGCAGCTTTGTTCACAATATTTATTCTCACGCCGGCATCCTTTATCTCTTGCATATATGCAGTAAATTGACGTTGCTCCTCTTCGCTTACAGTGCATCTTTCGCCAGAGCTGTCTTCGCCAGCTATCTTAATA
>JAQVCR010000020.1 GCA_028689665.1 Muribaculaceae bacterium
CAAAAACAAGTAAACTTGTTTTGTGTTCTCCACTCATTTGCACTATCTTTAGATAAGACAGGCTACACTCGGGAAAACAAAAACAAGTAAACTTGTTTTGTGTTCTCCACTCATTTGCACTATCTTTGCACTAAATATTGAGTATATATGCAGGAGAAATTATCTTTATCGACGCAGCAGAAACTTCAACAGCGATTATCGCCATTGCAGGTGCAATTTGTACATTTGCTAGAGATGAATCGTGTGGAAATAGAAGAGGAAGTGAGGCACGAAATAGATGAGAATCCGGCTATAGATGTCGCCGATACGGGTGTTGCAGAGTCGACTACAAATAACGATGAGCATGGCGATGCTTTCACCGAGAGTGCTGAAGATATTCAGCGTGCCGACTATAAAGATGAGGAGGATATTCCTTATTATCGTTTAAATGTATCTAATGCAAGTGCCGACGACGACACGCCTGAGTCGGTAATAGTGGCAGAAGGCTCGATTATTGATTATCTAGAAGAACAGTTGGCTGAGCGAGAGCTAAGCGAGCGCGAACACGATATAGCGACTTATATAATAGGTAATATTGATGATAATGGCTATCTACAACGAGGAGTAGGTGCTATTGCCGATGATATAGTTTTTCAGACAGGTCTAGATGTAACTAATTGCGAGGTAGAAGAAGTGCTTCAGATAGTTAGGGATCTAGAGCCGGCAGGAGTTGGCGCACTCGATTTGCGCGATTGCTTGTTGTTGCAACTCGAACGCAAAGGTGCAAATGAAATATCGATGCTAGCTTATCGTGTAATTGATGAGTATTTCGATGAGTTTTCAAAGAAACATTATGAAAAGATAGTTTCGGCACTGGGCGTTAGCGAAGATAGATTAAAGGATATATTAAAAGAGATTCGTACTCTAAATCCAAAGCCGGGCAGTACAATAATAGGATCGACGAGCGACTCGCATTCGCAACAGATAATCCCCGATTTCAGTGTAGAGATAGATGGCGAAAGTCTGCAGCTCACGTTGCTAAATAATATACCCGAATTGCAGATCGAGGAGAACTTTGCAATAATGTATGACACGATGACCAATGCCAAGAAGCTCAGCCGCAAGGAAGAGGAGGCATCCACCTTTGTAAAGCAAAAATATGAATCGGCATCGGGATTTATAAAAATTCTTCGACAACGTCAAGAGACACTTTTTGGCACAATGCGAGCAATAGTGAATCGCCAGCGCGAATTTTTCTTGAGTGGCGATGAGGCTCGGTTAAAGCCGATGGTGCTAAAGGATATAGCCGAGATAACCAATCACGACTTGTCGGTAATTTCGCGAGCCACGACAAATAAATATGTGATTACGCAGTGGGGGATATTCCCATTAAAGTTTTTCTTTAACGAAGGGCTCCAGCACGAATCGGGCGAAGAAGTGTCGTCGCGCGAGATCCAATCGATACTTAAAAAGGTAATAGAAGAGGAAAACAAGAAACGACCATATTCAGATAAGCAATTGTGTGAGATACTATGCAAGAATGGATATGAAATAGCTCGTCGCACGGTAGCAAAATATCGAGAAAAACTCGCTATTCCAGTTGCAAGGTTGCGAAAGGAGTTATAATTTTGTAGAGGATTATAAATAAACGATATATATATATTTTAGCGATAATAAAATGCAACATGCTGCTCGCTTTTTTTCGACGATATTCAGTCCTTTGTTAATGCCTACTTATGGTGTTTTCTTAGCTCTGTGGGTATCGATTTTGTGTTATCTCCCTGTGGGTACACGGCTCGCCGTGCTATTGGTGGTGTTTGGTATCACTTGTGTGGTGCCGATGATTTTCATTGCTGTGCTACACTCTATTGGCGTGGTGAAAGATAAACGGCTGGTTAACCGCAAAGAACGTTGGTTGCCCTATATCTTTATCATTATGTGCTATATGGGTGCATCGTTCTATCTCATTCATGTGCATGCTCCCTTGTGGCTCACTGCATTTATGTGGGGTGGAGGAGCTGCTGCAATAGTGTCTTTTGCAATAAACTTTGTGTGGAAGATAAGTGCGCACATGGCAGGAATAGGCGGAGTGGTGGCATTGTTGTCGCGAATCCACATTGATGGTCTTGGAGCATTTGAGATTCTCTGGCTCTTTTGCGTAGCGATAGTGTTTGCCGGGGTTCTAGGTACATCGCGTATGCAGCTCGAGCGACACACATTCTGGCAAGTAATGTCAGGCTTTGCGTGTGGCTTTTTGTGTGTGTATCTAGCAAGTGCATTAATAAATTAGAAATTACAGAATAATAAATATAAGTATTATGAAACCAGTTGTGAGTATTATCATGGGTAGCACCTCCGACTTGCCAATAATGGAAAAGGCGGCAAAGCTGCTTGATGAGTTTGAGATAGCATTTGAAATTAACGCATTGTCGGCTCATCGCACCCCCACCGAGGTAGAAAGCTTTGCACATAATGCAAAGGGCAGAGGAATAAAGGTGATAATTGCCGCTGCCGGAATGGCTGCACATCTGCCCGGAGTGATAGCCGCGATGACTCCGCTGCCAGTAATAGGCGTTCCAATCAATTCTACAATAGGTGGAATAGATGCACTTCTGGCAATTGTGCAGATGCCTCCTGGAATCCCCGTAGCGACAGTTGGTATTAATGGCGCACTCAATGCCGCTATACTTGCTGTTCAGATAATGTCGCTTGGCGATGAGGCAATGGCAGCGCGTCTGGAAGAATACAAGAAAGGACTTGCAAAGAAAATTGTAAAAGCTAATGAGGAGCTGGCGCAAGTAAAATATAAGTTTAAGACAAATTAATATCCACAATTAGTGGAATAGAGAGAAATGAATAAAGATTTTAATTATTCACGTCGCAAGACGTGGGCAGTAAATGTGGCCGGGACACCTCTCGGAGGCGATAACCCTATTCGTGTGCAATCTATGACTTCTACTTCGACAAACGATATAGAAGCAAGTGTGGTGCAAGCCGAGAGAATAGCCGATGCCGGAGCCGACTATGTAAGACTCACGGCGCAAGGGGTGAAAGAAGCCGATAACATTGGGGTGATACGCACAAAGTTGCGTGCCGATGGCTATGCTACTCCGCTTGTCGCCGATATTCATTTCAATCCACGAGCCGCCTTTGCCGCCGCAAAGGTTACCGATAAGGTGCGAATAAATCCGGGAAACTTTGTCGATGCGGCACGCACTTTTAAAAAGCTAGAATATACCGATGAGGAATATTCACAAGAGATATTAAAAATCAACGAAGCGTTAATTCCATTTATAGCTGTGTGCCGAGAAAATCACACTGCTGTGCGAATTGGCGTGAACCATGGCTCGCTGTCCGACCGTATTATGAGCCGTTATGGCGACACTCCGGCAGGGATGGTGGAGTCGGCAATGGAATTTCTACGGGTATTCGTTGCCGAGAAATTTCTCGATGTCGTGATTTCTATCAAGGCATCTAATACAGTGGTGATGGTAGAGACTGTGCGTCGGCTTATTGTCGCCATGGATGCCGAAGAGATGCACTTCCCTTTGCATCTCGGTGTTACTGAGGCAGGCGACGGCGAAGACGGCAGAATTAAGTCGGCTGTGGGTATAGGAACACTGCTGAGCGAAGGTATAGGCGATACTATCCGTGTGTCGCTAAGCGAAGAACCCGAGCTGGAGCTTCCTGTAGCTCGCAAACTAGTGGATTATATCACATCGCGAGCAGATCACCCGGCAATTAACGGTAATGAATGCTCTAAAAATAATTATATCGAGCCAATGCGTCGCCATTCGTCGAGCATTGATATAATAGGTGGCAATAATCTGCCAATTGTAGTATCAAATTACTTTGTCGGAGTAGAAACTCTCAAGTTAAAGCCCGATTATATATATTGTGGCGATGGAAAAATACCATCTTTTAATGCACGATTCATTGTGCCATTATCACACTATAACAGTGGCAATAACATTTCGCCAATAGCCGAAGTGGCTGATATTGAAGCACTGAAAGCCACTAAATCTACATTAAAGTGGCTGAAAGTTGATGCAAATTCGTCGTTCGACTTTGCATTGTTGAACAGTAACGAGAATATAGTAATAGCTCTATATAGCTCACACATCAACATTTCGGGGTCGATACAAGCATTTATCAACACTATGCAGTCGCTCGACTTGCATAATCCTGTTGTGATAGCCGGCACTTACAATGATACCGACAGCGAAAGCCTTCAAGTGAAAGCCGGAGCAGATATGGGAACAGTGCTTATGAATGGATACCGCGACGGTATATGGCTCACAGCGCCACAATATGCTCACAGTGCCGACATAGTGAGATTTCAATACGGAATACTTCAAGCGGCACGCCTGCGCACCACAAAGACCGAATATATTTCGTGTCCAAGCTGCGGACGTACGCTATTCGACTTGCAAGCAACCGTGAAAAGAGTGAAAGAAGCCACATCGCACCTCACACACCTGAAAATAGGAATAATGGGCTGTATAGTTAACGGCCCCGGCGAAATGGCAGATGCCGACTATGGCTATGTAGGAGCCGCACCGCACAAAGTGAGCCTATACAAAGGCAAACAGTGCATAGAAATGAACATACCGCAAGAAGAAGCAATAACACACTTAATAGCCCTAATAAAAGCCAACAACGACTGGAAAGCCCCCCAATAACCTTTGTGCTTTGCTATCAGCCATAGCCATGACACACTATAAATCTCGCAACAAGAGTTGTGGGGGTTAGATTTGTTTTTTTAGGGTGTAGGTTATTGTTTTGGTTTGGGTGGCTTGGGTAAGTGTGAGGGTGGTGTTTGTTAGTGTTTCTATTGTGCAGTTTGTTGTGCCACCTGCTGTGAATTGGAGGATTGAGGGTGTAGTATAGATGGAATTGTATGTGAAGCTCATAGCGTCGCCGTCGTGTGAGTAGACGCCGTAAGCCCAATAGTCGTCGTGTGGGGCATTTTGTTGGTTTATAGCGACAGCATTATTTTGAAAGGCAAAGAAGATGTTGCCGTTATATGATTGGTCGATGTCGCCGTCAATCTTAATTTCGGTAAGTTTCCATGTTCCGAACAGGTATCCTATATCGCCATTGTTGCGAGTGCAAGCAAATCCCGAAAAGGCAAGGAATAAGAGTATAGCAATTTTTTTCATCATCATTCTAGAAATTAAATTTACCACGATATGATACCGAAAGCAGTGCGCCAAAGTTGTTTCCATATAGCGAGCCACGATCGAAAGCCACTTGGCACTTGGCTTGTATTCCTTTAGCAAAATCGCAATCGTAAACAGCTTCGAGCATAAAAGATGTGTCGGTGAGTATCTCAATGTTTGGGATAAAAGGAGTACCTAAGGAGCGTCGGTAAGATACAAGTGCTCGATATTGCAATTGAGGAATAATGTTTCCTGTAATGCCAGCGTGAAAACCCTGAATGCGGTTGTCGGTGAATAGCATGTATCCATCTTGGTTGTATATAGGCGACTTAATAAATGGTGTTCCAATAGCCATACCGTAGTATTGGTAGCCATTGTATTGGAAATTGTTGTAGTAGTCGTCGGCACCTGTTGCTTGATTAGGGAGCGTTCCTGTGAGGTTGTGGTCGGCAGGTGCCCAGTGCATAGGTCCGCTCTGGTTTCGGAAGTCGATATATTCGATTACAGCTCCGTTGATGTATCCCGTTCCATTTTTGTGATATTCTATTCCGTATATGCCGTCGAAACCGTTCATTTTGCCAATTCCGGAGCCGTCTTCGAAAGGGAATTGGAAATATCCTTTAATTTCATCGCCATTGTTTAGGCGATATCGACCGACAATATCCCACGAACCGAGGTTGTTGCCATCGTAATATACGTCGTTTCCCGATGAGTTTCCACTACCGGGTATTATCGTGTGCAAGAAACTTTTAAACGTGATTTTTTCGGTATGCTCTTCACTCATTATTCCATTAGTGTATTTTCGAGTAGTTCCGCCCAGCTGTACAGCCGATTGCATACCGATGGTTAAAGAGAATGGTAATGAAGGCTTAGTGCGAAAATATAATCGTTTGTAGCTGTGAAAAATGTCGGTAGTAATGTGGCTGTTAAGGTAATTATAATGCTCCTCGAGCCAGCTCGAGTCGAATTGTTTTCCGATAGAATATTCTCCTTGAATCTGTACCCAGCCATTTGTGAAAGGTATATTTTGGAAGTCGACAAAGCCAAGTCTTACTTCGGGAATAGGCTGAGCATTTCCCGATTGAATAAAGTCGTCGCTGCCAAGCCGAGAGTTGAAAAGAGGCGATGAATACTCTTTAGCACCGACGGTAAGGAAGATAGAGCGGTATTTTATTTCGCCATAAAGTTGCTGTATCCAAGCCGACGCCGGTTTTAATTTACGTTCGGAAATAGTTGCTTTTTCAATGTTGAAGAATTGGTAAGCCGTCGATGTGGTAGATGACCCAATAATGTCGATACCGTAACCGTAGCTAAAACGGCGAGAAAGGTCGAGGCGAGAGTTTGCCGCCGCCCTAGCGATAGCCGAGCGCGACTGAGTAATCACTCCATGCACATTCGATGCTATATAATAAGGAGCAAAGCTGCCATTAGAGCTTGTGTTGAAAGTCGTGCTAACCTCGTAGTCGATAGGCTGCTGAGCTAGAGAAAAGGAATTTGTAATAATTAGAAATGCCCATACGATAAAGTTTTTTTTCATACACAAGTTAAGTTATAGTGTTAAATCACTATCCATTAATCTCTTTTTCGTACGATTCGATATGCCGGCTTTTTTTGTCGTCGCTAATTTCGTCGATAGATAAGAAAATACCGCTCTCTTCAACATTTCCAAATTCGGTGTTAATAGCAGTGCCAAATAGTTTCATTGTAGGCGAAAGGCTCATATATGCGTTTACCAGAGGAGGAATGTTGTAACCCAAGTTGCGAATATGAGAGTTCAGCGTTTTATAATCTTCTTTAAAATCATTTCCTGTAAAAATCTTCTTCAGAGCTTCGACATCAATGTCAGCCTGCAGAGGCTTGATAGGAGAAACGAGCATCTCGGGGTCGTGGAAATAAAGATTTAAGAAGTATAAAAGCATATTTCGGCACTCGTGAGAGTAGTTAGGATACATGGTAACTTTTCCGAAGAAGTATTTAATTTGAGGATAGACGATAGAAAGCGCTCCAAGTCCGTCCCAAAGATTGTCGAGAGCATAAATAGCTTTAGCTCCGGCTTTCGATGATTGATATTCGAGAGTAACAAACGAACGCCCCAGCTCAATTGTAACGGGTAGTAATTCGTTTATAAATCGATCAGAGAAGTGAAACATGTGTGATGTTGCGATTCTCGGCACATTATTTTCGATTAAAATATCTTCACCTAGTATATATCGGTAGCCTCCTGTTATTTCTTTATCAACAGGATTCCATACGATAAGTTGCTTGCACGGCGGAGTCATAATGTCAAAGTCGTCGATGTCGCAATTCTTACCGGTTCCGCCACCTGCGGCACGGAAAGCAATTTCACGAAGCCGTCCGACTTCTTTCATTGTATTCGGTGCTACTTTAGAATCAACTACATAAATTTCATTGTTTCCTTTATTGGTATGTCTTAAAAAGTACTCTTTAGATAGCTCCTTTTCAATTAGCTGAGTCGATACTCTTGCAATGATTTCTTCCATTATTGCAATTCTATATTATTTATGTATTTAATAATCAAGTCTATACACGCTGTCTTTCACAATCGAAGCCCACTTATCAAGCGTGTGCGAATTATCAAAATTTTTCCATGATATTGGATTTCCAATGCGGATAGTGTATTCCTTTTCCCGCCCTTTGAAAATTTCGCTTGGCAAATATATCATTTCTATATTAATTTTCAAGCCTATCTGCTTGCGTATTTTCGCTAAACGGTAGAAAAATGATGAATTTTGTCCTTTAAAGTATATTGGAACTACGTCGCGCTGAAATTCTTTACTCTTTGCAATGAAATTTTTGTTCCATTTCAAATCTTTAATTTCACCTTTTCCAATGTCGCGCGAGCAAAGTCCGGCAGGAAATGTCGCAATTGCGAAGTCGCCCGAGAATGCACTTTCAATTTCAAGAGCTGCCTCTCTCGACTGCTTTCCGTGCTTGTTTATCGGCAAGAAAATATCGGCATAAGTGGGAATTGCGAGAAGAATGTCGTTCACTAAAAATTTAAACTTATCGGGATACCTTTTTCCTAAAAAAGAAATTAGAGCAATTCCGTCGAGAGCGCCCAGTGGGTGATTAGAGACGAAAATAAGTTTATTACCTTGTGGAATATTTTCTATTCCTTCGATATTAAGCTTAATATCGAGGTCGTTTATTAACGCGTCGGAGAAGTCGGCACCTTTTAAATTCCCAAAACGTGATAATAAATCATTCAGCCCATCTTGGCAAATAATCTTTCTTAGCTTGCTAATTAGAAATTTAGGGATATAGCGATAATAGCGAGGCATCTTGCTCCGCAATACTTCATTAACATCTAATTGCAATATTTTATCTTCAGTATGTGCCATGTCAATCAAAACTAAATGCAAATTTAGCTAAATAAGTCGGGCTAAGGACTAAAATAGTTGATAATTATTGTTCTTTGCCGTCGTTGCGAGGTATTGTCGTTTCGTTTCCGTCGCGAGTAGCAACGTAATGAGGCGACATAATTTCGACACCTGCTTTATTGAAACAGTCTTGAATGTTTTGATGCAAATCGGAGTATATTTTAGCCATTTGCTGAGCATCTTTGATGAACGCATTGACTTGATACACCGGATACCAGTCGCTTAATGAAGTTTCGAGGACAAAAGGCTCTGGCTCGGCAGATATTCCCGGCGTCATCAGTGCGGCGTCAATGAGAAGTTGGTGTACTTTGCGCCATGGAGCATCGTATCCAATTGTAACTTCGGAGTGAATAATAAGTCCATATTCGCGAGCCGAAGTGGAATAATTCACTGTGTGCGACGACATAATAAACGAATTAGGCACTGTAACAATTTCGTTTTTGGGAGTTTTTATGCGAGTAACGAAAGGAGTCTTTTCGATAATATCGCCTGTGGTTTCGTTTAGTTTTATTCTGTCGCCGATTTTGAAAGGACGCATATATGTAATCACCATACCGGCAATTATGTTTCCAATTACAGTGCTTGACCCTAGCGACACAATTAAGCCCACAAATACCGAAATACCCTGAAATATTCCGGAATCGGAGCCGGGCAGGTAAGGGTAAATCATGGCAATCATAAAGGCATAAAGCAAGAAGCGGACAATATTAAATGTAGGCATCGCCCAGTCGGGGTAGAAACCCGAAAGAGAAAGACGCTTATTTTCTATCTCGCCGGCAAGATAATGGAAAAGTTTCACGACATATTTAACAGCGAGCCATATAACGATAATCGTGAACAGGTTAGGGATATATTTTATAATCCCCATAATAATATTTTTTACCGGAGTCCAGATGTAAAGGAATATTGAAGTGGCAAGTTTCTCGGTCTGAGGGAAAATTGCAAAAACGAGAGGAATAGCCAGTAGCAACAAAACGAGCATAATCAGAAGTCTCAAAATCTTAGCACCAAAGATTAAAAGATACACTTGCCTATCGGTATTAAGCAACTCATAATTTTGCACTTTAATCGGTCGCAACTTAGTGTCTTTCAGTGATTTTATATATCGTCTTAATTTCACAAACAGCCAATTCAGCCCTTTAAATAAAGCAATAAGAGCTACAATAACAAGGATTAAATAGAACGCACGTTTTACGATTTGCCAAAGGCTGTGTTCTTTCTGCATAACTGTGAGCTTGTCTCTCACAATATTTTGGATATTTGTAGCAAGCGAGTCGCGAGTAGTACCGCTCCACATAGCGTCTTGGTCGGTGAGAGTGAAAAGCACTTTGTTACGATACATAATATCCGTAACAAGCTCGCTAGGGTATACGATTACCGAATCGGGGTTAAGCGAGAGTCGTTTGCCTAGATTTTCAATAGCTGTCGCCGTTATCTCGGCACGTTGTACTGTTGAGTATCCTCCACGCTTAGTAAATAGATAGAAAAGCGTGTCGCCTTCGACTACCACAGGAATCCCTTTAGTCTGTTTGCGAAGTGAGTCGATACGAATACGTTGCTTTGCCGATTTAATAGAGTCGGCGGCTAGTAGATTAAGACGCATATTTTCCATTTCCATACGGAGATTAGCTTGCGCCAAATTAGTCTCTTCAAGCTCTTTTTTCAGAAGAGAAATAGTAATGGAATCGGTAATCGCAGAAGAGTCGTTTACCTCGTCGGTCTTTTTAGCCCATGCAATAGTCGGAGAGACAAGAGCAATGATAAGAAGTATAATAATATGTTTAGTGAAATTCATGATAAATAATTAAAAAATAGATTATTACAAAAATAGAAATTAAAAAGGAAACAACGCAATAATAATCATGAAAAAAGCAAGAAGGTAAGTCAAAACACATACCATTTTTTAATATTTTGGTATTAGGTTTTTTGCACGCAGATTTCGCAGATTTTTATGGAGTCAAAACACATACCATTTTTATATATTTTGGTATTAGGATCTATCTACGCTTTTTGGGCGAGGTGGCACCCACTTCGGGGTGCAAATCACGGGTCTGGACTGTCCGTGCGCTTAAAAGCACACGGTAATGAATGGTGTTTCCACGCTGTGGCAATGTATAGGATATGACTATTTAGTTTATGGAGCTAAAATTCAGGTTTAAGAAATTCAGAGGGTTAACTGCTTAGGAAAATATGCGTTTAATTTACTGATTTTCACGGATTTTTTTGAAGATCTTGCTTTTGCGAATCTGCTTTAGGCATTTTAGCTATATTAATTTTAGCTATATTAAATTGTAAATGGTTTTGTTTATGTTGTGGAATTTTGTATTTTTATGGTTTATAACTTTAATGTGTCGGTATCATGGAGGTTCATTCTTTTAATTTGGAGGCGGTTAGCGGGGTGCCTGTTAATTTGGTGGGAGGCTCGCTTGCTGATAATCGGCTTCATTCGGGGAAGGAGTGGCAGAATTTTGGAGGGATTTCGTGGTATGATAATTTGGCTCGTATGATGAGCCCTGTATTTGGTAGGTTCACAACGCCAGACCCACTGGCAGAGAAGTATTATTCGATGTCGCCTTACGCTTACTGTGCAGGGAATCCTTTAATGCTGGTTGATCCGAGCGGAATGGATGTTTGGGAAATAAATTATCAAGGAGAGATTGTCAAACGGATAACAGATAAAACACAAGATGCTTTATATATGGTAGCAAAAAATTCAGATGGAGAATATGAACGAACATATATATATTAGATGATGAAGGAAATAAACAATATAATTCTATTGAATTTGATTATGGTACAGATGAAGATTCAAATAGCAAGTGTGAATTTAATATAAAAGTTTGAAGACTTAAATTAGAGGAGCATCGAAATTTTATTTTTGTTCGAGATTTTGGTTTGGTTTATACCGGATATTTCTGATATTCAAGTTGCTACTATCTTGAACTTAAAAGCACCTATCATCGTATTTTGTGATAGGTGCTTTTTCGATATTTTAATTATCTTCGTTTCTGAGATTTGCCTTTTTTGTTTTTATCTTTCTTTTTTGGCCTAATTGAGGCATTTTCATATTTGGAGCGTTCACTGTCGAGTCGTTTGCTTCTTTGTCGGTTAGAGTTTGTTATCGGGCTGCCTCCTTTAAGTTTCGGATTAGCAGGGTGTTCATCATCTACAAGAGCAAAGTCGAGTTGCTTTTTGAGCAAGTCGGCACGAGCGATTTGAATTGTAATATTATCACCTAGGCGATAACGTCCTTTTTTGCGTCGTCCTATGAGACAATAATTTTTCTCATCAAATTCGTAATAGTCGTCGGCAAGGTCGCGAATAGGAACAAGTCCTTCGCACTTATTTTCATTGAGTTCGACATACAGCCCCCATTCAGTAACACCTGAAATCACCCCGTCATATACCTGCCCAAGCCTTTCGCCAAGATATTCTACTTGCTTGTATTTAATAGAGGCACGCTCGGCACTGGCGGCGAGTTGTTCCATTTCGCTGGAATGCTTGCATTCTTCTTCTAGTTTCTCAACGTTCACGCTGCGTCCGCCATTAATATATTTGTCGAGAAGACGATGTACCATCATATCGGGATAGCGACGAATGGGCGAGGTGAAGTGAGTGTAATAGTCGAATGCCAGCCCATAGTGTCCAATGTTTTGAGTAGTGTAGACAGCCTTAGCCATTGAGCGTATAGCTAGGGTAGAAAGTAAATTATCTTCGCCATGTCCCTTAATGTCGACGAGAAGACTATTGATGGATTTATTCACGTCGGCAGACTTGCCGGTAGTTTTTACCTTATGACCAAATTGACGAGCAATCTCGGCAAAGTTGTTCATTTTTTCGGGGTCGGGCATATCGTGAACACGATATACGAATGCTTTCGGCTTCTTTCCGCGTCCCACACGTCCTACAAATTCGGCAACAGTGCGATTGGCGAGGAGCATAAACTCTTCTACAAGTTTATTAGCATCTTTCGATTCTTTGAAGAATACACTGACAGGTCGCCCGGTCTCGTCGATGTCGAATCTCACTTCGCAACGGTCGAACTCAATCGAGCCTTCGTCGTATCTACGTTTGCGAAGCACTTTTGCCAGATGGTCGAGAGCAAGAATTTCGGTGGCATAGTCGCCTTTTCCTGTTTCAATAATATCTTGAGCCTCCTCGTAGGTGAAGCGACGATTACTCATGGTTACCGTACGACAAATGTCTGATTTTATCACTTTAGCATCGTCGTTCATCTCAAAGACGCATGAGAATGTAAGTTTTTCTTCGTCGGGGCGTAGCGAGCATATTCCATTACTTAGGTGTTCGGGCAGCATAGGCACAACGCGATCGACCAGATAGACTGAAGTAGCGCGCGATTCGGCTTCTTTTTCGATTATTGAATCGGTGGTAACATAGTGTGTAACATCGGCAATGTGAACACCTACTTGCCAGTTGCCATTATCTAATTTTTCAATCGAAATGGCGTCGTCGAAATCTTTAGCATCTCGAGGGTCGATGGTGAACGTGAGCGAGTTGCGCATATCGCGACGTGCGGCAATTACTTCGGGCGTGATGCCGGCGTCAATTTTCTCGGCAGCCGTAACTACAGCTTCGGGATATTTATAAGGCAGTCCGAACTCGGCAAGGATTGCATGAATTTCGGCGTTGTTGTCGCCGGTTTCGCCTAAAATGTCGATAACTTCGCCTACAGGGCTGTTTGCATCGTCGGGCCATTCAATTATTTTTACGATAGCTTTGTCGCCCGTCTTACCCCCTTTTTGTTTATTTTTAGGAATGAAAATATCGGTAGCGAGAAATTTGCTATCGGTAACAAGATGAGCAAAATATTTCTCAACATGCAGAGTTCCGATAAACACTTGGTCGTGTTTTTCGATAATTTCGATCACTTCGGCTTCTGGTTCACAGCCTTTACGCTTTGCGCTAATGTGAACTTTCACACGGTCGCCGTTAAGAGCATGCAGAGAATTTCGCTCGGCAACAAATATAGCTTCATCGCCTTCATCGATAAGCACGCTGTTTTTGCCGTTGCTGCGACGAATGAATTTGCCTTCAGATAGCGAGCCACGTTGTTTTGCTTTAAATTTTCCGGGAGTAACCTCGTTAAGAAAGCCATCGAGAGCCAGCTCTTCGAGAATTTCAACAACATCGGCACGTTTTTTTGGCGTATTTGCATTTATCGCAGCCGAAACTTGTTTATAATTGTATGGAACATTTTCTTCGTTATTAAAGAAATCAATAATAACGCCTTGAAGCGTTTCTTTTATCTCTTTTGGACTTGCAGATTTCTTTGCCATATTATATTTATTTAGAATTTATCCGTTTATCAGTATGTAAAGATATAAAGTTAAAACTAAAAACACATCGAAACCGACACTTTTTCGTAAAAATTATTTGGAATGTAATACATTTTGTAATTAGTTGTGGTGCTTATCAATGAAATACACTATTTTTGTAAGAACAAATAATACTATTGACTAATGAGATATTTATTTTTTATTTTACTAATAATGACAATGACAAGTTGTGGCTCTAGCTCCAAATTAGCGTCGCAGGCTCCGGTAGCGATGCCCCCGTCGGAAAATAATGTAAAAGATATGCGCCCTAAAGCCATAATTTACAAGACAATAAGCGACTTTTCCGATAAAGTGCCACTCACAATGAATGCCACACGCACCGAGATTGTTTCTTATCCGGCTCCGCAAGATGTGGTGGGTGGCGAGCCGACAATTCTCAAAGATGGCTATCTGCTCGATAATCGTGGAATAGGGCTGAACACTGTGTTTACCGACTACACATATACGGAATATGCTAAAATGAAATCGGCACCATCGCTTGAGGAACTTAAAAAGCATATCATTGAGCAATATCCGCTTATCGAACTTTATGCAACATCTACTGCGCGCGAGAGTGGCAAAGGTTTGGAATATTATAATAAGATAATCGACTCAGGATTTGTGGGGTGCATAAATTTGTTGCAATAGTTTAAATTTAGCTATTTGATTATGCTTTATTGCGTGGATTGGCTACTTTTGTAAGTAACATATATTGATATAAATTAAAACAGAAATGAAACGTATATTATTTATTGCTTTTGCAATTTTTTGCTTTGCCTTTCAGGCAATTGCTGACGATTATGCTCAAGCTACTTATCCAATTAAAGAACACGACTTTGGTTATATAAAAGAAGATGGCGGGCTGGTGAGTTGTGAATTTGAATTTGTAAACACAGGCAATAAGCCATTAATAGTAATTGAAGCTGTTGCCTCGTGTGGTTGCACACGCCCCGAATATCCCAAACGTCCTATTGAACCGGGAAAGAAAGGTAAAATAAAGGTAACATATAATCCAAACGGACGTCCCGGAGCATTTAAAAAAGACATAAAAGTACGCACTAATGGCAAGGAAAAACGTACTACACTCTATATTATAGGTAGCGCAACACCTAAAAAAAGCAGCAAATAATGAACAAAAATTCATTTACAATATTGCTCATAGCACTTCTACTATTTCCCGTTGGTGCTTTGTCGCAGATAAAATGGCTGTCGACATCGTATGATTATGGCACATTTGATGAGGAGAATGGCAATGTGTCGTGCAAAATTGGATTTGTGAATGAAGGCAGTGCCGGAGTGTCGATTGAGCAGGTGCGCCCCACATGTGGTTGCACGGCTAGCGACTATAACAAGCGACCCATTGCCTCCGGCGATACTACATGGATAGGAATTACGTATAATCCGAAAGGCCGACCGGGGAAATTTGAGAAAGATGTAGTGGTAATTACCAACAGCACCCCGCGTCGCACTGTGTTGAAAATAAGAGGTAATGTTATCGGCTTGGCAAGTACGGTGATGGCGCGTTATCCTGTGTCGGTTGGTAATATTAAACTAAATTCGGCTATTGTGCCTTACGGCGAACTTGAAAAAGGGATTACTCGCACAGCTTTTCTCGATGGATATAATCAGAGCAAAGATACCATTGTGATGCACTATGAGAATGTTCCGGCACACATGGCAGTAGAGAATATCCCCAAAAAGATTGCCCCCGGAGAGCTGGTTACAATTACAGTGTATTACAACACCGCAAAGAAAAATGATTGGGGAATGACTTCAGACACTTTTGATATAGTGTCGCAAAGTGTAGGCGACGAGAAAGAATATCGCAAGCAGATTGAGGCTATTGCAATTATTGTAGATAATTATATAAAAGCTAAAGAAACCGAGCTTGACGATGCCCCCAAAATCGCATTATCGACTAAAAAACTCGATTTTGGACGAATAGACAGAAATGCTGTTACTAAAAATAAGGCATATTTCTATATCGAAAATAAAGGCAAAGATGTGTTGATACTTCGCAAGATTGATTCTTTCGACAAGGCTCTTATCATCGCTCCGCATAGTGGAATGGTGAAAAAAGGCAAGAAACTGAAAGTAGAAGTAACTCTTGACCTCTCGCAAATAGAAGGCAAGATGCTCGACACCCAAATTATGATTACTAACAATTCTCCCTCGCAATTGCAAATGCCGTTACGAGTGGTGGGAGAAATTAAATGATATATAAGCATTATGGAACACCATGAAAATGAAGAATTATATCCCGGGTTGAATGTGAATAAAGGTATTGCACAGCCACCATCGGTAAATCCCTATCTGAAGCCTAAAAAGCGTAAACGTATGCTTACCGCTCACGAATATGTTGAGGAAATACTTAAAGGTAATGTTACAATATTAAGTCAGGCAGTTACGCTTGTCGAAAGTCAAGTGCCGGAGCATCAAGCACTTGCACAAGAAGTAATAGAGAAGTGTCTGCCTTTTGCCGGAAACTCAAAGCGTATTGGTATCACCGGCGTGCCGGGAGCAGGAAAGAGTACGTCGATAGATGTTTTTGGACTTCATGTGCTTAAAAATGGCGGCAAATTGGCAGTGCTGGCAATCGATCCCAGCAGCGAGCGAACAAAGGGCAGTATACTAGGCGATAAAACCCGAATGGAGAAGTTGTCGGTTCACCCCAATGCCTTTATACGTCCCAGCCCATCGGCAGGCTCGCTTGGCGGCGTAGCACGCAAGACACGAGAAACAATTGTGCTGTGTGAGGCAGCCGGATATGATAATATATTTGTAGAGACCGTAGGTGTAGGGCAGAGTGAAACCGCCGTGCATTCGATGGTCGACTTCTTCCTGCTTATTCAGCTTGCCGGTACAGGCGACGAGTTGCAAGGAATCAAGCGAGGCATAATGGAGATGGCAGATGGAATTGTGATCAACAAAGCCGATGGCGATAATATTGAGCGAGCTAAGCTGGCAATGGCACAATTTAGGAACGCCTTGCATCTATTCCCATTACCACCAAGTCGCTGGACACCCGAAGTACTTACTTATTCGGGCTATTTCGAGCTGGGAATCCCCGAAGTGTGGGATATGATCGACCGCTATTTCGAGTTTGTCAAGAATAACGGTTATTTTGATACCCGTCGTCAAGAGCAAGAGAAATATTGGATGTATGAGTCGATAGACGAGCATCTACGGGCAAATTTCTATCAGAATCAACGAATAGCCGATTTGCTAAAAGTGAAAGAACAGATGATATTGAATTGCAAACAGAGTTCGTTTATGGCGGCAAAAGAAGTGCTCGACAAGTATTTTAATAAATAACACAATAAATAATTATGAACATAAAAACAATAATGATAATGGGCGGTATTGCAACCACAATGACAGCCAATGCAGCATTGAATTACCCCAAGACTGCAAAAGAAGATGTGAAAGACAACTACTTTGGCACAGAGGTCGTAGATGCTTACCGTTGGCTGGAGAACGACACAGCCGAGAATACCGCAGCGTGGGTAGAAGCGCAGAATAAAATAAGCAGAGGCTATCTGGAAAAATTACCTTATCGCGAACAGTTAAGAAAGCGTTTCACCGAGTTGTATAACTATGAGCGCAAGGGTATTCCATTCAAGAAACACGGCAAATATTATTCTTTCTGCAACACAGGACTTCAGAATCAGAGCGTTCTTTATGTTCAGTCGACACTCGACAGCGAGCCTAAGGTTTTTCTTGACCCTAATGCGCTGTCTGCCGATGGCACAGTGGCACTTCAGGGAATAAGTTTCTCAAACAATGGCAAATATATGGCTTATGTGATTTCGCGAAGTGGAAGCGATTGGAACGAGATATTTGTGATCGACGTTGCCACCGGGAAATTATTAGACGACCACATAACATGGGCAAAATTCACCGATGCACAATGGCGTGGCGACGGTTTCTATTATAGTGCCTACGATGCCCCTGCCGACGGCAATGCACTCTCGGCAAAGAATGAATTTCAGAAAGTATATTATCACAAAATAGGCACTCCGCAAAGCAGTGATGTGCTAGAGTATCAAAATTTAAAGTACCCTCAGCGTTTTTATAGTGTCAGCGTAGCCGATGATGAAACATTCATGACACTCTATGAAAGCGACGGCAGTGGAAATATGCTCTATTTCAAAGATTTACGTACGGCAGGAAACGAATATGTGCTGGTTGCCGATAATATAAAAAATCAATATATGCCTATCGAGAATGTAGGCAGTACAATCTACATATTGACAAATGAGAATGCACCGATGTGCAAACTCTCGGCAATAAGCCTTGATAATCTGGGCAAAGGTAAGATGATAGATATAGTAGCCGAGCGCGACTATGTGCTTGAAGGCGCACAGCATGCAGGCGATAAATTGATATTGTCGTATAATAAAAATGCCGCAAGCCATATTTATCTATTCGATCGCAGTGGCAAAGAAATAAGAGAAATATCGTTACCATCGATTGGTAGTGCATCTTTCTCAAGCAAGAAAGACGACAACGAGGTGTTCTATTCGTTTACTTCCTACACTTATCCCGGTGTGTCGTATACTTATGACATGAACAGCGACAGCAGCAAAATACTATATTCTCCAAAAGTGGCATTTAATCCCGATGATTTCACCACCGAACAAGTTACATATAATTCTAAAGACGGAACCCCGGTAACGATGTTTCTGACTTACAAAAAAGGATTGAAACGAGATGGCAAAAATCCCGTATTCCTATACGGATACGGCGGATTTAATATATCGCTCAATCCCGGATATAATCCTTTCAGATTAGCATTTATCGAAGCCGGAGGAATATATGCTGTTGCAAATCTACGAGGAGGAGGCGAATATGGCGAAGATTGGCATCAAGCAGGCACCAAGATGAACAAGCAGAATGTATTCGACGATTTTATTTCGGCTGCCGAATATCTTGTAAGCCAACAATATACCATTCCTTCAAAGATTGCAATTAACGGCGGTAGCAATGGCGGACTCCTAGTGGGAGCAGTAGTGAATCAACGTCCCGATTTATTTGCAGTGGCAGTGCCGCAAGTAGGCGTGATGGATATGCTGAGATATCACAAATTTACGATAGGTTGGAACTGGGCAGGCGACTATGGCACAAGCGAAGACAGCGAAGAAATGTTTAAATATCTATTGGCATATTCACCACTTCACACAATTAAAAACGACGGAACAAAGTATCCTGCAATTCTAGTTACCACAGCCGATCACGACGACCGAGTAGTGCCTGCACATTCATTTAAATATGCGGCGCAATTGCAAGCATCTAACACCGGCAAAAATCCTAAAATAATCAGGATTGACAGCAAGGCAGGACACGGAGCAGGCAAACCTATCTCGAAAGTGATAGATGAATATGTAGATGTGTATTCATTTATAATGTCGTTCCTAAAAATGGCACCAAAGAAATAGGACTATAAACGCATAATAAAAGATATGCTGTAGGTTGAGCAGAAACTCACCCACAGCGTATTTTTTTTGTGGCGACACCAAGAATACGACCTTGATTATTACCACTGATATATCAAAGAGATACGATTTCTACTGACACTTTTTTAAGGGTGGAGAAAACAAAAACGATTGAGAGTTACTCTCAACCGTTTATTGTGGTGCCACCAGGAATCGAACCGGGGACACAAGGATTTTCAGTCCTTTGCTCTACCAACTGAGCTATGGCACCATTGTTGCTTGTTTGCGAGTGCAAAGATAGATTGTCTGTTCGGATTACGCAAATTATTTGGGGTGAAATATTTGTTTAGAAATAACAAATTCTAAATTGGCAGGTTTATCAACTTTAATATCAATAGGTTAAGTAAATATTAAAAAATGTTTAATGTATAATGTCGTTTGTGATTGGTTTATATGTTATATAAAAATAATGCGCTTTTATTTGTGAGATTGATGCATATAACTATCTTTACATAACAAAAAGCAAAAAAATCTGTGCCAGATGGAAAAACTAATGCAATATGTGTGGCAGCATCGCTTGTGGGATTCTCGTGGGTTGACTACAAACGACGGTCGACGAATAAAAGTTATCGATCCGGGATTGCTAAATACAGATGCCGGTCCCGACTTTTTTAATGCAAAGGTAGAGATCGATGGTGAGATGTGGGCAGGCAATGTAGAGATTCATGTAAGGGCAAGCGATTGGGCAAGGCATGGGCATCAGCAAGATGCTGCTTACGATTCGGTGATACTGCATGTCGTAGAGCGCGATGATTGCCCGGTGTGCCGGGCTAATGGCGAGAAGATTCCACAATGTGTAATGAAGTGTTCGCCACATTTCAATGAGAGTTATAATGAATTAGTAAATTTTGATAGTGTGTTGCCGTGTGCCTCAGCAATATCAGAGATTCCGAGTATAGCCATTACCGAATGGATAGAGGCGTTAGCCTTCGAGCGACTTCAGAGCAAAGTGAAGCGAATCACAGAGCTTTTGAGTTCGTTTAATGGGAGTTGGGAAGATGTGTGTTATAATACGTTGGCACGAAATTTAGGATTTGGCATAAATAATGATGCCTTTGAGCGATTGGCACGTCGCACGCCATTGCGGTTGTTGCAAAAGCACAGCGATTCGTTGTTTCAGATAGAAGCATTATTCTTTGGTCAGGCAGGAATGCTTGATAGCAAAGAGCATCTTCATGATGAGTATTATCAGCATTTATGTCGAGAGTATTCGTTCTTAGCAAATAAATTTTCGCTCACTCCGATGGAGAGTAGCAGCTGGAAGCTATTTCGAATACGTCCGCAGAGCTTTCCACATCGTCGAATAGCCACGCTTTCGCAGCTAGTGCATGATGGATTTGTGATGTTTAAGCAGATAGTAGATACGAAAGACATAAAAGCACTTCGTCAGCTTTTTGATATTAAGCTTACCGGTTATTGGGCTACACATTTTAGCTTTGGCAATTCTACGGCAAGCGAGCAGAAGTCGCTAAGCAATCAAGCGATAGATATAATTCTCATTAATACAGTTGCGCCCCTCTATTATGCATATAGCGAAATCATCGACTCCTATGAATTATCGGATCGAGCAATAGCATTATTAGAGTCGCTAAAGCCGGAGCATAACACAATAACCCGGCAATTTGAGGCTTGTGGCATCAAGGTCGACAATGCTCTTGTTTCGCAAGCACTGATACAGCTTCGGCGCGAATATTGTGAGGCACGCAAATGCTTATATTGTCGCATAGGTCATCGCATATTATCGCGAGCCGCTGTTGTAGACGAATAGGAAATAAGAAAAATGTAATTATATGTCAATATTAGTATTGTATATTTAGTGTATTTTTTATAAAGAATAATTATATTTGCAAGAGATAAAACGTAAAAACCGTTTGCTTACCATTTTAGTGCATCAGATATAAGATGAAGAATCGTATTAAAAATTTAAATTAAAATATAACCCATGGCTACTGGAATAAACTCAGATATCCTAAGACTTAAAGTATTAAGACTAGCCCAACTCGACTGGTTTATAGCCAATCTAAATACAAAAGAAGTAACAATAGGAGAGATACTGCAAGAGACATTAAAGCTAAAGACAAATTGTTTTAGCTTTGTCGAAGGGATTGAGCTTCTTAATAACGAAGCCAAAGATATGGTAAGAAATTATGGTCAATTTATAGCAAATAATAGTAAGAAAAACATAACACTCCATCTCAACGATTTATTATTTCCCGATAAGAGTATGTATGTCGAGGTAGCAAATTTTAATGAAGCCGAAGGCGTATTAGAAGGTTATATTCATATAAAGCCCCGCGAAGCAGGCGTAAGTCAAGAGATAATCAATATCAGCACCACGCAGAAAGAGCGAGAAGCGTTTAAAATGCGTTCGGCATTTTTGGCAACCATGAGCCATGAGCTACGCACCCCAATAAATGCAATAGTAGGATTTTCAAAAGTGTTGGCAACAGCCACCGACCCCGAGGCAAAAGAAGAATATCTACACATCATAGAGAATAACAACGAGATGCTTTTGCAACTCATCAATGATATTCTCGACTTGTCGAAGATAGATTCGGACACATTAGATTTGCGCTTAGCCAATATAGATTTGAAAATATTTATGAGCGATGTAAGAAATAACATCAAAGTGTATAAAATCAATCCTAATGTAACGGTTAGCATAGATATTCCGGAGGATTCATACGCCGTGCGAACCGACAAAATACGCTTAATGCAAGTTGTAACCAACTTTATTACCAATGCAATAAAATTCACTGTAAAAGGAAAGATAAATATAGGATATGAATATAACGACGATACCTTTAAAATCTTTGTAAAAGACACCGGTCCCGGTATTCCCATAGACCAGCAGAAAACAATTTTTGATCGTTTTGTGCGTCTAAACACAAGAATCAAAGGCAATGGACTAGGCTTGAGTATCTGTACGTCGATAGCCGAGAAACTGGGAGCTGAGATAGGAGTAGAGTCGAGCTATGGAGAAGGGTCAAAATTCTGGATTTCAATACCAGATGTAAAATTAGAAGCACCCGTGCGTATCAAAGCAGAGCAAGATGCGCTAGTAAGAGGAAGCAGCAAAGACCAAAGAATAAAGGTATTAGTAGCCGAAGACGATCCAAGCAACTATAAATTATGCGAAGTGCTATTGAAACCTAGCTACGATATAATTCACGCATGGGACGGAAAAGAAGCCATCGAAAAATTTAAGAGTGAGAACCCCGATATAATCTTAATGGATCTAAATATGCCTGAAGTCAATGGCTATGAAGCCACCGAGCAGATTCGCAAGTTATCGTGGACAGTTCCAATAATAGCGTTGACAGCCTATACCCTTGCAAATGATGAGCATAAAGTGTTACAAAGTGGATTTGATGCATATCTAACCAAGCCAATAGACATAAGTAAACTAAAAGAGACCTTACTAGCCTCGCAAAGGCAAGAAAAACCTTAAAGAAACGATAGCAATATGTCTTTTAGAAATAAACAAATAATAGGGCTACTCATTTCAATAATAATGGCATGCCTAAGCATTAATGCTAATGCGTCGATATCTGATCAATCAAGCGTTGTAAAATCGAATAATTACATACTTATCATCAATTGTCATCTTGAGAGTATTCAGTGGAACGATAACTTTGAAGATGCCATAACCTACTATATTACAAAACAAGGTAATTACGAAATTTACAGTGAGCATTTCAGGTCGCTCGATGTGAAAGATCAAGCAAGCCTCGACTCGGTGAACAACCGAATAAAGGGAAAATATATCAATGCCCCACGAGCAATAGTGATGATAGGTCCTGCATGTTTGGCAATGTTTGGCGACGAATTAAATTTGCGCTGGCATGATGTCCCCATGATAGATTGTGTTCATAATCGTCTAAGTGCATCGTTTGATGAAATATTTAAAGAAGAATTTACTCTCGACAAAATAAAAGAAGAGAGTGAAAGCGAATTGAAAAAGCGTTATAATGTAACAGGAATATACACACAGAGCAAAGTGCGAGAAACGATAGACTTGATGAAGCGAACTATGCCCGATATGGACAGAATAGTGTTCATTTCAGATATGCGCTTTGGTAGTTATCTTGCTCGACAAAGTTTTGTAAATGCAATGTCGACATATTTTCCGCACATTAGCTACGAGTTGCTTACATCGAAAGCTTATACTACATCGCAGTTGCTAACCAAGATACAGCAATATAATGTAAATACAGGTATAATTTTTCACACATGGTCGCCTCAAGGCAATACAGCCGAAGACTATTATGCGTGGTATAATCTGTATAAAATCGTAGGAACCTACTCCAAAGTCCCCGTATTCTCTCAATGGGATATGAATATCAAAGATGGTTATATAGCAGGAGGTTATATGAACTCGTTGAAAGATTTGAGTGATGCCTCGATAGAGATACTTCATCGGATATTAAATGGCGAAGAAGCCCGTAAAATTCCATTTGTGACAGTAAATAAGGCTCGTGCTTATCTAAACTATACTACCGTAGAGAAATATGGATTATCAAAAATTGAATATCCCGACGATGTTTTTTATTATGATCGCCCCGAAAATATATTTGTCAAATATAAATATTACTTCTTACTGGGTGCAATAATCATAGTATTGTTCATTTTATATCTTAGCCAACGAGTGTTTTTCCTAAATCGTCAGAAAAAATCAAAACAAAGAGAGCTAGAGAAAGAAAGAACCTTGCGCAACGAGCTGAAACTGCGGAGTATGAAGTTGAGCTTGGCACTCGAAGTGTCGACAGTGTTGCCGTGGACATGGGATAACGACGAGCAAATTTTCACTTTTGATGATTCAAAGACATATTCACACCCAAGCGATGGCAATGAAGCAATCACCTCGATAAAAACTTTTGATGAGGTAATGAAATCGTTACACCCCGAAGATCGTTCCCGAATAGAATCGATATTTACCGGAATGCTTAATGGCAAAGCAAACTATATGAAAGAGGAGTGCAGGGTGAAAATTAACGAAGACAGCGAATATAATTGGTATAATATTAGAGCTATCGTGTATGAAAAAGACAGCGACAATAATCCAAAGATAATAATTGGCACTCGCACACTTATCACCGAGGCTAAAGAGCTAGAGCTAGAGCTGCGCCGGGCAAAAGACAAAGCCGAAGAATCGAGCAGGCTGAAGTCGGCATTCTTGGCAAACATAAGTCATGAAATCCGTACGCCGCTAAATGCAATAGTGGGATTTTCGGGCGTTTTAGCCGATAGCAATAGCGATGATGAGAAGAAAGAGCTGATAGACATAATAAAACAGAATAACCAGAGATTATTGAATCTAATCAATGATATTATTGATATATCAAAGATAGAATCGGATACACTGGAGATGAATTACAGTTGTTTCAGTATCAATGACATATTAAATAAATTATCCAAAGAATACTCCAAGAAAGTGTATTCGGGCGTAGAGATAAATCTAGAGCTGCCACTGGGCGATGATGTGATGATTTACGATGATCGCACACATATAAAGCAAGCAATAGGAAATATTATCGACAATGCTACAAAGTTCACGCGTCGAGGCACGATAACAATAGGATATTTATTGCCCGATAAAGAACACATTACATTCTTTGTGAAAGACACCGGGTGTGGAATAGCAAATTCTGATTTTGGAAATATCTTTGAGCGGTTTGTAAAGCTAAATTCATTTGAGACAGGAGCCGGACTAGGCTTAACGGTATCTAAATTATTGATAGAGAAGCTCAATGGACGTGTCTGGCTAAAGTCGGAAATAGGAGTAGGAACACAATTCTTTATTGATCTGCCATTCAGAGCAACTAGCAGCCCGTCGGAAAGCGATAATAGTGCAAAAGTCAAGCCACAGGTTATACTTGTAGCCGAAGATATACTAAGTAATTTTATGGTACTTCGTTCGATGCTAGAGCCAAAATATAATTTAATCCATGCGTGGAATGGCGTAGATGCGTTGAATCTATTTAAAAAGTATCGTCCAAAATTAGTGCTGATGGACGTAAAAATGCCAATAATGGACGGATATGCCACTTCGGCAGAGATAAAGAAGATAGCCCCCGACACAGTAATAATCGCCATCTCCTCGTATGCCTTCGACGAAGATATAAATAGAATGGATAAATATGGGATAGACGATTATGAGCCTAAACCGGTAAATATTAGATCATTAGAATCTAAAATAGAGCAATTAACGACAAAGCGATAACTATAATATATAATAAGCATTAATGAAGAAAGCAGTATTATTTTATTCTTTTTTCTTTATATCTATAATTTCAGTATATGCCTCAACAAATGAAGCATATACTGATTCTTTAATAGAAAAAAGAGTTACTAAGATTGAGAAATTTGTAGAGCAACACAAGAAAATTTTATCCTATCTGCCTAAAGTGAGTGGATATATGCAAATTGGATATACCTACGACGATAATGCCTCGAATATTAATATTAAGAGTGCAAGGGTAGATATTAACGGAGCATTTGCCAAGACGTTCGATTATCGCTTGTTTGTCGATTTTGCGTCGCCAAAAATTCTTGATGCGCGCATTCGCTGGAAGCCACTAAAGGAGCTGGGCGTGTGTATCGGGCAATTCAAAGTGCCTTTTACCTTAGGAAATATGTACTCGCCATTGCAAGAAGAATGTATCACTTTCCCGCTTGTTGTAGCACGGTTGGCAGGTCTTAACGATGTGTGTGGCGTGAAAGCGTCGGGGAGAGATATAGGAGCAAGCGCATTTGGCTCGCTAATTAAACTAAATAGTGGCAGATATTTGCTCGATTACAATGTAGGGGTGTTTAACGGAGCCGGAATGAACCTAGCCGATAACAATAAGAGTAAAGATGTGGCAGGTAGAATAATAATAAGTCCCATCGTCGGCGCAAAACTTTCAGCATCATACTATTGGGGCGAATATGGCGCCGACTATGCTAAGCGTACACGATATTCATTTGGCGCATCGTATGAAAGTAAATTTTTTAGCATTCGCGGCGAATATGTGAATGGAACTACCGGCACAGTAGGTAGCGACGGCTATTATATCGCGGCGTGTCTGAATTACTTTAAGAAAATCCGCCCTGTGTTTCGCTTCGATTCTTTTACCCCCGATATTGCAATTGGCGATAAAGAGCAACATTACACAGCAGGGCTCGACTATAAGCCCTTTAAATTTTTACGAATAATGGGAAACTATGTGCGCCAGACCTATACCGCCAGCCCATCGCAAAACCTGTATCAGCTAATGGTGATAGGAATATTCTGATTGCTCAGCATTTAGACGGGGCATTAATGACACTGTAAGCACAACCTACGAATAATGCTCCACCCACAATATTACCAAGCGTTGCAGGTAATAGATTGTCGATAAATAGCGAGTAGATACTTACATCTGCCGAATAAAACATAGCCACAGGGATAAAGAACATATTTGCAATGCTGTGTTCAAATCCAAGCATAACGAAAGTAGCGACAGGAAACCAGAGTGCGGCTAATTTAGAACCAACGCTTTTGGCTGTCAGTGCAGCCCACACAGCAAGGCACACAAACCAATTAGCCCCGATGCCTTTAACAAAAATCACAAGGAACGATTGGCTTGTCTTAGCTAAAGCAAGATTGTGCAATGCGCTATACCACGGCTCACTTTGAAATATTCCGGAAATGTAAATAATGCAATATGCAAAAAACAATGCGCCTATAAAATTTCCACACCACACCAAGCCCCAATTCTTTAATACTTGTGGTATCGTTATCCTGTGTCGCATCAGCGAAGGTATCAGCGTGGCGCAATTACCCGTGAACAAATCGGCACCAAGGAGAGTGATTAATGCAAGTCCGATAGGGAATGCAAGTCCCATAAGCAACTTTGTTATCGAAGGGTTAGCCTCGCTAAGTCCCGGCATTCCAAAGCCAACCAATACAGCCAGTGCGCCACCCATGGCAATATAAATACCGGCAAGAATACTAAGCAGCAATGTCCGCCATAGCGAACAATTACATTTGTTTGTAGCAATAGTGTAGGTAGATTCAATTACTTCGGTAGGAGTCTTCATATCTTAATTATTTGATAACCAGTTAAGAATAAACATAAGCAAGGCGAGAAATAAGATAAGAGGAATGTAAATAGCATTGCTCAGACGTCGTTCGATGGCAAGTTGCAATTCGGGGATAGATGAAAACTCACCGGCTAGGCATCGGCAAGATATTTTCTCAATATTTTTATCATACATTCCTGCCACTTTATTAGCATTTTGTAGTATCTTAGCATAATTGCTAATAATGGCATTAAAATCGGGCTCGTCGGGGCTGTTAATTTCTAATTGACGAAGGTATACGCTCTTATAATTCTCCGAAAAAAGAATATTCTCGGCAGTCAGCGTATAGTCGTAATCAAGATCAGCCAACACATCGAGAAGCTCACGCTGAAGCAAAGCAAGTACACGAGGCGAAATATCGCCGGCATTAATAAGATCTTGAAGAGAAATTTCCATAGAAATAATGGTATATCATTAAAAATAATGCGAAGATAGTAAAAAGCTAGATTATAATCTTTGAGAAAAAGAAGATTTGTATCATAAAAACTACTTATTTTCATTTTTGTAGCATTAAATTTTGGTATGGTAAGCTAAACGGATTATTTTTGTATAACAAAATAAATAAAACGTCAATGAGAACTAAATATAAACGAGTACTATTAAAGTTAAGCGGAGAATCGCTAATGGGCAATCAGGGCTATGGAATTGATTCAACACGCCTTTCCGACTATGCCGAGCAAATAAAAGAAATAGCAACAGCAGGAGTTCAAGTTGCCATAGTGATAGGCGGAGGCAATATTTTTCGTGGATTATCGGGGACAAGCAAAGGAGTAGATCGTGTGAAGGGCGACCAGATGGGAATGCTTGCCACCGTAATAAACTCTTTAGCTTTAAGTTCGGCATTAGAGAGCGCAGGACAGCCGGCACAAGTGTTCACGGCAATTAATATGTTTCCAATAGGCGAGCATTATAGCAAATGGAAAGCCATCGATGCACTTAACGCTGGCAAAGTAGCGATATTAGCAGGCGGCACCGGCAATCCATTCTTTACCACCGATACCGGTTCGGCACTCAGAGGCATCGAAGTAGAGGCAAATGTAATGCTAAAAGGCACAAGAGTAGACGGCATCTACACCGCCGACCCCGAAAAAGACCCTGCTGCAACAAAATTTGACGAAATAACATACGATGAAATATATACACGAGGTTTGAAAGTTATGGATCTCACAGCCACAACCTTATGCAAAGAGAATAATCTCCCAATCATAGTCTTTGATATGGATACCAAAGGGAATCTAAAGAAAGTTATGGACGGCGAGAAAATAGGGACACTGGTATATTAATTATAAAAACTAAACAAAAACAATAAAGATTATGAACGACGTAAATCATTATTTAAAACCGGCAGAAGAAAAGATGGAAATGTCGGTAGAGTTTCTCGATGAGGCTCTAGCCCATATCCGTGCAGGCAAGGCAAATACAAAGATATTAGATGGCATACGTGTAGAATATTATGGAAGTAAAGTTCCAATTGCCAATGTAGCAAATATCTCGGTTCCTGATGCACGCACAATTGCAATCACCCCGTGGGAGAAGTCGATGTTTAAAGAGATAGAAAAGGCGATAATCAACTCCGAGCTTGGAATTATGCCCGAGAATAACGGCGAAGTGATACGCCTATCCATTCCACCATTGACCGAAGACCGTCGTAAAATACTCGTAAAGCAATCGAAAGCCGAAGCCGAGCAAGCAAAAATTTCGGTTCGTAATGCACGCCGCGATGCCATAGAAGGCTTGAAGAAGGCAATTAAAGACGGAATGCCCGAAGACGTAGAAAAAGATGCCGAAGCAAAAATGCAAAAGATTCACGACCAATATATGAAGAAGATTGATGAATTATTTGTAGCAAAAGAGAAAGAAATACTTACGGTGTAAGTGATAATATCATAATTAAAGGGGGGGGATCTGTTTAGACTACCCCCCCCTTTTTTTTACAAACTGACAACACACACTTAAACACATAGGTTAAAACAGAGACAATTGCTTCTGAGATTTTACAATATGAATAAAACCACAATCTGATATGAAAAGGATATTTTTATGTGTCATTGCCTTTGCAATGGCTGTTATGTCGTGCCTAGCTCAAGAAGGCAGCGAAACTGAGGAACTGGGCGCAGAATTATTTTATGATAAAAACTATACTGAGGCACTTCCATTACTTCGTGAAGCAGCAAATGGTGGCAGTTTGAGAGCAACGTGTATGCTGAGCGAAATGTATTATCGAGGTGATGGAGTAAAGAAAGATAGATTAAAATCCAATACCCTGCTTTCTAAAGCGATAAAGCAGAATTATCCAATGGCATTTTATCTTAAATCTAAAATTCTTATTGATAAAGACGATTTTGAGGGGGCTTTTATTAATATGAAGAAATCCGCCGATATGGGTTATGTTAAAGCTTTCTATATGGCAGGAATTATGTTGTCTAATGAGGTGGGAACGACTAGTGATCCGGCTTTAGAATTTCACTATTTTAATTTAGCAAACGAGCAGGAGGTAGAATTTGCAAAAGCAGAAGTGGCTTTTGCCTACGCCGTAGGATACGGAGTGGCAAAAGACAAAGTAAAAGCATTAGGGTTGTATAAAGAAGCGATAGGCACAGATTATGCAATGCTTATCGAAGATTATGAGCTATATCATGCTAAGGCTTATTTCGACTTGCTTATCTACCTAGAGAAGGATAAAGGAAAGATAGAGGCATTTAAGATATATCAAGCTGTCGAGGAGGCAAAGCCGGGAACGATAAAAGAAGAAGATTATAATGAATTAAAAAATGAAGTAGACCGAATAATAGCTGAGGAAGAACGGAAAACATACAGTGCTGATGAGGTAGATGTAAGCGCGCAGTTTCCGGACGGTGATTCCGGAATTCTAAATTTCTTAAATACGCACATATATTATCCTACACCTGCAATAGAAGAGGATTTGCAGGGGACGGTAGTAGTGCAGGTAGTGGTATCAAAAGACGGCAGTGTGAGAGATCCCAAGATAATTAATAGTGTAGCACCGGTGCTAGATAAAGAAGCATTGCGAGTGATCAAATCTTTGCCTCGATTTACTCCGGCGATGAAAGATGGGCGATCGGTAAACGTGTATTTCTCTTTTCCGGTAACTTTCAGATTAAATTAAAGCCACTAAAACTCATTGACATATCTTAATTGATAACTAATAGGCTAAACTTTGTTATAAAAAGAGTTTAAAACCTAGTATTATCGTTGTTATTTTATTATTTCATATTACTTTTGTAAGGTGTAAGCTTTTAATAAAAGCGATACGCAAATAAAGGTTTTGTTGTATACATAATGCCTCTATTCTCATAAGATACTCATTATAAATTGATTATTATACTATAAATGATTAATCTAAGCGTAAATATTAATAAAGTAGCAACATTGCGAAATGCTCGAGGGGGTAATCTACCTAATGTGCAACAGTTTGCTATCGACTGCGAAAGCTTTGGAGCCGATGGAATAACTGTACACCCGCGTCCCGATGAGCGACATATTAAGCGCAGTGATGTATTTCTACTACGTCCGTTAATAAATACAGAATTTAATATTGAAGGCTATCCATCACCCGAATTTATCGACTTGGTGCTTAAAGCAAAGCCCGAACAGGTAACTTTAGTGCCCGATACCCCCGACACTCTAACGTCGAACAGTGGGTGGAATGTGATAGATAATCAAGCATTTCTAACCGGGGTGGTCGATGTGTTTAAAGAAGCCGGGATAAGGACAAGTATCTTTGTAGGCACAGAAATAGAGAACATAAAGGCGGCTGCTAAGACCGGAGCCGACCGAATCGAGCTTTATACCGAGCCCTATGCCCTTGAATTTAAGGAAGATCCCGAAAAAGCAGTAGCACCATTTATTGAGGCAGCCGAGATGGCACATAAATCGGGGCTGGGGCTAAATGCAGGGCACGATTTAAGCTTGGAGAATTTAAAATTCTTTGCAACAAAAGTGCCTTACCTATGCGAGGTGTCGATAGGGCATTGCCTAATATCAGATGCCCTTTATTTAGGGCTTGAAAATACAATCAAAGAATATAAGGAAGCATTAAAATAACGATAAATATTAATTATAATATTAAATAATAATCATGGCAATTATTAATACCATTTTATCTCTAATCTCAATACAAGTTGATGTAGTAGATACAACAGCGGTTACAAATGTTACTGATACTGTAGCAACGGCAGTCGCCCAAGCAGCTCAACCGATTCAACAAGAGCTTTCGGTGTGGGACTTATGCCTTAAGGGCGGATTTCTTATGATTCCGTTAGCTATACTTTCGATTATAAGCATATATATTCTTATCGAGCGTTTCCTTGCTATTAAGGCTGCCGCAAAAGAAGACAGTACCTTTATGAAACGCATTAAAGATTACATTGTCGATGGCGAAATAGATAGTGCAATTAATCTTTGCAAGAACACAAACACTCCTTATGCTCGCCTTATAATGAAAGGTATCAGCCGTATAGGTCGCCCAATGAACGATGTGCTTGTGGCAATCGAAAATGTCGGAAATCTTGAAATAGCAAAGTTGGAAAAAGGATTTCCATGGCTGGCTACAACAGCTGCCGGTGCGCCAATGCTTGGTTTCTTGGGAACAGTAACCGGTATGGTATCTGCATTCTTTGCACTTGCAAGTGCAGGCGGAAGTGCAAATATAAGCATTCTTGCAAATGGTATCTATGAGGCACTTGTAACAACAGTTGCCGGTCTAATAGTCGGAATTATAGCAATGTTTGCCTACAATTTTCTAGTATCTCGCGTAAATAATGTAATGAATCAGCTAGAAGCAAAGACAATGGAATTTATGGACCTTCTTAACGAGCCTGTTAAGAAATAATATTATCCTGATTATGGCTTTAAAGCGACAACATAAAATGACAGCACTTTTCAGTATGGCGTCGATGACCGATGTTATATTCTTGCTGCTCATATTCTTTATGGTAACATCAACATTTGTTTTTCCTACTGCGCTCGAGGTGAATCTGCCTCAGAGTGGTGAACAGACGGCGATAAAGCCGGGAACGAAAGTGTATGTGGATAAAGAATTGAAAATTTATGCCTCTTTTGGCGACGAAGAACCGCAGCCAATGGAAGAAGCACAGCTTATTAGCTTCTTAAAGCTAACTCAACAGCAATCGCCCGACCAATTCATTGCGCTATATGCCGATGAACAAGTGCCTTATGGCAAAATTGTCGAAATCTTAGATAAAAGTGCGCATGCTAAATTGAAAATGGTGCTTGCAACCAAGCCTGTGGAGCATCAACTCGACGCAAATAAATAACTTTAACTTCTCTGTAAGTGAAACTTAACGACCGAAACAAAATAATTGCTATAATTGCTACATTGCTTTTACATGTGGCTATAATTGTTGTGCTATTATTTTCGTTTCTCGATTATGAATGGCCGCCTAAAGATATGCCGTTGCCTCAAGAGAGTGAAATACTCTTTGGTGGGGAGTATGTGATGCTGGGTAATGTGCCGACTCCGGCTAGTGATGATATGAATAATGCTCAAGCCGAAACTGCTAAAGATGCCGCTGTTGCCGATGCTCCCGATACTAAGAATGCCGGGACTGCCGGTGAAACCCCCGAACTTATATCTACCGACAACGACTCGCCAATGAAGGTGAAGAAGAAGGAAGAAAAGCCGAAAAAGACAGGTCCAACAAAAGAGGAGCTTGCCGAGCAGGAGCGTGTGAAGAGAGAAAAGGCTGAATCGCAGAAGATAAAAAATCGTGTTTCGTTCTCTAATGCCGGTAAAGGCTCGGGTAAAGAAGGCTCGCCTAATGGAAATGCGTCGGTAGGAGCAAGATCAGGTGCACCGGGACACTCGCTAAAGGGTAGAACGTTAGAAAATTGGGGCAGACCATCGAGCCAAGTCGAAGGTGTAGTAATTATTGAAGTGCGAGTTAACGCTAAAGGCAAAGTAATTGCAGCCAATTATCAAGGAGGAAAAGGAAGTGCGGCAGCCAATGCATCGGTGCGTAAAAGTTGCGTTCAAGCGTCGCTAAATTCTCGTTTCTCAGTGTCTACCGAAAGCACTGCCGAGCAAGTGGGTACTATCACATGGCGTTTTGAATAGATTGTATACACAATAATTAATAAATACCAAATGAACATTTTAAGACCTTTTGCGGTGCTGGTGTCGATATTGGCAATCAGTTCGGCTTTTGCCAGCGATAGTGATAATCAATTTATCTCGGCAAATAATGAGAATATTGCATATACCGGGCGCATAAGCTATAAGAATCCCGAATCTTTGCGTTTCACTTATGCCGGTACCGGTGCAACATTTAATTTCACCGGGACTTCGTTAAAAATGAAGGCTAAGCCCGAAAGTGGATATTTTATGGTGTCGATTGATGGTGAATTGCCTTTTAAAATCGGGTTTGGGGTAAACGATTCTATCGTAAATATTGCAGAATGTCTTGATAATGTGGAGCATACGGCTAATATAGTCTATGCAATAGAAGGTGTTACTAAAAGTCCTGAATTTCGTGGGTTCTATATAGATAAAGAGGCTAAATTATTAGCCCGACCGGAATTGCCGTCGCTTAAAATGGAATTTATAGGTAATTCCATCACTTGTGGATATGGAATCGAGGCAGAAAATGAACGAAGCCCATTCACCTATGAGACCGAAAATCATTATTATTCATTTGCCGCGCTCACTGCACGTGCGCTAAATGCTCAATATAATGTTGTGGCTAAGTCGGGTATCGGAATTTATCGCAATTATGGCGATTCAATTACCGGTTCGCATCGCTGTCTGCCTGCACTATATGCACAGACTCTCTATAACGATTCAACCGAGATGTGGAATTTTGGCAGCTATCAGCCCGATATTGTGTGTGTAAATCTTGGTACAAATGATGTGAGTAGTGGAATATACGATAAAGAGAAACTCACCGATGCTTATCGCAAGTTTGTAAAGCGACTACGCCACTATTATCCCACAGCGAAGATAGTTATGCTTTCAGGCTCAATGTCGGCAGGACAGGGGCTAAAAGATATTTGTAAGGCAATGGATATTGTAGTAGGTGAGGTCAATTCGCAAGGCGATAAAAATGTGTATCGCTTTGATATGTCGCCACAGACTGGTTTGCTAGGCTATGGCTCGGCTTATCACCCCTCGATACGTCAAGCTCGCAAAATGGCATCGGAGCTAACTCGCTTTCTCAAGCCACTCATAAAATAGAAAAAACAAAAGCGTGGGCAGGTTGCTCACGCTTTTGTTTTTCGCTATGTGATGTAGAATTATTCTTTGTGCGGGTTTTTCATCGCTTCGGTGATTTTCTGGCTTATTTCTTCGGCAAGTTCAGGGTTGTCGGCAATGATTTTCTTTGCGGCATCTCGTCCTTGACCTAGCTTTGTGTCGTCGTAAGAGAACCAGCTGCCACTTTTCTTCACTATGCCATAGTTTACGCCTAAGTCGACAATTTCGCCAATTCTAGAAATTCCTTCTCCAAACATAATTTCAAATTCTGCTTTGCGGAATGGAGGTGCAACTTTGTTTTTAACCACCTTCACGCGAACTAAGTTACCAAGCACATCTTCGCCATCTTTGATTTGTGAAATTCGGCGAATGTCGAGGCGTACAGAAGAGTAAAATTTAAGTGCGTTACCACCGGTAGTGGTTTCGGGAGAGCCAAACATAATACCTATCTTATCACGAAGTTGGTTGATAAAAATACATGTAGTGTTTGTCTTTGATATTGTTGATGTTAGTTTGCGAAGAGCTTGCGACATTAAGCGAGCTTGAAGTCCCATACGGTTGTCGCCCATTTCGCCTTCAATCTCGGCTTTAGGCGTAAGTGCAGCCACCGAGTCGATAACGATAATGTCGATAGCCGACGATCGGATAAGTTGGTCGGCAATTTCGAGAGCTTGTTCGCCGTTGTCGGGTTGAGAAATCCAAAGGTTGTTTACGTCTACGCCAAGTTTCTCGGCATAGAAACGGTCGAAAGCATGTTCGGCATCTATTATTGCGGCTATTCCACCTTTCTTTTGGGCTTCAGCAATTGCGTGAATGGCTAGTGTTGTCTTACCCGATGATTCAGGTCCGTAGATTTCTACCACTCTGCCACGAGGATATCCGCCTACGCCCAGAGCATAGTCAAGACCTACCGAGCCGGTTGGTATCACGTCGATGTCTTCGATGTTCTCATCGCCCATTTTCATGATTGCGCCTTTGCCGTGCGATTTTTCTATCTTATCCATTGCAATTTGCAATGCTTTCATTTTTTCATTAGAAACAGGTATTTTTGTACTTTGTTTCTTTGTCCCTTCTAATTCTTCTAGTTCTTCGCTCATATTATAATTTTTTTATTTGTTCAAGTTAAGTATTTGGCTGGCGGCATCTTTGGTGTCGACTTTCGATATGATGTCGATTACAATTCCATTCTCGTTGATTACAAATGTAGTGCGTACGGTACCCATATATTCTCTTCCTGCCATTTTTTTCTTTTGCCACACCCCAAATGCTTCGTTTAGGGCTAAGTCGGTGTCGGAGATTAACGGGAAGGGCAATGAGTATTTTTCGGCAAATTTGCGGTGCGAGGCTTCGCTGTCTTTGCTCACGCCGAGTATTGAATAACCGGCTGCGAGCAGTGCGCCATAGCCATCACGGATGCTGCATGCTTCGGCTGTACAACCGGGAGTGCTGTCTTTGGGATAGAAATAGATTACTAGTTTCTTTCCGGCAAAGTCGGCTGCAGTTAGTTCTTTGCCTTCGGCATCGTGTCCTAATTTTTCGGGTATCTTGTCGCCAATTTTCATCGCCTTTATATTTTTATTATTTAGTATTCAAAGATATGCTTTTTTGTCTTATTTTTGATTATTACAATCGCTAAATATCTACAAATATATCGTTAAGTTCTTTTGTTTATATTTTGTACACTACAAAGATAATACTTAACGTGGGCAATAATGATGCACATAAAAATTAAAAGATGTTATTTAGCCGAGAAAGTGGGTGAAGGCTGAAGGTGAGGAATGTAGAATGCCGGAAAGGGAAAAGCAGGAAAGCAAGAGAGTAGAAAGGGAAAAGGTGAATGTAGAATGTAGAATGTAGAAAGGGAAAAGCAGGAGAGTAGAAAGGTGAAAGTGTGGAAAGGATAAAGGTGAAAGTGTGGAATGT
>JAQVCR010000021.1 GCA_028689665.1 Muribaculaceae bacterium
TTATTTTGGTGTAAATTATATACTTGGAGGTCTTCACAGCTATGCTTAGATTAATTATAAAAATAAATGAGAAGAATAAAGAAACAATTCTTATTTTTGTATAAAAATAATGAGGATATGAAGAAAAAGAATACGCTGCAATATCACTACAAACTTAAAATGGCTGATGTGATTTTCTATGATCCGACCATTTTGGGAGTGCTTGATCGCCTCGATATAAAGTTGGGCTTTGGAGAGGCTACAATTCGTGATATATGCGTTGCAAATAAGCTATCCGAAAATTTATTTCTGATGATTTGCAATATCTATTCTTTCGATGGATATATACCCGATACTGACATGCTGGCTTCGGAAGATGCGTTGAATATTATTTCTTATCTTCGACGCTCGCACAGCTATTATACAAATGTGCTATTTGGGCGAATACACAAAAATATTCACAAGTTGCTCGAGAATTGCGATGAGGTGAACAGCCGAATACTCAATAAATTCTACGACGACTATGACAATGATGTCAAGAAGCACTTTGAATATGAGGAAAATACAGTGTTTCCTTACATTTTTAATCTTATACGGAGCAACAAAAAAGAAGTAGAGTACAATATTGAGCAATTTGAGCAAAATCACAGCGACATCGACGAGAAGCTAAATGATTTAAAAAATATCATTATCAAATATCTGCCCTCCGATTGCTGTGCCGAAGATTTAAGGTTAAGGATACTCTACGATATTTTCTTTGTCGAGCGCGACTTGATTAAGCATACACTTATCGAAAACAAGATACTTTCACCGTTAGTTTATCGTCTTGAACGCCATGAACAATAAAAAATATAAAATATTGCTTATCGAGCCTTCCGACATTGTTGCAAAAGGTTTGTGTGCGATGTTAGATAAATCGGAAAAGTATGTTGTAACTAAGACAATAAGCGATTTGACTTATTTCCACGATTTTGAAAGCTCTAATTACGACTTAATTATAGTCAATCCTATTGTGGCAGGGTTTAATAAGCGATTAGATATAAGGTCGATAATGAACCTCTCGCCTAATATCGTACTTGTGGCTATGCTGTATGAGTTTTATGATGTCAATATTGCATATCAATTTGATACATATATAGGAATATTAGACAGTAAAGAAGCAATTCTGAAAAAATTTAATAGTGCTGTGGCTAGTATGCGTCCCGATATAGAATCGGGAAATGTAGATTTGTCGAACCGAGAGCGTGAGATTCTTGTTTCGGTGGCTCAAGGCAAGACAAATAAAGAGATAGCCGAAGAATTCAAGTTGTCGATATTTACAATAGTAACGCATCGCAAGAATATTTCTAAGAAGCTGGGTATTAACAGTATATCCGGACTCACTGTGTATGCAATAATTAATAAACTAATCGACATCAACGAGCTGAAATCTTAATAGAGCCATATTGAAAAAGTACATTTGAACTTTTTTTTAGGTATAAAATTAGCGAGCTTCACAAAATTAATTTTGTGAAGCTCGCTGTAAGGTTGTAAATTCAGAGATGGTTAGTCTTTAAATTTAGCGCATATAAATTCGCGGTTTAGGCGAGCTATATTGTTAAGCGATATGTTTTTAGGACACTCGGCAGCGCAGGCACCTGTGTTGGTACAGTTACCAAACCCTAGCTCGTCCATTTTGCGTACCATTGCTTTGACACGTTTCACAGCTTCAATTTTTCCTTGTGGAAGTACTGCAAATTGGCTTACTTTTGCCGAAACGAAAAGCATAGCCGATCCGTTTTTACAAGCAGCAACACAAGCGCCGCAACCGATACAAGCAGCAGCATCCATAGCCTCGTCGGCATCAACCTTCGAGATAGGAATTGCATTAGCGTCTTGCGCACCGCCGCAGTTGAACGAAATGTAACCACCGGCTTGTTGAATTTTGTCGAAAGCGTTACGATCGACCATCAAGTCTTTGATTACTGGGAATGCAGCCGAACGCCAAGGCTCTACTGTGATAGTATCTCCGTCGTTGAACCGACGCATATATAACTGGCAAGTGGTTGCGCCGGTAGCAGGACCGTGAGGGTGTCCGTTGACATATAGCGAACACATTCCGCATATACCTTCGCGACAATCGTGGTCAAACACTATTGGTTCTTCTCCTTTATCTACAAGTTGTTCGTTAAGAATATCAAGCATTTCAAGAAAAGAGGTGTCCCCGGGAATATCTTGCATTTCGTAAGTCTCGAAATTGCCTTTTTCTTTAGGACCGGCTTGACGCCATACTTTAAGTTTAAAACTTATATTTTTATCCATTTTCTGTCTTTTTTTAATCGTTAACTATGCCTTGTAATTACGTGTTTGAACTTTTATGGCTTCGTAGTGAAGAGCTTCCTTTATAAGTTTAGGAGCTTTATCTTCCGAACCCGGGTAATCCCAACATGCAACATAGAAATAATTTTCATCATCACGTTTAGCTTCGCCTTCTTCTGTCTGGTATTCTTCGCGGAAGTGTCCACCACAGCTTTCTTGACGGTTAAGAGCATCGTAAGCAACAAGCTCGCCCATAGTAATGAAGTCGCCTAGTCGAATAGCTTTGTCTAGCTCGACGTTCATACCTTCTTTGCTTCCCGGAATGAATAGGTTGGTTTCAAATTCTTTGCGAATTTCTTTCATTTTGGCAAGAGCTGTTTCAAGACCTTCTTTAGTACGTCCCATGCCAACATAATCCCACATTAGACGACCGAATTCTTTGTGAATTGAGTCGACCGAGCGTTTGCCTTTTATGTTCATTAGCTTGTCGATGTGAGCTTGAACGGCTTTTTCTGTTGCGTCAAATTCGGGAGCGTCGGTTTTGAAGCGAGGCACTGTGATTTGGTCAGAAAGATAGTTTTGGATTGTGTAAGGAAGTACGAAATATCCGTCGGCAAGACCTTGCATAAGAGCAGAAGCACCAAGTCGGTTAGCTCCGTGGTCAGAGAAGTTACATTCTCCGATTGCGAAAAGACCTTTAAGTGAAGTCTGTAGCTCATAGTCTACCCATATACCACCCATTGTGTAGTGGATTGCGGGATATATCATCATTGGGTTTTCGTAAGGGTTAACGTCGGTAATCTCTTCGTACATATCGAATAGGTTACCATAGCGTTGTCCTACAGTTTCTTTGCCTAGGCGTTCGATTGCGTCGCTGAAGTCGAGGAATACGGCAAGACCTGTGTTGTTAACACCAAATCCGGCGTCGCAACGTTCTTTAGCCGCACGAGATGCTACGTCGCGAGGAACAAGGTTACCAAAAGCAGGGTAGCGACGCTCTAGATAGTAGTCGCGGTCGGCTTCGGGGATGTCGCGTCCTTGTAGTGTGCCTGCTTGAATTTTCTTAGCGTCTTCAAGTTTTTTAGGCACCCATATACGTCCGTCGTTACGAAGTGATTCGGACATCAATGTAAGTTTAGATTGCTTGTCGCCGTGTACCGGAATACAAGTTGGGTGAATCTGAACGTAAGCAGGATTAGCGAAGTAAGCTCCTTTGCGGTAGCAAGCCATAGCTGCAGTACAGTTACAAGACATTGCATTTGTAGAAAGGAAATATACGTTACCATAGCCACCGGTAGCGATTACTACTGCGTGAGCGGCAAATCTTTCAAGCTCGCCTGTGATAAGGTTTTTAGCGATGATACCACGAGCGCGACCGTCAATCATTACTACATCTTGCATTTCGTAGCGGTTGTAGCTCTTAACTTTGCCTAATTGGATTTGGCGATTAAGTGAAGAGTAAGCTCCGAGTAGAAGTTGTTGTCCGGTTTGACCTCTTGCATAGAATGTACGCGATACTTGTGCGCCACCGAATGAACGGTTGTCGAGCAAGCCACCATATTCGCGAGCGAATGGTACGCCTTGAGCAACGCATTGGTCGATAATGCTATTTGATACTTCGGCAAGACGATATACGTTCGATTCACGAGCGCGGTAGTCGCCTCCTTTTACTGTATCGTAGAATAGACGATACACAGAGTCGCCGTCGTTTTGATAGTTTTTAGCAGCATTGATACCACCTTGTGCAGCGATTGAGTGTGCGCGACGTGGTGAATCTTGGATGCAGAAGTTTAATACATTGAAGCCCATCTCGGCAAGCGAAGAAGCAGCCGAAGCACCTGCAAGACCTGTACCAACAACAATAATGTCGAGGCGACGTTTATTTGCAGGGTTAACTAGTTTCTGGTGAGCTTTATAGTTAGTCCACTTCTCAGCGATAGGCCCTTCGGGAATCTTTGAGTCTATTACAGGCTGAGCAGCAGTTTTTTGTTCTTTTTTAAGATCTTCCATAATTCTTGAAGTTAAATAGATTATTTACACTCAGCGTTACAATTCTCTACTGTTGTGCAAGGTTCTGCATCGCCGCAATTAGCGTTAACACATTCTTGAGCAGCTTTACATTCGGGGCAATTTGCACGAAGGGTGAATACTACACCTTCAACAGCAAATAGGATACACACGATTGTAGCCCATATTGTTGCAGTGCAACGAAGGCGAGGCATCCATGTGTTGTTGTTTGTTCCTAGTGATTGGAATGCGCTCCAGAATCCGTGAGTCATGTGGAACCATAGTGCGGCAAATCCGATTAGGTAGATTACTAATGTGTACCATTGGCTGAATGCTAGATCGAGGAATGCTACACCATTGGCAGGGTTGATTTCTCCAAATTCAGTGCCGTTAAGTTCTTGCCATTGCATTCTGTACCAGAATTGGATTAGGTGTACTACGATAAAGCACACTACGATGATACCTAGAGCGAGCATGTTTTGTGATGCCCATTCTACATTCTTAGGACGTTTGTTCACATCGTAAGCGTCGTTTCCACGTGCTTTTTTGTTTTGCAGCGTGATGATTATTGACAAAATAATGTGAATAACGAAGCCTGCAGCCAATACAAGAGTTCCGGCTAAGGCATACCAATTAGCACCAAGGAAATGACAGACAGCATTATAGCCCGAAGGACTGATTATTGCTACTGCATTCATCAGCACATGAAAGGTTACGAAAAGGATAAGAAAAAGTCCGGTAACCGACATTACCACTTTTCTACCCACAGACGATTTAGATAACCACATAGCAGTTCTGATTTTAGTAAGTAAATTTATAATGAATTAATAATTACATAATATTTTACAAAAATACCCTATTTTAATTGCATTCACAACATTTATGCGAAAAACAAATGCCTTTTTTTATCACTGTGGGCTATTTTTTTTGACTCGAACAAATAAATAACAAATCTCGGATAGTGCTAGCAACCAAAATTCTCTTCATTGTTTTTCGCCTTGCTGTGTGGGGTGGGTAAAACTTTTTGATAAAATTAAAAGACAATAAATAGTGTTTAATTTGGTGCTTTTTGTTTTGGGTATTAGAGTGTGAATGCAAATTTGTTGTTGTTTTGTTACTAAAATTTGTTTATTTGTTAGTGTTTTGGCTTGTATTGCTGTCATTTTGTTATAATTTTGATATATTTATTGTTGTTATCTTTGTCGATTAATATAAGTTATAAATAATATGAATCTTTCAAATTCTCGTCCTAAAATTCTTATTGTCTACACAGGTGGCACTATTGGAATGATAGAAGATCCCGTAACTCGTTCGTTGCGACCATTTGATTTTTCGCATCTTATTGATAATGTGCCAAAGATTCAAATGCTTGATTATGATATAGATAATATACAATTTGATCCTCCTATCGATTCTTCTAACATGTCGCCTAAGCATTGGAGTGATATTGCACGAGCTATCGAGGAAAATTACGATCAATTTGATGGTTTTGTGGTTCTTCACGGCACCGATACTATGGCTTTCACAGCATCGGCACTAAGTTTTATGCTTGAGAATCTACATAAACCGGTGATTATCACCGGTTCGCAGTTGCCAATTGGCGAGGTTCGTACCGACGGCGAGGAAAATCTAATCACTGCACTTCAAGTAGCCGCGGCAAGAGATATTAATGGCGACTCGATGGTGCAGGAGGTAGGTATATTATTTGAGAATTATTTGTGGCGCGGAAACAGGAGTACAAAAATGAGTGCCGATAATTTCAATGCTTTCAAGAGTAATAATTATCCTCCATTGGCAAAGATAGGTCTTGGAATTCACTTTAACGAAGATGCTCTCTATCGTATGCCCAACAAGCGACCGTTGAAGGTTCGTTACAATCTCGATGCAAATATGATGTTTGTTACGCTGTTTCCGGGAATGACACAATCGACGCTCGAATATGTTGTGAATACGCCCAATATTAGAGGTATAGTGCTGAAAACCTATGGCGCCGGAAATGCTCCGCAAGAAGTGTGGGTAACCGATACGCTGCGTTCGGCAATTGCACGCGGTGTGGTGATACTAAATGTTACACAATGTGTAAATGGTGGCGTGCATCCGTCGCTTTATGCCACAGGAAACAGTCTGGCAGAGGCAGGAGTGATAAGTGGCTATGATATTACCGGCGAGGCTGCCGTAACAAAGATGATGTATCTCTTTGGAATGGGTTTGCCTGCCGAGAGTGTGAAGAAATATCTTAATTTCTCGCTTTGTGGCGAGGTTACAATACATTGAAATGAGCGAAGCCTATAACGAAGATGTTAGCTTTATGCGTGCCGCTCTTGCTGAGGCAAAAGTGGCTTTTAACAAAGATGAAGTGCCTATCGGGGCAGTAATTGTGTGTAATGGCAGAATCATTGCACGTGCGCACAATCTCACCGAGACTCTATCCGATGTTACAGCGCATGCCGAGATGCAAGCCATCACAATGGCTACATCTTATCTTGGTGGAAAATATCTTGCCGACTGCACCCTTTATGTTACCGTCGAGCCGTGCCTAATGTGTGCCGGGGCGATAGGTTGGAGCCAAATGAAAAGGGTAGTGTATGGAGCCGGCGACGACAAACGCGGCTATCACACCTATTGCGAATCTCCATTCCATAAAAAGACTACAATCACAGCCGGTATCCTCGAATCGGAGTGCGCCGACATAATAATAGATTTCTTTCGTAACAAGCGATAGACGGCTCATATAGCGATAATCCAATAAAAAACAGCCCTGTACTAAAAAAAATTAGTATGGGGTTTTAACTTTTTTGGCGTTGAGCGTTCTAATATACAAACGAAATTAAAAACGATGAAATTAAATAACAACGATAAGATAGTAGAGATGCTGAAATCGGATAATCTTAAAGATGCCGGATTTCGCTTGCTGCTTAAAGAATATGGTGATGCTCTGTATTGGCACATTCGTCGTATCGTTGTAGGTCATCAAGATGCCGAAGATGTGGTGCAAGAGACGATTATCAATATTTATCGCCACATTGACAAGTTTAAGGGCGATAGCGCATTGATAACGTGGATTTATCGTATAGCTACTAATGAAGCTGTCCGCTGGTTGCAACGACAGACTAATTTTTTTCAATCTATTGATAGTGTGTCGCCACAGTTAAGTGATAAATTGACTCAAGAATGTGATATTGATGGCAAGCAGGCAGAGGTTCTTTTCCAGAAAGCCCTCTTGACACTACCCACACAGCAACGAATAGCATTCAATATGCGCTATTATGATGAGCTGTCGTATGATGAAATTGCAAAAGTAACGGGTAAAAATATTAATACACTCAAGACTAACTATCACTTTGCCCAAGAAAAAGTAAGAAACTATATTAAAGAATTTGCTATATGAAAAATTTTGAAGAAACAACTAAAAATATGCCCTACGTTGAGACACAAGAATATATAGATAATCTTATTGAGCGATGTGCCGACAGGGCGCAGGGGGGAGCGGAAAATAAAAATTTAGGACTGCTTTTCCGTCGTGTTGCAATTGGCAGTGCCGCAGTAGCCGCTCTTTTTGTAGGTGTATTTTTTACCGCAAGACTTGATGAGGGCGACGCTCTGGCACAAGTGGAAGAGAGCAAATCGCTCGAACAAGTGCTGAGCACAATGAGTAATGAACAGATAGATGCGCTTACAGCGTATTCGTTAGATGAAATTCCGGAATATTAAGACAATATAGATTAAAAAATTAAAACAGACAGACAAAATGAAAAAGGTAATTTTAATATTTGCACTAATTATTGCTACTGTAACTTCGGCAATGGCGCAAAAGACAATCGATCCTGCTAAGGGACAAGAGATATTTAATGCTAAAGTGAAATTTATGCAAGAGAATTTGTTGCTTTCTGCCGAGCAGACCGAACAATTTATTCCTATATATCGTAAATATATCGACGGTATTAGAGCGTTGAAACATCCTAGTCGCAAGGCTGAATGTAAGACAGTAGATGAGAGTTATAATAATGTAATGGCGGGTATAAATTTTAAACGCAGCATCTTAGACCTACAAGAAACTGCCATTAAGGAGCTTAAAAGTGTGCTGAATGCGCAACAACTTGGTAAATTTATCAATGCTGAACGTCAAATGCAGGATAAAATTAAAGGATTTAAAGACAAAAAAAAGAATGGCGAAAAGGGTAAAGGTAAAAAACAAAGACAATCGCAACGCCCGACTGAGCAACAAGATTAAGCCAAATAGGGGGCTTATGAATTTCGTCAAAGGTAAAAAAGAAAAGTGATTATCAAAAAAGGCTTCGGTTAACGAAGCCTTTTTTGTTGTTGCTGTTGTGATGACATCAAATAATGGCTGATAGAGCATTAAAAACAGCGAAAAATGAAATTTTTGCCACATTTTAGCTCCCTAAGTACAAAAAAATTTCAAAAGATTTGTCTAGGTATTTGGTATTTGAATAAATTATTATATCTTTGCACTCACAAACCAGAATGGTGTGGTAGTTCAGCTGGTTAGAATACCTGCCTGTCACGCAGGGGGTCGCGGGTTCGAGTCCCGTCCGCACCGCAAGAGGAAGTCTTTTAGGCTTCCTCTTTTGTTGTTTAATATGGAATGTAGAATGTGAAAGTGGAACAGTATAAAGTAGCAAGTGGGAAAGTATAAAGTATAAAGGGGGAAAGTGGGAAAGTATAAAGTATTAAGTAGCAAGTATAAAGTAGCAAGGGTGAAAGGGGGAAGGTCGGAGTGTGGGGAAGGGTGTCCTTGCATTGCGACAGCGTGGCGACACTGACTTTTGGTGGTGGTTTTCGGCTGCTTTGGCGATTTTTGTTGCCTTTTTTGTCGGCATAAAAAATCTCGAGCATTATTGATGCTCGAGATTTTCGGTATTTTGTTGTCCGATGTTTTTTAGTATTGTTCTTTTTCGTTTGGGAAATCTTGCTCTTTCACGTCGGTAACGTAGTGCGACACTGCATCTTCGATGATTGTGCCTACATCGGCATAGCGACGAAGGAATCGGGGTGAGAAACCTTTATTTATCCCCAGCATGTCGTGCATCACAAGTACTTGACCGTCGACGCCACCTCCGGCACCAATTCCAATAACGGGAATAGTCAATTCTTTAGCTACTTTTTCGGCAAGAGTAGCAGGTATCTTTTCAAGAACGAGAGCAAAGCAGCCAATCTCTTGAAGTACTTTTGCATCTTCCACAAGTTTGAGAGCTTCTTCTTCCTCGCGAGCGCGAACGGTGTAAGTTCCAAATTTGTTAATCGATTGAGGAGTAAGTCCGAGGTGTCCCATCACCGGAATTCCGGCGCAAAGGATTTTCTCGATCGATTCTCTAATTTCGGCACCACCTTCAAGTTTTACGCAATCGGCGTGAGTTTCTTTCATAATTCTAATAGCCGAAGAGAGAGCTTCAAGAGGGTTTCCTTGATATGTACCAAAAGGCATATCCACAACTACTAAAGCACGATTAACAGCTTTCATTACCGATTTACCATGATAAATCATTTGGTCGAGAGTGATAGGCAGTGTAGTTATGTTACCAGCCATCACGTTAGAAGCCGAGTCGCCAACTAAGATTACGTCGATTCCGGCGCCATCAATAAGTTTAGCCATCGAATAATCGTAGGCTGTGAGCATTGCTATCTTTTCATTACGGCGTTTCATCTCAACAAGACGATGTGTCGTAACCTTACGGGTGTCTTCGCTTGAATAAGTTGACATTGTTTCTTATGTTTAATAAATAATTTGGCAAAGTTACTATAAAAGATTACTATCTCAGAACTTTTTTTGTGATATTATTTTTTGTGTATAATTTGTTAATTCAGTATTCTAAATCGAGGCAGGCTCATATTACGAAGGCTATCTCTTTGAAGTAGTGTGCGCTTGTAGTGCCTGTGGTGCTTTCTACAATTAATTTGCCGTCGGGTTGCACGTCGACTATTTTAGCTTCGAGCGGTGTGCCGTCGGGAAGGGTGAAAGGGTGGAAAGCGTTATCGTATCGGTATAGCTTCGATAGATATTGGTCGTGTAGCTGAGCGAGAGCGTCGTCGCTCATCTCGCCACAGAGTGGTGATACCGTGCTGATTATCTCGTCGCCCAATTCGTGTAGCAACTTTTCGGTGTCGATAGAAGTTTCGACAATATGAATTAAGGAAATAGGGTTAGGAGCATCTGACATAAATTTCTCTTGGTTCACGTTGATTCCTATGCCTGCAATAGCTTGTATTATGCGGTGAGAGTCGATTACATTTTCGATCAATATTCCGCATATCTTGCTGTCTTTATAATATATATCGTTAGGCCACTTGATAGAAAATCCGTCGGCATATTGTTCGAGGATATTTACTATTGCGATTGAAACAGCTTCAGAAAGATGGAATTGTCGAGCCGGGTGTAGCGCAAGCCCTTTAAAAAGGATAGAGAATGTTAGGTTTTTATCTGGTTCCGACTCCCACGAATTACCGCGTTGCCCACGTCCCGATGTCTGGTTGTAGGTATATACCATAGTCATATCGGGGAGCATCGACGCGACGCTAGCCAGATAAGAGTTTGTAGAGGCAGTATTGTGGAGGAGGATATATTTAGCTTTCATTATTCAGGAAAAGTTAATTTTATTTCTCGTTCGCCATTTTCCACTTCCTTAATTTCCACTTTAACGGTATCTTCGGGGAGTAGCTCCTCGATTCTTTCAGGCCATTCAATAAGGCATAAAGCCCCCGAGTCGAAGTAGTCTTCTGTTCCTATGTCTTCGGCTTCGCCTATATTGTTAAGGCGATAGCAATCGAAGTGATATATAAGTTCGGCAGTCGAGCTAGAGCGATACTCGTTAATTATCGAGAATGAAGGCGAATTTGTGATATCATCAACTCCAAGTTCGTTGCAAAGAGCATTGATAAAAGTAGTCTTTCCGGCTCCCATTTCGCCGTAGAAAGCGAATATTGTGTATTCGTCCATCACTTCGATAAACTGGCGAGCCGCCTCGTTAATTGTTTCGAGTGATTTAATTTTAATAGTTTTCATATCTCTCTCTCTGAATATTATAAATTTATTATTTTTTCGACATAGTAATAATTGGCACTAACATTTCTTCCATCGATATTCCTCCGTGTTGGAATGTCTCGTTATAGTATTGCACATAGTAGTTGTAATTATTAGGATAAGCAAAGAAGTCGCGTCCAAAAGCAAATATATACGTAGAAGATATGTTGGGCGAAGGCAAGCCCAATTGAATAGGGTTTTTTATTTCGTACACTTGTTTCTGGTTGTAGCTCAGATTTTTACCAACTTTATAGCGCAAGTTTGTATTAGTATTTTTGTCGCCGATCACTTTAATTGTATTATCCACTTTTATCGTGCCGTGGTCGGTGGTAAGGACTATTTTATAGCCGTTTTCGGCAATTTTTCTAAATATATCAAGAGTTCCTGAGTGCTTAAACCACGACTCGGTAATAGAGCGATATGCTGCATCCGAGTGAGCGAGTTCGCGAATCATTTTACTCTCTGTACGAGCGTGCGACAGCATATCTACAAAGTTAATAACCAACACATTAAGGTCGTAGTTATTAAAGTTGCTAAAGTTTTGAAGGAGTTTTTCGCCAGTTGCGCTATCGTTTATTTTATTATACGAGAACTTGTATTTTTTGCGGTATCGGTCGATAATCGTCTGTATAAGAGGAGATTCGTTAAGGTTTTTGCCATCTTCCTCGTCTTCGTCTACCCAAAGGTCGGGGAACATACGCGAAATCTCGATAGGCATAAGTCCTGAGAAAATAGCATTTCTGGCATATTGAGTAGCCGTAGGCAGAATTGTGCAATACAAATCGTCTTCGTCGATTGTGAAATAATCGCTTAGAAGAGGCTTTACCACTTTCCATTGGTCGAGTCTGAAATTATCAATCACAATAAAGAAAACCTTCTCATCATTGTCGAGAAGAGGGAAAACTTTATTTTTCATCAATTCGTTACTCATCAATGGGCTGTTCTCCGAGCCAATCCAATTTTCGTAATTCTTCTTTATGAATTTAGCAAATTCATTGTTTGCTTCGTTTTTCTGCATTGTCAGCAGCTCGTCCATATTAGTTTCGGTCTCGGCAAGATTAAGCTCCCAGAATACGAGTTTGCGATACACTTCATACCAATCTTCGATATTTGCTGCGCTGTTAATCGCCATACCGATTTTTTGGAAATTCTGTTGATAATCGTTAGTTGCTTGTTGCGAAACGAGGCTTCCCGAATGAAGATTTTTCTTAATCGAAAGCAGTATTTGATTTGGATTAAGTGGTTTAATCAGGTAGTCGGAAATTTTGTTACCAATAGCTTGGTTCATAATATCTTCTTCCTCGCTTTTAGTGATCATAATCACAGGTACATCGGGTTGCGTCTGCTTGATTTGTGCAAGCGTTTCAAGTCCGCTGATACCCGGCATATTCTCGTCGAGTATAATCAAGTTGTAATGCTTTGTGGCAGCACGATCGAGAGCGTCGCGACCATTAGAAACGGTCTCAACATTGTAGCCTTTCTGTTTTAGAAACATTATGTGTGGCTTTAGAAGGTCTATTTCATCGTCAGCCCATAGAATAATTTCGCTACCATTCATCGTAAAAGTCCTCCCTGTATTATTTTTTGTTATTATCTTTTTCTTCAACGTTATTGCTGTCGGTTGCATCGAGGGCTTTGTTTTCCACTTTTTCGCTCGATGCCTCTTCTAAGAATCTGAAGTATTCCTCAAATGATCGTCCTTCTTTAAGCAGTATATTGAAATTCTGCTCGCTTATCATCACCGGACGCACAGACGGTGCAATTTTCAGTTCCTTGTCTGCTTCTAAAACACGGCGATAGTGAATAAGTTCGTTATAATTGGCAAAACCTTTAATCACAAGTAATCCCAGTTGTCCGAAAGTCATAGTCTCAAGGTCGAAGTCTTTCACCACAAACGATGTAAAGTTGTGTCTTGCAATATCGAAAAGCAATTGATTTGGAGCGATGCTGTCGGTTGAATATACAAGTACATAGTATTGTGGTTTGTCTTTGCTGTCTTCAAAAGGAGTGAGCTTAGCATCGGGTGATAGGGCAGTCGTGTCGTTAGACAGTCGCATACTCCATATCATTCCTCTCACGTTGCTGTTACCGCCTTCGATTTTGCGCCCTTGAGCAATCTGTCGCAACATTGACGATGCAACGGGTGTAATATCGGTTTCGGGATAGCGTTGCAGCATTTCTTTCAGCGTCTCTTTAAATTTATCGTAATTTTTCTCGGTAACGTAGGATAATGCGTTGATAAACATAAATTTTGGCATAATCTTAGATAGCGGATAGCGTCGCATCATTTCGGCGTAAGCGTCGTGTACAGCTCCGTTATTGTTGGCTAGATATTCTGTGTAAGCGCTTTCATACATTGCCTCTTGGTCGCGGTCCATATTGCGAAGGTTGTCGAGATAGTTGGCATCTTGCATGGCTATACCATATTTTGAGTCGGCAAAGTCGGTTAGTATTAGCTGTCGATATTTCTCTGCCATGGCAATATCTTCGATACGCATATACATTAGATACATATTGTAGTAAATGTCGAGGCGATAAATATTATCGGGATATACTCTTAGCAACGTGTTAAATTCATTAATAGACGATGCAAAGTCTTCCAGCTTGTCCTTTAGAATGATTCCCATATTATATCGTCCTTCTTGGATAATATCGTGGCATGTAACTACCTCTTCGGGTGTTTTTGGAATTTGCTTCAGATAATATTCAACAAAGTGTGGGTCTTCTTGTTTTTTTAGGGCATCGGCACTTAGTTTTTGCTCCTCGCTCATCACGGTGTCGGTGCTTTCTGTATTTTCTTTATCGGCATCGGTAGATGCTTCAAATTCGTCCATCGAGAACGATGCTTTGTTGCGTCGTCGCCAGTTATCTTCTAGTTTGCGGTTACCCCATTGTTTTTGGAAGGCAGTCTTACCTGCATTTTTAGCGGCGGTGTTATAGAAATACCACGAATTGTCGTTCGATGCCATGTTGAAAGTTGTGGGTGCTTTATTTGCGTTATTGTTACCCATATTGTTGCCTTGCGCTTTCTGCTGAGCCAGATATTCTTCGCGCTGAGCCGCTTCGGCATCTTCTTTCTCTTTTTTCTTAAGGGCGTCTACGAGAGCTTGCGCCACTTTGGTTTGTTCTTCGGGCGATAATTTAGACAATATCACCAGCGAGTCTTGCAATTTTACATTCTGTGCATATACCGCAAGTTCGTCGAGAACGTCAGAGCGACGTTTAAGCAACGAGTAGTTAGGATAATTCTCGTCAAGCTGAGGGATTGCCTCGGCATAGCACGGCTGTGCCTCGGCATAGTTGTGCATCTCAAAGTAGAGAGTTCCCAGTGTGATCTGGCTTATGGCTTTTTCTATTCCGTTTCGCGTACTTTTCTTTGCTGCCAATATGTAATTTTCTATTGCGTGAGTGGTGTCTTTGCGCGATAGATATAGATTACCTATTGCATAATACACTTGGTCGAGATATTCCTTGTTTCGGTCGAATCGAGCCATGGATTTTAGCGATTTCACTTCGCCTTTAATGTCTTTGCCTGTGAATACTTCGCTTTGCTTTATGCGTGCGTTGAATTTTGTGCGATAGGTGTTGTTTGCTCCGCTGCCTGCTTTTTTGAATGCCGTATATGCGGCTTCACGATTTCCGGTGCGTGCATATAGCTGTCCGAGCAAGAAGTTTAGGCGAGATTTCTGCCCTCCGGAGGCTTTTCCGGTGGCATATTTAAGATATGGAATAGCCAGACTGTCTTGTTTGTTTTTCACATAATAGTCGGCATAGGCGAGATTATAAAGTTCTCGTGTGCTTTTAGATGTCAGCTTTTCGGGCTTAATGCGAGAAATTAGGTTGTCGGCTTCGTTAAGCCAGCCTTCGGCGCAATAGCAACGAGCTTCCCACAGTTTGGCGTCGGTAACTAGGTTGGGCAACCACGTGAAGTGTCGGGTGATATAGTGAAACGTTGCTGCTGCGGCAAGATAATCGCCTTTCATATATTGTGCCTTACCCATTAATACCCACGCATTATGCAGAAAGGGGTTATACTCATCGCGCTTGAGATATTTACGGTATTCGGGATCTTTCATTTTGCCCGAATTCTTTGCCGGGCGTTTTTTTATCGAGTGTAGCTGAATTGCTTTTTGCATTTTCTCGATGGTGCGGTCAAAGTTTGTAGCCGGCTGTGGTGCTTTAGGGTTAGCGTAAGCCTCTGCCGGGTGCAGTAACAAAGTTGCGGTATAATCGTCGGCATAGTTGTTTTCGAGCTCTTTGATTTGCTCGTCGTAGTGTGTCGAGCCGTTATAATATACATTATAGCGAGTAGTGAACGATTGATAAAAACGCGACATCGATGTATTCTTCTTTGTGCCACATGCGACAAAAATGAATAACGTACTGATAATTAATATTATATTTAAGCTCGATTTTTTTATATGCACCGTCTTGTTAGTTGTTATTATCTTAGTATAAACGTTTTAATGAGGCTATTATTGCAATTTGCGCCGTTGCAATAGAGTTTTCGATACTCTGGCAACGCAATACAGTGTGATAAGCACTATTACTATTGTTGCCGATGCCGGAACGTCGATAAAATATGCTATAAATAGACCGCTTAGCGAACTTATAACGCTTATGGCAATTGCCAGCAGTGTCATTTGCTTATATTGCTTGCTGTAAATCTCGGCTATCATCTGTGGCAACGTGAAAAGCGACATCAGCAGCATTATTCCTATCAGCCTTATCGTAAGCACGATACACACAGCTATGAATATTGTCATTGTGTAGTTTATTGCTTTCACCGGCAGCTGCATTGTGGTGGCAAAGTCGGTGTCGAAGGCACATATCACGATTACTCGATACATGAGTGTGAAGAATGCAATTAGCACAGCAGTGTAGATGGCAAACAGGGTGAGGTCGGTGGCTGTGATTGTGAGAATGTTTCCAAAGAGAAAACTTGTCAACTCAGGTACATAGCCGGGCGATAAAAAGATAAAAAGTGTGCCTATAGCCATTCCGAAAGCCCACATCACGGCAATCGCCGAATCTTCGCGTACACGCTGCTTTGTCGACAGCCATTCTACTCCCAGCGACGAACCGACAGCAAAGACCATAGCCATAAACAAAGGATTCATTCCAAGGAAATATCCTAATCCAAGTCCTCCAAAACAAGCGTGAGTGATCCCTCCCGAAATAAATACCATTCGCCGAGTTACAACGTAAGTGCCTATTATTGCCGAAGCAACACTTACGAGCAACACTCCGATAAGAGCATTTTGAAAAAACGTATATCCTAATATTTCCATATTCCTTTATAATCGGAGCGATTAAATTTATCTCCTTAGTGAATACAAAAATAGACAGAAATAACCGCCTATCAAAAATAAATCACTTTTTTGTTCAACTTGCTTGTCGCTGTCAAGAAAAAAAAGAGAATAGACAAAGCCATTTCTAAAATTTTGTATTATTTTTGTGCGCTTTTTAGTTAATACCCGAGTGGCGGAATTGGTAGACGCGTCGGTTTCAGGTTCCGGTGGAGTAACTCCCTTGTCGGTTCGAGTCCGATCTCGGGTACAAATCAAGAAAAAACACAAAGTAGAAAGTGCGATTTTGCCCCCTTTAGGGGGACAGAGGGCTTCACCTTTTGTCTTTCTACATTCCACATTCTCCGTCCCCCTATTTTTTCCTACTTTTATACCGGGCATAAAAGCCTCATTTTCAATTAAGAGAGATGGACATCAGTTTATTTTGGTGTTCTTTTTTTTATTTTTTTAGAGAAATAACACTTTTTATGAAATAATTTTGTATTTGCATCCCTATCAATAACGTTTTTTATTATATTTGCATATGTTTCAATGTCAGCTATAGAGATAGCTCAAAGGGACAGACTTTTTATAAAAAAAGGTGTTATTGAAATTATCTTCTATTATCGAACTTGGCGGTTTGAAATGCGGTGAAGATAAAAGAAAATAGCACCTGCGTCGGTAGCTTATATGTACTACGTTAAGTAGCATTATATATAGCATCGGTTTGGTGCTGTTGTTTTATCTTCAGCATGGGTACGCCAAGACCCGATAATTGAATAAAAGAAATACAATCCTTACCCCTTTTTCATGCCCAATTTTTAACCGTTTCATAGGGGGAAAGAGAAACACAAATTTTTTTTAATTGTGGAAAATGACCAAGCAATAGATGAATTAAACAAAACATAAACTTAGAGAAGGTAGTAAAGAATTAGAAAAAACTTATCAAATGATTAAATTTATGAAACAAATTTACGTAAAATCGTTGATGTTAATAGCGTGCCTATTAACCGGCATTAATGCAAACGCTTATAACTATATTTTTGATGGTATTTATTATCATATTGATTTTGTCTACTATCATTTAAAAAGATGTGGTGTTGCGAGTGGACCTAATAAATATTTAGGAAAAATAATTATACCAAGGACAATAGTTTTTGAGAATGAAACTCTAAGCGTTACTTCAATTATAAGTGGTGCTTTTTCCGAGTGCCGTGGATTGACCTCTGTTGCAATTCCTAATAGCGTTCTTCAATTGAACATTTGGCTTTCTACGAGTGCAGTGGATTGACCTCTATTACTATTCCTAATAGCGTTACTTCAATTGAAAGTTCGGTTTTCTACGGCTGTAGCGGGTTGACATCTGTTACAATCCCTAATGGCATTCCTGACATTGCTGCTTCTGTTTTCGAAAGGTGCAGTGGATTGACCTCTGTTACAATTCCTAATAGCGTTACTTCATTTGGAAATGAAGCTTTCAAAGGGTGCAGCAGATTGACTTCTATTAATATTTCTAATAACGTTACTTCAATTGGAAATGAAACTTTCAAGGGTAGTGGATTGACCTCTGTTACAATTCCTAATAGCATTACTTCATTTGGATTTTCTGCTTTCTCCGAGTGCAGTGGATTGACCTCTGTTACAATTGAAGATGGAGATAAAAGTATAGATATGTTGTACGAACGTAATTTTGAAAACAACTTTTTTTCAGATTGTCCTTTAGAAACTATTTATCTTGGAAGAAATTTGACTTATGATACTTATGATTTAGGTCCTTTTCAAAATTGCAAAACTCTAAATAAAGTTACATTTGGTAATAGCGTTACTGCCATTAGTAGTTATATCTTCTCCGGGTGCAGCGGATTGACCTCTGTTACAATTCCTAATAGTGTTACGTCAATTGAAAGTGAAGCTTTCAGAGGGTGCAGCAGATTGACCCCTGTAACTATTCCGAATAGCGTTACTTCAATTGGAAGTTTGGCTTTCGATGGGTGTAGCGGGTTGACCTCTCTTACAATTCCTAATAGCGTTACTGCCATTGGATTTTCTGCTTTCTCCGGGTGCAGTGGATTGACCTCTGTTACAATTGAAGATGGAGATAAAAGTATAGATATGTTGTACGAATATAATTTTGAAAACAACTTTTTTTCAGATTGTCCTTTAGAAACTATTTATCTTGGAAGAAATTTGACTTATGATACTTATGAGAGAAGTCCTTTTAAAAATTGCAAGACTCTAAATAAAGCTACATTTGGTAATAGTGTTACTGCCATTAGTAGTTATTTTTTCTACGGGTGCAGCGGATTGACATCTGTTACGATTCCTAATAGCGTTACTTCAATTGGAGATTATGCTTTCTACGGGTGCAGCGGGTTGGCGTCTGTTACAATTCCTAATAGCGTTCTGCCATTAGAGATTATACTTCCTCCGAGAGTAGCAGGTTGGCGTCTGTTGCAATTCCTAATAGCGTTACTTCAATTGGAGATTATGCTTTCTACGGGTGCAGCGGATTGACCTCTGTTACAATTCCTAATAGCGTTACTTCCATTGGAGATTATGCTTTCTACGGGTGCAGCGGATTGAAAGAAATAAATTCTTTGAATCCTGTCCCTCCTATAGCGACATCAAGATTGTTCGAAAATCAAATTTGTAATGATATAACGCTTAATGTTCCTATTGGATCATTAGAAGCCTATAAATCTTCCGAAGGATGGTGGAAATTTAAGGAGATTAAAGAGGTCAATTTCTCTGGTGTTGAAAGTGTAAATAGCAACGATGTTAAAGTAAATGTTACAGGCAAAGAAATTATTATCAGCGGCGTTGACGATAATGTGGCTATCGAGGTATATAATGTTAACGGTCAACTTATTTCAAAAGGTATCAACAAGAAGATACCCGTAAAATCAGCAGGAATGTACATTGTGAAAGTCGCCGGGAAAGCATATAAAGTAATAGCAAAATAAATCGAGATACACACAATTTGTTAATAACAGCACTCAGGGCTATCGGCTTCGGGTGCTGTTCTGCTATCTGAAAGGGAAAAGGTGAAAGGTGAAAGGGAAAAGGTGAAAGGGGAAAGGAGAAAGGGAAAAGGTGAAAGGGGAAAGTGTGTCCCATACATTGCCACAGCGTGGCAATGTATGGGACAGTTTATGTGCGTTTAAGACGGTTACCCTCTTTTTACTTTCACCTTTTACCTTTCACCTTTTCTAGAATCTTAATGTTTTGTGTTGCTTTATCAGCTCTTGGGCTTGGCGAAAGTCGTCGGGCGACCCTATATCTATCCATGTGCCATTTATTGGGAATTGACTCACTTTCAGTCCTTTTGCAATTACGGCTTCTAGCAAGTCGGTGGCGTCGAAATATTCGCCGGCAGGTATCAAGTCGATCATCTTACGATTAATTAGGTATATTCCTGCGTTAGCCGAATAGTTATATGTCGGTTTCTCTTCAAGTCCTATGATGTTATCGTCGTCGGTTTTGAGAATGGCATAAGGCACCGACACCATATACGGGATAGTGGCAACCGATAGTGCCGCTCCCGATTGGATATGATTGAGATAAAAATCTTCGTAATTTATCGAGGTGAGCAGGTCGGAGTTCATCACCAGAATGGTATCTGCCTCGAAATTCTCTACTAACTTCAACGAGCCGATAGTCCCCATTCTGAATGGTTCTTTTATACATTTCACTTTTACACCGGCAACTTTCTCCGAAAAGTGTTCTTCGATCTTCTCGCTAAGATAATTTGTCGTTACCGAGATGTTTTTTACACCATGCTGTGCAAGAGCTTCAATATTGTAGTCGATAATACATTTATCTCCTATTTTGAGCAGCGGTTTGGGTACTTCGAGGGTGAGAGGACGCAGACGTTCGCCCTTGCCTCCAGCCATTAGCACAGCATCGATAGGCAAGATGGAACGAAACACAGAGAAGTCGTAAAGACAACGTATTGTGCCATCGTCGTTGAGGTGTGGAAGAATTGTAATTTTGTTTCGGCGCAACTCTTTGATGTCGCGAATATCGATTACATCGCCTCGAAGAGCCTTAAAGTTGCGGTGCATGACATTACTTATAGGAGTGTCGAGATTGCTCCCCGATATTAGACTTCGACGCAAGTCGCCATCGGTGATAGAGCCAACAACACAATTGTTTTCATCGACGGCAAATATTGTAGTAGCCTTACCCGACAGCAAGTTGAGTTTTCGCAGTGCATCTAAGATGCTGCAATTCTCGCTTAATATATAATTATTCCATTTGTCTTCCATAATGGCAAAGTTAAAGCATAGACACGGTTACACAAAATTTTTCTTGATTTTTATTCATTTTGATGCCGGGCGCTTACAGAAAAGAGGAATATGCACTGGCATATTCCTCTTTTAAAGTCTATTTGTGATTATGTTATTTGCAATCTTCCAGATTTCTAGTAAGATTACGATATATAATTGCATTGCAACCTATACTCCATACCAATACGGCTAAAGAAAAAAGCAAGAATGCGATAATAAAAAATTGAAGACTAGAAAGTGAATACGCAAAATAGAATATAATCATTGCTCCCAAACTCCATACAAAGGCAAGCACACAACTAATACCAAATATTGTCTTTTTATATCCGTATGTTAATTTATTGCTGAGTCTTAATGATTCGGTGGGAGAATAACCTTTGCCAAGAAGAATATATGACGCCTGCGACCACGATAAGCCCAGTATTATCACCGGAATAAAAGCTAGAGGCACAAATATTATTATAGAGCCAAAAGATCCTACCAAAACTTCTCCAAGATGTGATGTCCCTATTCCATTATACATAGATACACTGAGTATACTACCAAATACGAGTATAGCTAATATGATAGTAATTTGACATACGAAGTATAGTATTGCTTGTACCGAAAATTTAAAAGTCATTAACAGCATAAATTCGCCGAAGCGTTTACGATATTTGCTGTCGAAGATTGCCGTAGGCGAGATTATGTTCCCTTTGCTAAGTTCGATAGGAATATTTACAAGTCCGATGAATGCGCCGATATTAATATAAGGCACCCAGCAAGTGAGGACAAATAGAATTAATGCCGAGAAAATTGATACAAAATTTTTGATTCCAACTGTGAATCCCTCATTAATTGTGACGCTGAAATTTAGCATATCATTTGTGTGATACACTTGATATTCGCCACCACTTTCTTGTTGTGGTTCTTGATAACTTTGCTCTTCGGGTTCTGCTTGTTGAAATGCAGTGCCACATTTAGGACATAGAGGAGCACGATCGGAGATTGTTGCGCCACAATTGGGACAATGAATTAGTGCCATAGTGATTTGATTTTTAAGTTATTATATTATTTTATAGGTATTCTTATTTTTTGCCCCGGTCGTAGAGAATGCACATCGGTGATTCCATTTATTTTCATCAACTCGGAGGCTGTAGTGTGGTTGCGATGAGCTATTACACTAAGATTTTCGCCATTTTTTATTGTGTAGCTTTTCGTTTTTCCTGTAGGCGTCTTGGCTTTACTTTCTTTTTTTTGCTTTTTCACCTCTTGCTTTGGTTTTGCAGTTTCTTGCTTAGTGGCTTTCACCTCTTGCTTTGGCTTTGCATCGCCTTTGTCAAAAGCAACATCACCGGTTACTCGCTCGCCTTCTTTTGCGTTTACTGCGGCATCTTTGTCAGAAGTGAGAATGATTACAGGCATTCCGCGATATGCTAATTTGGCAAATTCGGTTATAGCTTCGTTAGGCAATCTAATGCAGCCTTCTGTGGCACGAGTCCCTATCGATTTAGGATCGTGAGTGCCGTGTATTCCTATCCCGTTGTGTCCCGGGGTGGTGAGGCGCACAAAATTAGAGCCATAGCAACCTTTAATCACGCCTTTTCCGTCTTTAAAGTCGTGTGTCCACGTTGATGCATCTTGTATGGCAGCTACTTTGAATATACCCTCCGGCGTTCTCATATCGCCAACTTTGCGCTTATCGCCAAGAGCTTTACCACAAGCACACGGATATTTTTTTAATATCTTCCCGGTTTCGTCGTATAGATAAAGAGTCATATCTTGTTTAGAAACTATGACAAATTGTTTGCCTTTAAAGGTATTGATGAATTCTTGCTTTGCATCGGTTGTCGATTGCTTATCAGAGGCAACAACTGTGGTGTCGTTAATTTCTGCTTTTGTCTCTTTGTTCTCCGAGTTTCCACAAGCAATTGTTGCAATAAGCGTTAAAGCTGTTATTGCCAGGTTGAAAAATTTCATTATTTATAATTTTTATTTATAGTGGTTGAATTATAAGCTGTCGTTATCTTACAAATTGCTTTCGTAAGCATATTCAATACTCCCATCGTCAAAAAGCTTATAGGTTACTAATCGCCTTATTCCGTCTTCTTCAATTTCCAATGATACCAATTGGTCGTTACCAACTAACTTTTCGGTAGAGTTGACTGCTATAAAATTGAGCCCGGTGTTATCGTGCTTAACACGGTTAATAGCCTCGCTGTCGTAGTCGCCAATTTTGTTTTTACGTTTCGAGTAGTCTATCAGCATAGTGCGATATGCGCCTTTCAAAGTGCTGTGTTTTGATGTTGTCATCGAGCTGTATCGCAAAAAATCTTGAGTATTGGCTACAAAACCAGTATTTACATATCCGGCTACACCATCTGCTTCTACTTTCAGCCAATCGCCTTCTTTTTCGACAAGGGTAAGCTCTTTGCCATAATATATCAGGGTGATTTTGTTGTAGCTGTTTATCTCGGGCGTTGAGCGAAACCATATACGATCGGCAAGCACATAATATACCGAGCCAACAGTATCAATATCACAAACTTCTGATACAAATTCTGTATCTACAGAAACCGTATCACTTTCACTTAAAGAATAAGATGTATTTGAATTAGAATTTGCCAGTGAGAAACAATAAGCGATAATACCAAGAACGACTATAATCATAATAATTATGTATAATGGTTTTTGGTACCATGCTACGACTTTTTTTTCTTCTTCTTCATTGTAGCCATAGTCGGCTGTTGGCTCCGGTTCTTGGGCTTCGGTGCTGTTATAGTCGACAGCCGGTGTTGGTGTTGGTGGTTCAGTCTTTTTTAGAGGGAAACCACATTCCGCACATATAATTTGTGTTTCGTGGCATGGGGCTCCACATTCGGGACAAGTGTTCTGCTGTGTAGGTGTAGGTGTAGGTGTGGGGGCAGGTGTGGCAGGTGCATTTAATTTGGCACCACAAGATTTGCAAAATTTCGCATTAGGCATAGTAGTACTACCACATTCGGGACAAAAATTTATTTCTCCATTATTATTTTCAACTCCATTTTCCATAACTATTCAGTTTTTTTGAGAGATTAGATTTAAATATTCGTGTTAAGAACAAGTAGTAATAATTTTACTGAAAGAATATAAGATAAAATCATAAATTACTGCTCAGATTGTCAAAATTACAACATAAAAACAATATAATTAGGGGATAAGCGTTAAGATATATTAAAATTAATATATTTATTACATGAAGTAGGCAAATGTAGAATTTAGAATGTAGAATGCGGAATTTAGAATGGGGGAGATGCAAATATGCCCCCTTTCGTGCGATAGGGGGCATTATGTGGTTGTATTGTTTTTTGTTATCTTAGCAGATACCAGCGCGAGGGGTCGAATCGAGGCAACGCAACAAGTTGGAGGTCGCACTTTCGGTCGTCGATTGTGTCGCAACCTTCGCCTACTGTAATATTTCGTGTGGCAAGCGTGTCGATAATCTCTTTACGCGCCTTTTCGGGCGTGTTGTTATCGTGGCTAAGGTGGCACAAGAATACATATTTAAGTGCGTCGGAGTAATTATCGCAAAGGAATCTAGCTGCATCGCAATTGTCGAGGTGTCCTGTCGACGCAATAATTCTATTTTTAAGATATTCGGGATATGATCCGTTGCGAAGCATTTCTAAGTCGTAATTACTCTCAAGCATCATAAATTGAGCTTGAACAAGATAGTGATAAGCGCGCTCGGATATGTGCCCAATATCGGTGGCGACAGCAAATTTCAAATCGCCATATTCTATGAAAAAACCGGCGTTATCACTACCGTCGTGAGGTACTTCGAAAGCAGTTATCTTCAATCCGGCAAGCTCGAAGGCTATTTCTTTATATATAGCAACGTGTTGTTCTTTGATGCGTCGCGATATATTATGACGACGCAAAATTCCATTAAGCACACGATTAGTGCAATAGATATGAATATGCTTATATTTTCGTACGATAGTATAAGCATAGCGAATATGGTCGCCATGGTCGTGAGTTAAGCACACACCCTTTACCATTTCGGGAGATATTCCGTGCTTTTGCAGTGTATCAAATACACTTTTCATTTCAATTCCTGCGTCGATAAGTATTCCACCTTGGTCGCTTCCTATATATGCACAATTGCCACTACTACCGCTACCAAAACTTATAAAGCGAAAAGAATTATGTTTTTCTACACTTTTAAGTTCATTAATATCGTTCGAAGTGGGTTTCTGTACAGCAGGAGATACGCTAGTTTTAGGTTCATTAAATACAAATTCGCTTTCTATCTCGGTCGGTATAGACGGCAGAATTTCATCGAATAATGAAGCTTGGTGTCTGTCTATATCGCGCTTTGAGTCCTTTCGTCCCATTTATCATTTATATAATAAAAAGATAGTGGGAGTCTTGCCGTAGTCGTATTTGGCATTAGCCCACTCTTTTATAGTTTGCGTTATTATACTCTCGCTTTTGCCTGTGATGTCGCTAGCCACGCATAGTTTCATATTCTTGGGCAGAGCATTACACAGCTCGGCGATGAGTTTGTTGTTGCGATAAGGAGTCTCAATAAAAATTTGTGTCTGACTTCCTCGCATTATCATTCCTTCCATCTCTTTTAGCTTTCGAGTGCGCTCGGCAGAGTCGATTGGCAGGTAGCCCAGAAAGGCAAAACTCTGACCATTAAATCCCGATGCCATCATAGCCATGAGTATGCTTGACGGTCCGACAAGAGGCACGATGTCGTATTTCTTGCGTTGAGCAATTGCAACAACGTCGGCACCCGGGTCGGCAATAGCCGGGCATCCGGCTTCGGAGATTATACCCATATTCTGTCCCATTCCAAGTGGAGCGATAAAGCTGTCGATTTCTTCGGGGGCAGTGTGTTGATTTAGAGTAAAGAACGTGAGGGCATCGATGTCGATATTTCTATCGCATTTTTTAAGAAAGCGGCGTGCGCTTCTCACATTCTCAACAATAAAATACTTAATATCTTTAATTATAGAGATGTTAAGTGCCGGTAACACTTCCTCAAGCGGAGAATCGCTTAATGGAACTGGAAAAAGGTATAATTTTGCTACACTCATTTGAGTATGGTTATTTAGCCACAAAGTTAGTATATTATCCCGTTTATTCAAAGTTTTTTTATCTTTCCTGTATCAATGTGGAGGAGAGAGGCACAAAATATGTGGAGAGCTATTTCTCCTCATTGTGTGGCAGAAGAAAAAGGCAGCTTTACGATTTTTTTGATGTATCCACTCTTACCAACTCTATTTTTGTGGCACTTTTTTTGAGGATAGTGAATGCAAGAGATTCTATTTCGATAGTTTCGCCTTCTTCGGGAAGTGCTTCAAGGTTATAGAGCAGATATCCTGCAAGGGTAATATATTCGTCGCTTTCGGGAATATCGAGGTGATATATTTCATTTAATTGTTCAATCTCTATTCGCCCGGCAAAGTCGTAAGTGTTCTCGTCAATTTTTCGGGCCATGATGCGTTTTCGGTCGTGTTCGTCTTCGATGTCGCCAAATATTTCCTCGACAAGGTCTTCAAGTGTAACAAGCCCTGCTGTTCCGCCAAACTCGTCGATGACAATTGCCATACTTTTTTTCTCGCCGAGCAGTGAGCGCATCATTTTGTTAGCCAGCATGGTTTCGGGCGCAAAGAGTACGGGTTTTATATGCTGAGTCCAGTCGCACTCGGAGTGGAAAAGTTCGCTGACGTGTATATATCCCACAATATTGTCGATGTCGTTTTTGTACACGACAATTTTGCTAAGTCCGGTTTCGTTGAATTTGCGGCAAAGACTATCGCGGTCGGTATTATCAATATTCACCGAGATAATTTCGTTTCGCGGGATTATGCAGTCGCGCAGGTGAGTGTTGCTGAAATCGAGCGCATTTTGGAAAATTTTCACTTCGCGTTCTACTTCAATATTTTCGTCTTCTTTCTTGTCGATGTTTTCTTGAATGAAAGCGTCGAGTTCGCCAACGGTTATTCCTTTAAGGTTTTTAGGCGCAATTTTTACGCCTGTAAGTTTCATCAACATATTAGAAATAAAAGAGGAGAACCACGAAATAGGATATAAAATAAGGTAAAACAGATATAGCGGGAGCGACAATGCACGAAGAGAATCGTTTGGGTTGATACGAAACATCATTTTTGGCACATATTCGCCCATTAGTAGTATTATAATGGTAGAAATAATAGTTTGAAGTGTAAGTATTACAGCTTCGTTAGCCGAAATGATTAAGAGAACGGGTTTAAGCAGAATCGCTATACTCATACCATATACCACCAGCACAATATTGTTACCCACAAGCAGTGTGGAAATAACCATATCGAAGTTGTTGTAGAACAGGTTGATGATTCGGTTAAGGAATCCGTCTTTGTGTGCATCAAGAGTTGCTCTCACTTTGTTAGAGCTGACAAAAGCTATTTCCATTCCGGAGAAGAACGCTGAAAGAGTAATAGCAATAAGAGTAACAATTAGCATTGATATATCCATTTCTCAAAAAAACTATTTAGTTATAACCGAGCGGTTTGTTGTGTCGGTAGCTGCTTTGTCGGGGTCGTAAGGAAATATCCCCGAGGGCTTGTCAAGCTCATATGCCGTCATTTGTTGGTTAGATTTAAATCCGTATCCTTCAATTATACGGTCGCTCTTCTCGATGTGAATAAACGAGTCGGAATACACTTTCTGCGCACGTTGGTCCCAAAAGAGTTGTTGAGTTAAAATTACCTCTTTGTTTACATTTTTGATTATAACGTGTCCGTCAAGTCGCCATATTTTGTCGTCTTGAAAGTATGTTGCCGAGTCGCATTTAATTGAGGCATTTGTTTTAAAGAGCGAGTCGAATTTTTCGAGATAAAGACCTTTAGGAAATTTCCATTTTGGTTTTTTAGCCTCCTGAAATATGTACCAAAGATTAGATGTGATACGATATTGCGTAATTCCCGAGTCGCTAATAAGTGTTTTTACGTTTCGAGTGATTACGGTTGGAGTGTTTTCGGGATTAGTGCTACGTTTAACAATGTCTTTCACTTCTTCCTTGCAGCTCCACACGATGCAAGAAAGGATTAATAGAAAGAGTATGTTGCGCGCTCGATACATATTTTTGTTAAGAATCTCGTGCTAGCAGTAAAAGGCTCGGCACGAGATAATATTTATATTTGATATAATAGTTTTTAGTCTATTTAATTTTGTTCTGCCAGAACCACATTTCGTTGAAGTTTATTCCGAGAGTTATGTTGAAATAGTCTTCGGTAACAAGTTTTACAGGCGAAGTCTGACGGCGTTGATATTCAAAGCCTAAGTTTATCATTGTTTTTGAGCTTGGTGCCGGGATACCGAAACCTATCGATATGCCGTAATCTTTCAGATTGTTTCCATCGACAGATATGTAGTCGCGGTTATAAAATGCACCGCAACGGAATTGCATACGATGTAAGAAACTTCCACCACGAGGATTGTGTTGGTATTGAGCGCCGACGGCTACTTTCCAGCGGTTCTCCAGAGTAGTTGCTTCTACGTTTTCCTCAGTTATGTATTTAGCATTTTTCCACGGCTGATAAGTGAAGTCGGCTTCAATGTTTAATCGATTATCGAAAGTGTAAGAGATACCACCGCCATAGGTTGCCGGTGTAGAGAAATCGCCTTTCATAGTTCTATATCCGATAGTGTCGGGGGCTTCGTCGTTATCAATGTCGTAATATACGCCCCATGTGTCGCCGTGAATATCTTTAGCCGGAGTGTATACCACACCGATTGTTGCTTTGTGCTTAGGGTTGAAATTGATAGTGTATTGCGCACCTATATTTAAATTCCAGTCGCGAATTTTCATTACTCGTTCAAACAGCGATGAGTTTCCCCCCGTTGTGTAGGCATATACATCATTTACTATTGTTCCGAAAAGGTAGCCAAAGTTTGCACCGATAGTAAAATTTTTAAAAGGTCGTCCGCTCACACCTGCATATAATTCGTTTATGCCACCATATCCTACGCGGCTGTCGGTTCCGTGTACAATTTCAGAGCCAAAAGAGTAGCCTACCGAAGAATAAGGTAAAAGCCCGATGCTGCCGCCCATATATTTACCAAGAGGGAATTGCATAGTGATGTAGTCGAGCCCTCCTCCGGTGCTTTTAGCCGAAGTGTCATTTTCTTTCGACCATAGGTTTGTAAGGTCTAGCCCTATATCCCAGAGGAATGTCAGCGAGTCGATTGCGGCGTAAGAAGCCGGGTTCATAACGTTGATTTGTCGACCGTTCTGCATAGCATAGCCCACTCCACCCATTGAGCGTTGCATACTTGTAGCGTTGTCTCTTAGCATACCATAACCATATTTTGAATATGGAGTCATAGATACTTGTGCATAAATTTGCAGTGAAGCTAATGCACATAAAACTATTAAAAATAGACTTCTAGATATTTTCATTATATAATAATATTCTGTTTAACCCAATTGCAAGAAGAGTTTCGACTTCAAAGATGGGATTTTTTATTCTTTCTGCCAAAAAATGGCTGTCGCCACCGGTAATAAATACCGTTAAATCTTTCGTTTGCGCCTTTTGACGCTCTATATAGCCTTCGATTTCGTATAATATACCCAGCACAACGCCTGCGCGTATTGCTGTGTCGGTGTCGTAGCCGGTATCCGGAATATCGCCTTCGTTGCTCACTATTGGCAACTTGCTTGTGTAGTCGTTTAGCGCTTTGAATCGTATTGTCATTCCCGGTGATATGTTTCCTCCAAGATATTTTCCGTTGCAGTCTACACTATCTATTGTTATTGCAGTGCCGGCATCAATAATTAGCAAGTCGCTATCTGGCTTGATTGTCATTGCACCCACAGCAGCCGCAATTCGGTCGCGACCTAGCTTTTTAGGCGAGCGATATTCAATAGTCATCGGCATTGGCGTGTTCTCGTCGAGAATAATTAATTGCTTAGCATAGTTGCTAATATGATTAATTAACTCTTTGCTCACATTCTGCACCGAAGACACAATTACTCCTGAAATGTCAATCCGAGCAAAGTAATCGTCGACGATATTTACAGATAATTCATTATAGCGACGGCTTTCAACAATATCATTGCCGGAGAAAATAAAAACTTTCGCCGACGTATTGCCTTGGTCGATTGCCATGTTATATTTCATTATCGCTACAAAGTTACTAAATCCTAGTCAATTAATATCTGTGCTTCAATTTTTTTTGTGATAATTAGGAGTTTAAGCTACCTTTTATCGACAAAAATGCTTCACAAAGATTCTTTTACGCTTTTATTTACCCTTTTCGGCTTCTTTTTTCTCTTCGCTAGCAGTCATGAATGAAATATAGACTTGCAGCACAGCTCCTGCTGTAAGAAATCCCAGCCAGTCGGTTGGTTGTGCTTGCTCATAGAACATAAAAAATGCCGATAACACATAGCACATAGCCGACACTTTTCCGATTCTGTTGAGTCGGCGAAGGCGTAAGTTTTTCCCTTTATACACTTCAAATATTCTCACTACCATTGCTCCTGCTGCACCAACAGCAAATATATATGGAGCTATATCCCAGTGAATTTTAACGATTGGTAGCATAGCCATAATTAGCATTATCAGTAGTGATAACGACATGATGATATTGAGGGTCTGTTCTTTGTTTTTTTTCATTTATTTCTATTTTAAGTAGGTAATAAACACGTCTTCGTTTGGTCGCTTCATATTATATTGCTCTCGTGATACTTTTTCGAGCTGCTCGGGGTCGGTGTCGAGTTCGCGAGATTTGCGTGCATAATATTCAGCCGAGTCAAGATTTTCTTTTATTTCGACTTTCAGGTTGTTGATTTGTTCTTGATTTTCTTTGCTTTTGAAATAATTGTTGTCTTGCACAAATAGTATTATTATTATGCAAGTAATGGCTACAACAAGCGGCATACTCAGCCACTGCGGGAGTAGACGCTTTGTTTTTTTGCCTTTCTCGCTTGTCGTTTCGTCGTTATTTTCTTTGCTTGCCATAATAAATTAGTTTTTATTATTTCAATAAGTCGGGGCGTAGCTCCAATGTGCGTTTTACAGCCATCTCGTGTTTCCACTCGTCGATGTGAGCTTCGTGTCCCGATAGTAGTATTTCGGGTACTTTCCACCCTTTATATTCAGCCGGGCGAGTGTAGATTGGTGGTGCCAGCAAGTTGTCTTGAAACGAGTCGCTAAGTGCCGATTGCTCGTCGCCAATAGCTCCGGGTATAAGTCGCACGATAGCGTCGGTTACGATAGCGGCAGGGAGTTCGCCTCCTGTGAGTACATAGTCGCCGATAGTAATTTCGCGTGTAATAAGATGTTCACGAATTCGATAGTCGACACCTTTGTAATGCCCGCATAAGATAATCAAATTTTTGCACATCGACAGCCTGTTGGCTATAGGCTGCGTGAAAGTTTCACCGTCGGGAGTCATAAATATCACTTCGTCGTATTTGCGCTCGGCTTTCAGACTTTCGATGGCACGGTCGATAGGTTCGATTTGCATCACCATACCGGCTTCTCCACCAAATGGATAATCGTCTACTTTACGATGAGGTCGGAGTGAAAAATCGCGAAGATTATGCACAACAATCTCGGCAAGACCTTTGTCTTGAGCTCGTTTAAGAATTGAGCAACCAAGAGGCGAGTCGAGCATTTCGGGCATCACCGTAAGTATATCTATGCGTAACTTGTTATCTGTCATTAATTATAATATAATGTCGCAAAGTTAATACACAACTACTGCCCCACAAAATTTCATCAGTTTAAAATTGTTACTTTAGTCTTAGTGGTTGTCGTGTTTCTATTTTTTGTTACGAATTTCCACACGGCGTATTTTGCCGCTTATTGTTTTTGGCAACTCGTCGACGAATTCAATAATACGAGGATATTTGTAAGGTGCAGTGGTGCGCTTCACGTGGTTTTGAATCTCCTTTATTAGCTCGGGTGATTCTTTTCCTTTGTATTGTGCCGAGAGTACAATTGTGGCTTTCACTACTTGCCCGCGTATCTCGTCGGGGACTCCTGTAATGGCGCATTCAACGATTGCCGGGTGTGTCATTAGGGCGCTTTCTACTTCAAACGGGCCTATTCTGTAGCCCGACGACTTGATTACATCGTCGACACGTCCTATGAACCAGTAATATCCGTCTTCGTCGCGCCAAGCTACATCGCCGGTGTGATATACGTTGTTATTGTATGCTTTGTGTGTAAGTTCGGGGTCGCGATAATATTCTTTGAATAGTCCTAGTGGGCGGCCATTGTCGGTGCGTATTATTATTTCACCTTGTTCGCCATCTTCTGCCGAGCGGCCGTCGGCTGTAAGCAGGTCGATGTCGTATACGGGTCCTCGCTTACCCATCGATCCCGGTTTTGGCTCGAGATAAGGATATGTAGCGACGGTGAGAGTGGTTTCGGTCTGTCCGAATCCTTCCATCAGCTTTATTCCTGTTAGTCGATACCACTCTTCAAATACGCTGGGGTTAAGTGCTTCGCCGGCAATAGTGCAATATTTTAGAGATGATATGTCGAATTTCGTAAGATCTTCACGAATAAGGAAACGGAAAACCGTAGGAGGTGCGCAGAAAGAAGTGATATGGTAGTTGTGAATCATGTGAAGCACATCTACCGGCTCAAATTTATCGAAGTCGTAAACAAATACGTTGGCTCCGGCAATCCATTGACCATAGTATTTTCCCCATACGGCTTTACCCCAGCCGGTATCGGCAAGTGTGAGGTGCAGACTGTTCTCGTCGAGGTTGTGCCAATATGTTCCTGTGATTATGTGTCCTAGTGGATATGTGAAATCGTGTGCCACCATTTTAGGTTCGCCGGTTGTTCCTGAGGTGAAATACATTAGCGATATGTCGTCGTTAGTGTTTGTGTGTTCGGGGCGAACGAACGGAGCGGCTTTTTCTATTCCGGTAGTGAAATCGTCCCAGCCTTCGGGAATATCAGGACCGATTGATATATAATGCTTGATAGTCGGGCATTTTGATTTAGCATTCTGAATATGATCTACTACAATGCTGTCGCCAACTGCTACAATAGCTTTTAGATCGGCTGCATTTGCACGATATATAATATCTTTCTCGGTGAGTAGGTGAGTTGCAGGAATCACAGTTGCTCCAAGTTTGTGAAGAGCTGTGATCGCAAACCAGAATTGGTAGCGACGCTTCATAATAAGCATCACCATATCGCCATGACCGATACCCAGCGATTGGAAATAAGAAGCAGTCTTGTCGCTCTCGCGTTTAATGTCGGCAAAAGTGAATTGGATTTTTTCGCCTTTATCGTTAGTCCAGAGTAGTGCGTTTTTATCAGGATTTGTTTTAGCCCATTGGTCAACGACGTCGTATCCGAAATTGAAATTATCGGGGACGTTAATCTTGAAATTCTTCATAAAGTCGTCGTATGATTCGAAATGGGTAGTGTCAAGAAATTTTTCTAACATAATGATTAGTTTAATAATTGTCGTAAATAGCCATTAAGCAATAATGGCGATAAATTTTACTGATTTGTCGTTAAGCGCACGCATCTTGTGTGGGCGTGAAGCGTCAAACATAATTGAGTCGCCTTCTTCTAGTATTATTTTATTGTCACCTATTGTAAGTTCCATACTACCTTCGATGACATAATTAAATTCTTGTCCTTTGTGAGAGTTAGGGGCATGCAACCCGTCGCTTGGCTCTACTGTAACCATAAAGGGGTCGAGAATACGGTTGGCAAATCCTCCGGCAAGAGCTTGATAGGAATATGCTTTAGAACGTTCTACTTTTTCTCCTTTGCCACTACGAGTAACAAAATAGCTGTTCATTCGAGGCTCTTTACCAAAAAGTAGAGCCGGTAGTTCTACGCCATATTCGTGGGCAATTCGGTGCATAAAACTTACAGGGATATCAACATTCCCTGTCTCGTAAGATAAATAAGTGTCTTCGTCGATGCCGCAAGCCTTAGCAACTTCGGCGGCAGAAATGTCAAGGGCGTCGCGGAGCCCTCTTAATCGTTTAGCAACTTGTTCAATATGGCTCATAATATATGGTGTTTAATCAAATTATAAGGAAATAATCATAGATTATTCTCTATTTGTACCCGTTGGCGGAATTAATTTAAGTTGATAAATATGAGTAAAAAGTTGTACATGTCGCTGATTTTTAGTAACTTAGTGGTGATTAAAACATTAAGTTCAAACCATCGTATGTACAACCTTTATGCA
>JAQVCR010000022.1 GCA_028689665.1 Muribaculaceae bacterium
ATTATTGTAGCCACCTTGACGATTGTTGTTGTAGCCTCCTTGTGGACGATTGTAGCCTCCTTGTGGACGATTGTATCCTCCTTGTGGGCGGTTGTATCCTCCTTCTTGTGGGGTATATCCACCTTCTTGTGGGGTATATCCGCCTTCTTGTGGTGTGCTGTTATATCCGCCTTCTTGTGGACGATTGTTATAGCCTCCTTGACGGTTGTTGTAACCACCTTGACGATTATTGTTGTAGCCACCTTGGCGATTGTTGTTGTATCCTCCTTGGCGATTATTGTTATAGCCTCCTTGGCGGTTATTGTTATAGCCTCCTTGACGGTTGTTGTTATATCCTCCTTCTTGATTATAGCTGTTGTTATAGCTATTGTTTCCATAACCACCCTGACGGTTGTTGTTATAGCCACCCTGACGATTGTTATATCCTCCGTAATTATTAGTTCTTTGATAACGATCTCCCGATTGTGCTTCGGTGTCGTCAAAAGATACTTTGTCGTAACGACCTTCTACGCTCTCATTACCTTCAACTTTGGTCTCTCCAATGCGTGGTCTTTTTGGTCTTCTTTCGAGATCTTCCATATACATTCTATAGTTTTAAAATTTGTACAGCCTCGCGGCTAAATTATTAATATTTATAATAAGGTTAGTAATTAATTATTATCAGTAATCATTCATATTTATCCTTAATTAGCGCTACAAAGATAGTGTATTAATTTTAAATTCTAACAAGTTTAAAATCCAAAAGATTAATTGATTACTATTATTCTTAATAACCGGTGTATCCGTGTGGAGTTATTGCCTTTAATTCGGCTTTCACCGTATCGCTTATGTTTAGAGTGTCGATAAATGCCGCTATACTCTGGGCGTTTACTACACTATTGGTGCGAGTCAACTCTTTTAATGTCTCATAGGGCTTTGGATAGCCTTCGCGTCGCAAGATTGTCTGAATAGCTTCGGCTACTACATTCCACATATTATCTAAATCACGATTAATTGCATCTATGTTTAGTAATAATTTGTTCAGACCTTTCATGGTGCTGTGCATCGCTATGCTCATGTGTGCCAATGGTACTCCTACATTTCTTAACACTGTAGAGTCGGTTAAGTCGCGCTGTAGTCGTGAGATTGGCAATTTAGATGCTAAATGCTCTAATATCGCTATCGCAAGACCTAGATTGCCTTCGCTATTTTCAAAGTCAATAGGGTTAACTTTATGTGGCATGGCAGATGAACCTACTTCGCCGGCTTTTATCTTTTGCTTGAAATATTCCATCGATATATATTGCCACATATCTCGGTCTAAATCTATTAGTATTGTGCTTATTCTTTTCAATGAATCAAAGATGGCAGCTAGATTGTCATAATTTGATATTTGCGTTGTCCATTCTTCTCTCTCAATACCTAAATTTTCTTTTAGAAATTTTGCGCCAAATGCTCGCCAATCATATTGTGGATAGGCTATTAGATGGGCATTAAAGTTCCCTGTTGCTCCACCGAATTTGCCACTTATTGTGCTGTTTTTTAATATCGCTAATTGCTGCTGTAGGCGATAAGCAAATACTTTTATCTCTTTTCCTAGTCGTGTGGGCGATGCCGGCTGTCCATGTGTCTTTGCAAGCATTGGAATATCCATCCATTGGGTGGCATATCCATCAAGCTTAGCTGCTATCTCTTCGATTAAAGGAATTATTGAATGCTCCAACGCATCTTTAATCGACATTGGCACCGATGTATTGTTTATATCTTGTGAGGTAAGCCCGAAATGGATAAATTCTTTGTATTTTTCTAATCCTAACTTGTCGAAACATTCTTTCAAGAAATATTCTACAGCTTTTACATCATGGTTCGTTACGCTCTCAATATCTTTTATACGCTGTGCATCGTCTAACGTGAACGACTCGTAGATGTTTCGTAATATTGAATATTTTGCCGATTCTACTCCCGACAATTGTGGCAAGGGGATATTGCACAGTGCAATAAAATATTCTACCTCAACTTTTACTCGATAGCGTATCAACGCATACTCTGAAAAATAGTTGTCTAGAGATTCGGTCTTTGAACGATAACGCCCGTCAACGGGTGAGATGGCTGTTAATATGGACAAATTCATATAATATTAAACTAAAATTGTTGTCGACTTTAATAATTACTTTTTGGTTTCTTATAATCTTTAACTTTCTTGATTTCAGCAAGATGTAGATTTAGCATGTTTTATGTCCCACAAAAGTACAATAAATTTTATGCGCCTGCAATAAAAATTTATTTCTTTTTTATTTGGTAATTTAAATATTTGTCGTACCTTTGCAACGCTTTCGACAAAGAAAGGGCGTTTAGCTCAGCTGGTTCAGAGCATCTGCCTTACAAGCAGAGGGTCGGCGGTTCGAATCCGTCAACGCCCACCAAGCCACTCATTCGAGTGGCTTTTTTTGTTAGAAAAATATTAAGTCTTTCCCTATCGCCATCATCTATTAGCTCATTCGAGTGGATTTTTGTTAGTAAAAATATTAAGTCTTTCCCTATCGCCATCATCTATTAACTCATTCGAGTGGATTTATTTGTTGGTGAAAATATTAAGTCTTTCCCTATCGCCATCATCCATTAACTCATTCGAGTGGATTTATTTGTTGGTGGAAATATTAAGTCTTTCCCTATCGCCATCATCTATTAACTCATTAGAGTGGCTTTATTTGTTGGTGGAAATATTAAGCTGTGGCGCGAAGCTGGAGCCATATCGAAAAGCACAAAAATCCACCTCGCAATTAGCAAAGCCACTTCAAGATATTATTTTAGCCCAATTGCAAAATTTAAAGCATTAGCTTCTGGATAGCATTAGCTTCTGGGTAAAATTAGAAAAGCATTGACAATCTGTTGATTATCAATGCTTCTAACTCAGTCGGGGTGACAAGATTCGAACTTGCGACCACACGCCCCCCAGACGCGTACTCTAAACCGGGCTGAGCTACACCCCGAATTGTTTTGCGATGCAAAGGTAAGAATTATTTTATTATTCAGAAATGAAAATATGAATTTTAACGCATTTTTAAAGAGCGATATGAATATTTCGCTCGTTCTGGTTGCTACTATCCTATCTTTCGCCATATAATAACAGAATCCCGCCAGCTTAGCGCTAACGGGATTCTATATATTAGGAATTTAATTGCTTAGTGATACTATTATTGTGCCGGAGTATCCCATGTGCAATCAATAAATTCAAATTTAGCTTTATCTACTACTTTATAACGAATTGTGTGAGTAGAATTTGCACCATCATAAATACCAAATGTAATAGTGTATATTACTTCTAGTCCTTCAACAGGCATTGCATCTGGGTGAAGTGCCGACAATGCACCCGGCATAACTTCGAGAGCAAAACGAGATTTCATTTTTGCTACTACTTCGTTATCGGTCATTGATTCATATTCAGCAGGATATTGAGTTCTTGCCGAAGCTGCACGCAAATCTACGTTGCCTTGATAAGCCGAAGTACCTGAATAATATTCATTATTACCATAGCTTGAAACATAGAATTTACCGTCTTTGATACCCGATGAACCTAGTGGTTTGTCGATATTCTCATATACCCAATTTACACAAGCTTGATAGTAAAGTGCGCTCATTTCTTGTCCTTTACCTGCAGGTAGTGTGATTGTAACGTTAGGATCGTACATCCATGTGCCTTTATTCTTAACGAATTGAGCTGTCTCTTCAACGATACCGATATTCTTAGTCCATTGTGCGCCATCAAATACATATTGGTCGCAAGCATATTCTGTAGTCTTGCCATCATAGTATTTATAAGCACAAACTTGGTTGTTTCGGCTTGAGCATAAGGGAATTTAACCTTTAAGAAAGTAGGTAAATATGTATTTGGAGCTGAAAGGTTGCCATATTTCTGTCCCATTTCTGTGTAATCAGCAGGGTTAAGAACTACTACGTTTGAAGGTGCAGCCCAAGCTGTTCCATCAAAGTAATATACAGCGTTTTCGCTTACCTTAGGAATAATTACCTCAGCTTTAATACTTGCTCTCTTAGCAGAAGCAGTAGCAGGTTTAACATCGGTTACAACAAAGTTGCAATATTTAGGTGCGCCACCACTCTTCGATACAGAAATGAAGTAGCCCTTAATAATAAATTTGCCACCGGTTCCAAACAATTCTTTCTGTGCAGGTGTGCCTTGATAAAGACTACCTACTGCAGTTGTTGCTCCGTCGAAATTGAAATTGTAGTAGTTGCCACTAACTGTTACATCAGCCGAAACTTGACAATAAATTGCAAGAGTATTCTCTGTTCGAGCTAATTGTGCATCAAGATCTGCACCGGTATAAACTACAGGAGTAGGATAAGTGTAGGTCTGCTTATCAGCTTTTTCTTCGGTTGCCGAAGAACCAACTACTTGAAGTCCGGTATTGTATGCACCAATAGTACCACTGATGATAATCTGATCGCCCTCGGCATAGTTATCGACTGTAAATGTAGAGCCGAAATATACAAGAATCGAGCCTGAATTATCTGTCAATATATAGCCTTGATTGCACACAGCAGTGATGATACCGCGAATTTCTTGAGTATCGCCCACCTTGGCTGTTCCGATCACGCTTGAAAGCACAAACGAAGGAGTTGGAGGTGTTGGTGCGCTGCCAAATACAGGTTCTTGGCTCGAAGTGTTATAATTTACGATAGCATAAGCCCCTTTTTCAGCATCGGGAAGGACATCTAATAATATTTTTGAAATACTCTTAGCTGCAGGTTTCGATGGAGCAAAAGAAGTTACAAAATCGGTCTCGCTACCCCAAATTTCTTTGTAGTCGGTTTCAGAGATTTCATATTTATTGGCTTTTGCAATATTTGTAGTCTCTTCTGGTAGATTTGTAGCTACATTATAAGTCATTTTTATAGCCGAGCCATCACTAAGGGCGAAATAGCCAAATTTAGGATCAGACAAAAATGCCGGTACATAATCACGTGCCGAAATAGTGGCACTGAATGCATGATTTTTACCAACAGCAGTAAGAGCAGCTTTATTCTCATTGCCTGCAAGTGCAATATTTGTCTTATTTGCAGCAAGAGTAGCATAATCTGCATCGGTAAGAGTATATTCAATTGTCTTAACGTCGGTTGGCTCTGAATCACCTTCAAATCCATCTAAATGGTCGTTCCAACTATTAATGTCGCAACTAACCAACGAAAGGCAAAGTACTCCAAAAAGTAATTTATTTAAATTATTCTTTTTCATTTGAATTTAAATTTTTGGATTAGAAATGAACTTTTAAGCGGATAGAATAAGTACGTCCGAACGAGTAGTAAATGCGATAAGCATTATCCCATGCTCCGACAGAATTAACATCGGTGTAAGCGTCCATTATATAGTTGTAATTAAACAAGTTGTTAACATTACCTGTAAGAGTAGCTCTAACATCTTTGCTTATATTGAAAGAATAGCTTGCATTTAGGTCTAACTGATTACCCCAAGGAATTTCCCATGGATCTTTAACATTAATATCGGCTCCCGGCTGATAGCTTGAAGCGCTGATTTGATAATCACTATAGTTGCGAGCATTCATTACCCAGTCGGCACCAACTCTAAATCCTTTGAAAGGACGGAAAGTTAAGCCTAGCGCACCGGTAGTCTGAGCAGATCCACCCACTTTTACGCCTTTTTGATTAAGCATTGCTCTTGCGTGGTCGTCGGCATATATGCCCGAAGCAATGTTTCCGCGAAGGTCGCTAAGTGGTTGTCCTGTCTGATTATAGAAGTAACCCACTGCATTGCTGTCCCATTGATAATCGCCCCATGAGAACATACCCGAGAATTCAAACCATCTGGCAGGAGAATATACAAAGTTCATTTCTACACCCATGTGGCGCGCATCAACACCTTGCATATTAAACATATAGCGGTCGCCTGCATGTTCACCGGCTGTGATTTCGCCCGAACGTGTAGATGTCTTATCGTTCCATTTAGTGAAATATACGTTAACATCGGCACTAAATACTGGTGAATGATAGCCATAACCACCTTCTACAGAGTAAATCTTCTCGTTTAGAGCGTCTGGGTTAGTTGCATTGCTTACAGTAGATTGCAAGAAAGCACCACCTGAGAAGAATGGAGCGCGGCTGATGTAACCGGCATTGATAAATACGTTATTGTTTTTGTTAATATTATAGTTAGCACCAACTTTTGCAGTACCACCAATGAAGTTAAGTACTTCTGATTTAGCATGAGCCTTGTCGTAATAGAAATTATCTACACGCCAATAGCCTGTATTGCTGATCGAACCGGCAAGCACTAAGTTTAATTTACTATCTAATAAGGTGTATTCGCCTTGTGCATATAAGCCTTCTTGATGTGTGTGTCCGTCATAATCACGATATACTACATCACCAATACCAAGTTTTTGATATTGCCAAGCTGGATTTGCTGCATTAGCATTGTTTTCAGCCTTTACATTACGACGGCTTGAATCGTCGATGAAATAATCGCCACCATAAAGGTCGATAATCTTGTTATTGTGGTGTCCTACATAGTAACGAACATCAAGACCACCGGTGATAACAAATGTCTTTGGAAGTATCTCGTTACGATAACTTGATACTAAACCATACCATTCGTGGCTGTTATTTGATTGAGACATAACCATATTAGAACCGGTTGTGCTGGAAGCATTCATTTTCTCTATTTCATTGTAAGCGAAAGTTCCATCATCATTACGGAATAGGGTTGATAGCACACCATTTGTTGCGCCATACCATGCGCTATTGCTTAGCGATGTTCCGTTATATGTTCCGCGACCTTGACCCGAATAGCCACCGCCTGAAGATAAAGAGACATAGGCTGTCGATGATAAAGAAGATTTATGATCGATCTGCCAGATATGGTTCAATGAAATCTGTGGTTTATGATAAGTGTTTAGAGTACTTGAACGTACTTGACCATTAGAGTCGTAACCAAAAGTAGGATTGTATTTATAACGACTTTCTGATCCCATATATGTACGTGCATCTTGCCAGCCTTGAATAGAAAGGCCATTCTGTGAGCTGCGTTTGTCGTGTGTCTGTGGAGCGCCAAAAGCGGTTAATGATAATTGATGTGCTTCATTAATTCGTTTAGACACATTCACAAAATAGTTGAATGAATTGAACGATGTACCTTGTACATATCCATCGCCTTGACGGTGTGAACCTAACACTGTTAGAGCCCAGCCATTCTTCATAACACCTGTCGAAAGTGAAATACCTTCTTGTGTCATTCCATCATTTCCCATTCCGAACCATGCGCTACCACCTTTTTTTACGTCTAGTGAGCGTGTGGTAATGTTAATTGTTCCACCAACTGATGGAGCTGAAAGCATTGAAGCACCGATACCGCGTTGAGTCTGCATTGAAGATGTTACATCGCTCAAGCCTGCCCAATTCGACCAATAAACGCCACCCCACTCCATATCGTTTACAGGAATACCATTTACTAAGACAGCAACGTTAGCCGATTGGAAACCACGCATATTGGTTTTTGAATCGCCGAAGCCACCACCGTCTTTAGTTGCCCATACTCCCGGAGTAGTTTTTAGGATTTCAGGGAATTCTTGATTACCCAATTTGAGCTCGATTAGCTGACCGCTAATTTCAGATACAGCAACGGGGGTTACTCGTGTCTTTGCTCGTGATTGAGTTACAACTACGTCTTGCAACATAGTTGCATCAGTTTGGAGTGTAATTACACCTAAATTTGCTTTAGGAGCTACTGTAGTAGTCTTGTAACCTACTCCCGAAATTTTTAACTCTTTTGCGTTTTTAGGAACTTTGATTGAGAATCTACCATCGATATCGGTAGATATTCCATTTGAAGTTCCCGATACTTGGACTGTTGCGCCAATTACAGGTTCGCCCTGATCATCAGCAACTAAGCCTCTACAATCAATAACATTCTGAGCATAAAGTGCTTGGAATGCTACTACCATAATTGCCGAAGCTAAGAGAATTAGTCTCTTCATACTGCTTTGATTAGAATTGATTAGTTAATAAATAATATATGATTCTTTGTTTCTTCTTGTTATATAAGCATAACATCACAAAGATACCATTATTGTATTTAATAAACTAAATTAAACACAACTTTTTTAATAACGATACGATAACATTTACAGATTAGCCCCTTTTAAGTTAATTTATACAAAAAGCGACGCCTGATAATTAAAGGCGTCGCTAACATATTTTAAGAAAGCCGGGTTAGATATGTAGCATATCTCGATATATATCTAAAGCTACTTTGACATCATCACTCGATACCTCACAATTGATTTTCACATCTCCCACAGCCTTTAATAGTGAGAAATTGAGTTCGCCATGATTACTTTTCTTATCATGGTGCATTAGCTCGATTAGAGCATCGTAGTCGTCGCAAGTGATATGGAACACACCATAATTTTCGTTTACGAAACGTGCATATACATTTAATATATTTGAGTCGAATTTTAATATCATATTTGAGAGGATTAGCTCAACAAGCATTCCCCACGCTACCGCATAGCCGTGCGAAATTGGCTCAAAGCGTTGCATGGCAGTGCTCTCGAAGGCATGGCCTACAGTATGACCTAAATTTAAAGCTCTTCTTATCCCTTTCTCAAAGGGGTCGTCGGCTACTACTTTACGTTTCACCTCGACCGACTCTTGCAGGAGCTTGAGCAGCATATCGTGATTAGGATTATTAAAATCATAATCCAGCAAGTGTGAGAAGGAGTATTCAGAGCTTAACAGTCCGTGCTTCAGCATCTCGGCATATCCCGATTTGATTTCAGACAGTGGCAGTGTGTCGAAAAATTTAGTCGAAATTATTACTGCTTCTGCTTCTCTAAACGCCCCAAGCTCATTTTTCAAGCTATTAAAGTTTATTCCTGTCTTTCCTCCGACAGCAGCGTCAACCGCACCGAGTAATGTGGTAGGAATATTAAAGAATTTAATACCTCGTTTGAATGTCGAGGCGGCAAAGCCACCAATATCGGTAATCATTCCTCCGCCAATATTTAATAAAAGCGAATGTCGAGTAGCTCCGGCTTCAACAAGTTGTTTCCAAATATAAGAAAGCGATTCTAGATTTTTATTTACATCACCTGCCTTAATTAAAATTTTAAATGCACCTTTAATATTTACATTATCGGCAAGAAAAGGCATTACAAATTGGTCAACATTGACATCGACAAGGATAAAGAGCCGATTAAACTCTACCCCCTCAACAGCTTTATTAATAGCCGAATTAATGTCGTTAGAAAATAAGATTTCTTGATGTTTCATAATTTGAATTATTTAAATGTTTCAATTAATCGATTGAGATTATCGGCAAATTCGTTCATCGAAGAGAATACTAAATTTGCACCACTGGCTACCATTGTTTCTCGTGGTATCGGTCCTGTGGTAATGGCTATGGTAAAGCAACCGGCAGCAACTCCTGCTTGGACTCCCAAAGGCGCATTTTCTATCACAATTGCTTCGTTCGCACTGCACCCGGCACGTTCAAGCCCTTTCAAATAAGGCTCGGGGGCGGGCTTTCCATACGTTACGTCGAATGCCGTAATCCGTTTATCGGGTGCAAAATAATCGTGATAATCTCGATCGAGCTTCTCAAGTATCGACTTCTGCCCCGACCCGGTAACAAGCACACGCTCTATCTCATTATCTTTGAGAATGCTTAACATTCTGTCTGCTCCGACAATTGTATTTGGCTCGCCTAATTCACTGAAATATTTTGCCTTTATTTTATACAACTCGGCTGCCTCATCGGCACTCACTTCTCGATTAAAAGCTCGACGATACAATAAATTTATTGTTGCTACTCCGGTCATACCCTCATAGAGATAAAACTCATCTTGCTCGGAGTCGATACCTAGATCGCCTGCCATCTTGTGCCACGCAATGGTATGATTTTTCATCGAGTCATAAAGCACTCCGTCCATATCAATCAGCGCAGCTTTTAACGAGATTTTAGTCTCATTGTTTTTCTCTAAATAAAGCGATATTGCTTTTTCTATATCTTCTTTTTCTAATATCATAATTAATCTTTACGCACAGCCTTCGATTTTGCATCCAATTTAGCTGCTTGTTTCTCTTTACGTTTACGATCCTTCTCTTCTTTTGCCTCTTTTTTCTTCTGTTCCTTTAATTGTTTAGGCGTAAGCACAGGCTTCGGTGCTTCTATTAAACCTTCTTTTATTAGTTTTAAACTATCTTCATGCGTGAATTTTTCTTCCGAGTCGGTAACTACTTTCACATCGGCAATTCTGAGTTTAGAATTAAGAGCCGCATTGGCTCCGCGTCGGAATACTTGCGCTATCTGTTGACGTAGATTAATACGAGTGTTATCGACTAACGAAGTAACCTCGCCGGCTTTACCTTCTTTATAGCGTGCTTTGCCTAATGTATATTTAAGGTTGTCGGGCGTACCCTTTATATTTAAGCCAAACTTAAACGGTATCGGCGATTTCAGCACAGATATATGATAATCCAGATTGAGAGACAAGTCGTTATGCCCCATTATACCCACCTTATATCGATCCATATTAAAGACAAATGGGAATAATTGCAAAGTATTGTCTTTAATGAGCAATTCTACTGTCATATCATCAATAAGATTTCGCTCCTTATTCTTAAATCGTAGCATTTTTGAAATCGACGCAAACGTTTTTGAATCGAAAAGCACCAAGCTATCGCCATGAAGTTTAATCGCTGCCGTAAGAGTTGGTAATTTTACGTTCATTAGCGAGTCGACATCAGTAGTAGCTATAATATCGGCTTTAATAACGCCATCCATTGATTTCAATAGCGGCATGATACTGTCGACTTGTGGAATGAGTTTTATGAATCTATCAAGCTGTATAGCCTCCATACCAAGATCGAAGGCAAAACGTATGTTTTCTTTATCTTTTGCAGCATATAGGGCATTGAAATGCAGATTCCCGGCATCACTATTTGTCTTTACATTATTAAATTGCATTGCTCCATCATGCACTTGAAAGCAACCCTGCAAGTCTTTAAGTTGCATATCGGCATACACTGCATGCTTTGCCAACACATCAATATCTACATCTACATTACTTGGAATTACAAAAGCACGCATTATTGTATCACTTGCCGACGACAAATTTACATTATCGCTGTCTTCATTACCCATAAGCATATTTTGTTTCACTTTGCTGTCGGCATAAGCTGTGCCTTTAAATGCTGTGGCAATAAGCTCATTTACATCTAATGTGTCGGAGATTATATTAAAATCAATTTTAAGTGGTCTTGTGTTTCTTCCCATCATTGTGGTGCGCATATCTCTTACTCCGCCAGAGATATCAAATATGCTGTTACCCACCCGGTAATACCCTTTATTTACAATAAAGCTGTCAAGACTAAACGTGAGATCGACATCGTTGATGGTATTTCGCAAGGGGAAATATGGAGTGAGCAGCCTTACTCGGCTCGATTTCAAGGATCCTTCCATCACCCAGTTCTTCAGTGCATTCTTCAATCCGCTATCTACCGATAAATCTAATTTTTCGCCTGAGCTTTCAACTCGTTTTCTCTTTCTTGATTTTAGATATATAGCTCTCAGTGAATCGTCAGATAATTTTGGATATAAATTTCGCAAAGAGTCGATGGCTGCTTTCGACCGGCGTACTCTTGGCGACAATGTGACCTTTATATCGGCATCTCTCAGCGAAGAGCGCATTGTTGAATTATGATAGCTGGCTCGCTTGGCATCGAAGCTAAAATTCAGAATTGGTCTTGTCAAATCATAGCTGCATTCCTTTGATGTGATTTTACATATCATATCGGTAAATCTCATGCGAGAAGAATCGGCATCGACAAACCGTATTTTTTTCGATTTCACTACTGCACCGAATGGTATGATACGTTTCTTCTTGTTGCTCCAGTTTGCTATATCATCAGAAGCTCCAGCTCCTACAATACCGTCGATGATAGTTAAATCCATATTACCTACATTCATTTTCAGCGAGTCGAGCGAGAATGTAGCTTTCATAATATTGCTAACTTTCTTGGTATCTATATTTTTAAATTTTTCCTGCGAGCCTAGTTTGAACGCTATTTTATGAGTATAAAGATATAATGAATCTTCGTTAGAAATCACTTTAAAATTCGACAACTTTAAATCGCCATGAACCCCGATTCTCTGATATTGCTGTGCCTTTACATCATTCACACTTACATCAAACTTTGAATTAGTTACAATACTTCCCGACACTTTGTATTGAATTGGTATTCTAAAAGTCTTAATTACTTTCTTAATATCGGCATCGCATATAATCTCGCCTGTCAATCGTGGATTTGACATAATCTCGGTCGCTTTACCCTTTATACTTAGGTTTAACGACTTGCCATTAATAATAAACCTGTTGAGATTTACTACACTTTTATTGAGTTCTTTTCCATCTATATCAGCACTTACGTTTGCCGTAAAATTATCTAGTGAATCACCATTACTCCCCTTCATATAGCTGTCGGGAATATCAAGCTCGGCAGTGAGTGACGGAATAAATGAATTATTCATATCATACGGCTCTTTCAATGCAAGTTTTAGAGTAGCTCGCATGTTGGTTTCCAGCCCCTCAACTTGCCGTAGATATTCGGGAGCAATATAATTACGGAACGACGAAAAATCTATTTCGCCTAGCTCCATATTAAATTTATTGATTTTTACCGAATTTGTAAAATCGGCATTTAGAGTAAACATCATTGGGGTGCTGCCTACTTTCATTTTCCAATCTTCGACCGACACTTTTAATGGATTTTTTATATTCCAATCCATTATACCATTAATATTAAGTGGCAACCTATTCAAAGACTGCACATTGCCAGTCTTATATGAAACGAATGCATCGAGAAGAAGTTGCAATTTACCATTATCAGGCTGATTCACTTGTGCTGCAGTGATGTCTAGACCGATCTCGGTAGAGTCGGGCATACTGATGTAGTTAATCCCTTTGCAATGCGTTATCTCAATTGAATTTATCGACAAGTCGGGCATCACAAAAGGCTCATCGCTAGGTGCAACTATATTACAATTTGCAACTTTTGCCGAATAAGCAACTACATTTACTCGTGGTCCGATAAACATAACATCGCCTATGGCAATCTTGCCTGTAATCAACTTTAAGACATTTACCCCGCCATGAAATTTATCTATTGTGAGCAGCGTATCTCTATATTGTGGTAATTCCTTCAGACTATCCGGAATTGAATCGAATGCGTGTGAAATAATCTCTACACTATCTACATCTATGGTGGCATAAGGAAACGACCGCCAAAATGTAAGCTCTACACGTGCTAACTTTACATCGGCATCAAGAAATTCATTAGCATATTTTTGTGCTAAAGGAGTGAGTTGCGAGGGCGAAAGTACCCACACAATTAATGTCATTACAACTATCGACAACGACAATAGCGAAAAAACAACCCACAGAAATACTCTTAACGTTTTTTTAAATATAATGTTTTTACTCATTGCTAAATTTGCTTATGCTTTTATCTAAACAAAAGTAAAATAAAAAAATGAAAATAGCATAATTAAATCAAATCATTCGATAAATTGACGAATTTCATAGAGACAATCGACTATTTGTAATAATTGTGGCGTAATGATTAATATGGCTGAACAAAAGTCGGTTTACCGTCATAAATACAGCTTTTGTAAGCCTCAATCGATTCGTGTGGCACGTAGATAGTAATACCTCTGAATGGGAAACCAAAATTATTCGATATTTTGTTGATTTCAACGGGCTGTAATATGAAAACAGCCTTGTTTTATCTCATATTTTACATAGCACTCACCATTGTTTCTAAGATCAAACAGCACTTCGCCCAACGTGTTTTTTAGACATTCTTGGCTTACTATATAACGAGGATTAGCAGCAATAAATTTCACATAACTAATATCAAAAGTCGTTCCATATTGATGCGCCGAGCTATCGGTGGCATTTCTATTGCGTCGTCGCAACTTTGCTATCGAGGCTTCTGTGCGTAGCACGCTTGTTACCTTTAGTTTATATTTATTTCCACAGCGCAATTCTACTGAGTCGCTGAAAGATTTCCCTATTTTTTTCAACAGGCTGAGTGCTTTTGGACGGAGATATGGCAAAGAATGTGTTAGCGAATCTAGGTAAAATTCTTCACAGCTCACAACTTTCTGTATAGGTATTCTTATATTATAGGCACTTTTCAAATCGCTAATCGGCTCTATCCCATTTGCTATGGCGGCTTCTAGCTGTATGTTGTTTTTATCGTTAAACACGCTCGACAATCTACCTATATTTCGCACCTTAAATGTATGCACAGTCGAGTCGACAGCTAGAGTATCTACTTTAGCCAATTCATTATCACAATGCGATTCACAGTCATTATTATCATTCCCACAGCTAAGAAATATTGACAACGCAACAACAGCCAACAGTCCAAAAGTCTTTCTCAAAAACATTTTCTATTTATATTATTAGTACTATATCCGACGATATTATTAACGTCGGATATAGTAATTTTATTTTTATTTCTCCTTATTATTTTAAGTCAAGACGTGTAGTTAGGCTTTCTTTTCCTAGATAGAACACCTTTGCTTTGATTAGCTTGACTTGATTAGACGCCGATGGATTGCGCGGCGAATTTTCGTTAGGAGTCTGTATTCCTTTATCATATTTCACAGGTTCTGTCCATTGCTCCGATTTTTCGGTTGGCTCAGAGCCATCGGTAGTATAGCGAACTACTTGTCCGGGCAGTTGAGTGTTGATATATATCATTCCGTCTTTAACCATTATTCCCGGTTGTCCTAAGTGGAAATCTAATTTTGCTTTCTTAAATCGTTGTAATTCTTTACCCAACTTAAGATTATATTGAACGCTTGCTGCATTATATCTGGTCATATCGGTATAATCTTCGCTCCACTCGGGAGTGGCATTCCACCCGCGCTCGGCTAGTCCTACTATTCGAGGAAATGTATAAGAACTTACCATATCAAAATTGCGGATAGTCTCCGACCATAATTGTCCTTGTACACCTATTATATTCGCACGGTTTTTAAGTGTGGGCTTTCCCTTGTCGGCATTCGACAAATCTACTAACTTATCGTGATTATTGCGACGTGCCGAACGATACATATTATATGGTAAGGCATTCCATGAATCAAATTCATCGACCTTTCCGCCCCAATTCAATCCAAATTCGTTTTCGTGGCGGCTATACACCATATCGAAATAGAAATTATTTACATTGCTTATTACTACGGGATAGCCACTATTGGCTACATGATAAGGTATTGAGTCGTTACTTCCCATCGTACTCCAAACGTTTACCATTGCAAATCGTGGAGCTACCTTTGCATTAAATTCTTTGCTATGATGCACTGCAACTTCTTGCCAGCCACCTGCTTTAACACCACGTTCTTCGAGCATTTTAGTTGCTCTATCAAGGAAATATTCGCCGCCTTCGTGAGTGGTTTTCATATTGTGCTTAGCCATAAAGCTATTAATCATTGGCGACCCCGACCATGCGCCATCGGGGACTTCATCACCACCTATGTGTATTGCCGGTAGTTTCACCCCTGCTTCTTTATACATTTCGATAATACCATCAAACACTTTTCCAAGAAAGCGATATGTGCCTTCTTGTGCAAAGTTGAATGAATTGTCGTGATAGCCTTGAGATGATGTATATTTTGCGGTATCGGCATCGTCCCACAATTTAAATTCTCCTGCTTTATAAGGATCGGTATTTCTGTATTTTCGTTCGCGCGCTTTCATTGCAAATATTGCGGCACGAGCATGTCCGGGAGCTTCTACTTCGGGGATTATTGCAACACCACGTTGTTGCGCATATTTTAGTAGCTCTACAAATTGCTTTATCGACACATAGCCATTGGCTGTCGTTGTTAAATCGTTAGGATTTCCATTGCCTGCATAGGTCTGATAAAGGAAGTCTTTCTCATCAAATGCAAGTCCTTTCTTCGATGCTACTTCGGTCAATTCGGGGATTCCCGGTATCTCTAGTCGCCATGCCTCATCATCACTAAAGTGGAATTGAAAGATATTCACTTTAAATGCTGCCAGCATATCTATGTATCGGCGTAACGACTCATAATTTGTAAAGTTTCGCGACACGTCGAGCATCATTCCACGATGCGATAAATCGGGGTAATCGGTGATTACTGCATTTGGAATCGACATAGGTAATTTTCCGTCGCCTCGCTCTATCACTGCGATTAATGTTTTTATTCCGTTAAGCACAGCCACTTCGGTAGCGCCCGAAATTTCTATTTTATTTCTATCTACAGTTATTTTATAATATTCTGCATTGGCTTGCTTTTCTTTCAATTGCGATAGTGTGATGGTTGTTTTTGCCTTTGCACTTTCTTTAATATCATTTGCGGCTAGCTTCTCGACAAGATAAGCCTTTGACAAATCTAAGCCTGCTGCTTCAATTTTCACTTTCGATGAAACAGATGTTACACCTTTCTTTATCTCTATATTTTTAGGAGTAGGAATAATATTATAAATCGACCCTTCTATCTTTGCTCCGGATGGATTAATAATAGAATTTCGCTCGTAGCAGAATTTACCATTTGGATATGCCGGAAGTGGCGCACCGGGTATCGACCATTGCAATGTATCGGTCATTAGTGGTTTCCTTATATCCACAGGTAGTGGATTTTCTTTTCTATCTCTATACACAAAGTGTCCGCCATCGGGGCTGTAACTCAAATTCCTAAAGGAATAAAGCGTAAGAAATTCTACTGTTATCGACTCTCCGGGGGCTAGTGCCTTATAGCTATCTGTGGGACTAATTTTGTTATATCCGGGACGAAATTGGCTAATCGTTATTTGCGGATTCTCGGTTATGATTTTCATCTTTCGCGGGAAATTATTGTAATAGAAGTCCCAATTGGCATCGAGTGGAGCATTAGAAATGTTCTTGATAGTGAACGATGAACTATACATATTCTTTGCTGCCTCGTTTCTTCCCATAGTCCAAGTAACCTCGACAGGTAATTGCTGTGCATACACATTCATAATGCCAACGATAGCCATCACCATGGCGACGAAATATCGTTGATGTAATAGATTCCTGATTAATAATGTTTTCATTCCGTTTAATAGTTATAATTATGTATTTATATTTATTGTCGCGCGATTATTGCATCATACAGCCCGAGACAAGCATCTTCGAGCAAGTCGAGTACATATTCAAATCCTTCGGCTCCTTCATAGTAGGGGTCGGGAACACAATCGGCATGGGGATATTGACGTATAAATGTTGCCATTGGTATTATCTTGCGTTCTTCCTCTATTGTTGCAGCCATATTTTTTAGTGTATGTAGGTTTGAATCGTCCATTGTGATAATCAAATCGAATCGTTCAAAGTCGTCGCCTATTATTCTCCTGCTTTTATGTGTCAAGTCATATCCTCGTCGGCGTGCATGAACCCGCATTCTATTGTCGGGCAAGTCGCCTGCATGCCCTCCGTAGGTGCCGGCAGAATCAAGAACAAACATATCGGCTGTCCCTTTGCGCTCTATCAAGCTTTGCATCACACCTTGTGCGGCGGGAGATCGACAGATATTGCCCAGACATACAAACAATATTTTTACCGGCTTCGTTAGTGTTGCTATTTCGTAGTTTCTTTTCATTTTTTTAGAGTTTCAACGATATCGGTTGCAGCACCTCCGGCACTATCTTCGTTACCCAATATTTCACGCATTTTCTTATAATTTGTCAGCATTTCATCTCGCCATGGCGAATGCGAAAGCAATGGTTCTAGTGTTTTTGATATCTTCTCGCTATTGCAATTATGCAATAATAGCTCGGGGATAATCGGTGCGTCGGCTATAAGATTAGGAAGAGTTACATATTTCACTTCTAAAATATGCGAGAATATCCAATATACCCACCTGCTCCCCATCGCACGATAACATGCTACTTGCGGAGTGCCAAGCAATGCAGTTTCGAGAGTGGCTGTACCCGAGGTTACCAACGATGCTTTCGAGTTTCGCACTAGCGAATATGTATCGCCGGTTATTATCGGAGGCACATCATAGCTGCCTTCTGTCTTTATTACCTTTGAATAATAATCTGTATTTATTCCGGGCGCACCACTTATAACAACCTGAAAATCGGGGAATTTATAAGCAGCCTTTAGCATCTCGGGCAGATTATTCTCTATCTCACTACGTCGTGAGCCGGGCAACAATGATATTATGGGCTTTTCTCTATCTAGTAAATGCTTGTCGGCAAAAGCATCAAAACAAGGGATTGAATAGAGTGCTTCATTTATCTCTCCCACCGAAGGATTACCTACATATTTAACAGCATAATCATATTTATCATAGAATCGTGGCTCAAAGGGAAGTATTGAATACATCTTATCGACATACTTTTTTATCTGCTTCACTCTAAATTCTTTCCACGCCCACACTTTTGGAGATATGTAATAAAACACTTTATGCCCTAGCGACTTTGCATATTTCGCTATCTTTAGATTGAAAGATGGATAATCAACTAGAATAACTGCATCGGGGCTATATTCTGCAATACTGCGCTTGGTCAACGTCATTATCGACAATATCTCTTTTATATGCTTTGCTACCTCAAGAAAACCCATATATGCCATTTTACGATAGTGCATTATCGGCTCTGCGCCGGCACTTTGACACATTAAGTCGCCACCAAGAAATCGGAATTCAGCTCGGCTGTCGTTCTTCTTGATAGCACTAATAAGCATCGATGCATGTAGGTCGCCCGAAGCCTCACCGGCTATTATAAAATATTTCATGTTAGTGCATTGGTGTCGTAATTATATGTAAAGATAATAAAATGACATTGTAAAATCTTTATATTCCATTTTTTTTGCACATCTTTTGTTCTATTGACATTTCAACGATTATTGCAATATAAATAAATAGAGCTAAAAGCAATATTAATGCCCTTAAATCGTTATAAATTATTATGAACAGATTGCCTTTATTTCTCGCAATAGCCCTATTAGCAATGCTTCCGTTGGCTACCGGTTGCATTGAAGACGACTTCACTACAAGCAGTAGCGACGTGCCGGCATATTCTACCGACACAATTGCTTTTGATACCATTTTCACCGAGCTTGCCACTCCTACTGCCAGCTTTAAGATATACAACAAGCACAAAAAAATGCTTAACATTTCGAACATCAGAATTAAAGGTGAATCGAATGCTAAATTTTATCTTAATGTAGATGGGGTGAAAGATAAATCTTTCAACAATATTGAAATTCGTGGCGAAGACAGCATATTTGTATATGTTCAAGCATTTATCGACCCGACCGACTCAAACAACCCGATAGAATATAAAGATAAAATTGAGATAATCACAAACGGGGTTACTCAAGAACTAGTCCTTACTGCTTGGGGGCAAGATGTAAATCGAATCTACGGCGGCGAAATAACCGAAAATAAAACTTTCACAGCCGACAAGCCTTATCTTATCTTCGACACGCTGCAAATTGCAAAAGATGCAACGCTTACTCTTTTGCCCGGCACTACCCTTTTCTTTCACGACAAGGGTGCATTAAAAATAGATGGCTCTCTTAAAGCTATCGGGTCAAAAGATGCTATTATTAATTTGCGCGGCGACCGACTCGACAAGGTCGTTGGTGATGTAAGCTATGATATAATGTCGGGACAATGGGCTGGATTGATTTTTACATGCGACAGCTACTACAACGAAATGAGCTATGTGTATATGCGCGGCAGCTCAACAGGAATACAACTCGATTCTTGTGATATTAACAAACAAAAACTGCATCTATTCAACAGCGTGCTGCATAATTCAAGCTCCAGCGTGCTGAATGCGCGATTCTGCTCAATCAACGCCGAAGGAACCGAATTTAGCGACGCTGCAAACTCGGTTGTCAGCATCACAGGCGGTAAAGCCACGATGATAAACTGCACTATTGCTAATTATTATCTCTTCAGCGCAATCAGTGGTGCTTTAATTAATCTGGAATATCTTTATCCTTCCGATTTTGATAAAGTGCAATTACTTGAAGCTAGATTCGATAATTGCTTGTTATACGGAAACACATCAGACATTAACCACGGCGAACTAGCCGAGACTTCTGTATTATTCCGAAACTGCCTGCTTCGCTCAAGCGGCTCCGACGATGCTAATTTTATTAATTGCAAATGGGGCGGAGATCCTAAATTCTACACCGAACGAGAAAAATACATTTTCGACTACCGACTTCGCAACGAGAGCGATGCAATAGCTATCGGCAATAAAGAATATTGTCCTGCAAGCACACAATTCGATAGATATGGAAACGACCGCTTTGCCGGAGCAGGGCTCGATATTGGTGCATACGTCTGGATTAAAGCTGAAGAAGAAAAACAGAAATGAAAACTACAATCGAAATAGACCGACTTCGCATATATGCCTATCACGGCGTAATGGAACAAGAAACAAAAGTAGGCAACTTTTTTGAAGTCTCGTTAAGCATAGATTATCCATTCGAAAATGCAATAACTAGCGACAACCTCACCGACACGGCAAGCTATGCCTCGATGTGCGAATTGATAAAAAAAGAAATGGCAATACCATCTAAACTGCTCGAACACGTCGCCGGTAGAATTATAGCCTCACTAAAGCTACAATTCCCACAAATCGAAAGCGGCAAAATTAAAATAACAAAAGTTAAACCACCAATACAAGGACAACTTTCGGGCGTTTCAATCGTCATAGAATGGTAAATAGTGTAGCATTAAAAAAAACTGGAATATTTATGTATCATCACAAAAATTAAACTAGTTAGTTTTATTCTACATCTTATTTGTATTATCTTTGCTTAATAATTTCACAACACTTAGTGTAATGTCACAAATTGAGAAATCTGACAGTGTGGTAATAATACCCACCTACAATGAAAAAGAAAACATAGCTTTAATCATTAAAGCAGTTTTAGAGCTTGAACATCAATTTGATATTCTAGTTATTGATGACAATTCCCCCGATGGAACAGCATCGATAGTAAAAGGTATGCAAGCTGAGTTCCCTGAGAGAATAAACATTCTCGAAAGAGCCGGAAAGATGGGTTTGGGAACAGCTTATATCACAGGCTTCAAGTGGGCGCTTGAGCATAAATATGACTTTATTTTTGAAATGGATGCCGATTTCTCACACAATCCAAACGACCTAATTAAACTATACAATGCTTGCGCTAAGCAAGGCGCCGATATGTCGATAGGATCAAGATATATCACAGGCGTGAATGTCGTGAATTGGCCTATGGGACGTGTACTTATGTCCTACTACGCTTCGGCTTACGTTCGTATCGTTACCGGAATGGACATTCGTGACACCACTGCCGGATTTGTGTGCTACACACGAAAAGTACTTGAAAACATCAATCTCGACAGCATTCAATTTAAAGGATATGCATTCCAAATCGAGATGAAATTTACAACTCATAAGTTTGGTTTCAAGATAGTTGAAGTCCCTATTATTTTCGTAAATCGCGTACTTGGAACCAGCAAAATGAATTCCAGCATATTCGGTGAAGCTGTATTCGGTGTGCTGAAACTTCGTCTTGACAGCCTTTCAAAGAAATATATCCGCAAATATTAGTATATGTCCTACTCCACCATCATCATAAATGCCGAGATAATCAACGAATTGTCCCGCTTTATTGGTTATGTAACCATAATTGATGAATTTATCGAAAATGTGGCACCCGGATGCCCTTCAACAGCCGAGTTAAACAATGCCGATAAAGTCATTGATGCTTCTGGTTGCTTATTAATACCCGGAGCTATCGACGACCAAGTGCATTTTCGTGATCCCGGATTGACTCACAAGGGCGATATAGCAACCGAATCAATGGCTGCCATTGCCGGGGGTACAACATCTTTTATGGATATGCCCAACACTAACCCCACCACAACCACTATCGAAGCACTAAATGCTAAATATGAGCGTGCAGCAAAAGCATCGATGGCTAATTACAGCTTCTTTATTGGAGGGACTAATGATAATATCGACACACTCAAACAAGTCGATTTCTCAAACAATTGCGGAGTAAAATTATTTCTTGGTTCTTCGACCGGAAATATGCTCGTCGATAATGCCGACACTATTCGACAAATATTCTCTGAAGTGCCGGCTATAATAGCTATACACTCGGAAGACGAAAGCATTATCAATGCAAATAAAAAAATATTTCAAGAGCGATATGGCGATAATCTGCCGGTGAAATTTCACCCACTGATACGTAGCGAGGAGGCTTGCTATCAATGCACAGCCCGTGCTGTGGAGCTTGCCGATAAATGCAACAGCCGATTGCACGTGTTGCATCTATCTACAGCCAAAGAATTATCACTATTCAGCAATGCGCCAATTAACGAGAAAAAAATTACAGCCGAAGCCTGCGCACCTCATCTATGGTTTTGCGACAGCGATTACGCTCGACTGAATAACAAAATAAAATGCAACCCGGCAATAAAGACTGCCGTCGACCGAGATGCTCTACGCAACGCACTAAAGGCGGGGAAAATCGACATTGTGGCAACCGACCACGCACCTCACCTACTAAGCGAGAAAGAAGGAAATTGTCTAAAAGCAGCATCAGGAATGCCTATTATACAATATTCGCTACTTATGATGCTAGAATTAGCCAATCAGGGCATATTTACGCTTGAAGAAGTGGTAAACAAAACAAGCCACGCACCGGCAACACTCTATCACATCGACCGCCGCGGATATATCCGTCGCGGATACTACGCCGACCTAGTCATTGTAAACAAAAACGTAACTAACATCGTTAATACCAATGATATTATTTCTCGTTGCGGCTGGTCGCCACTCGAAGGCGTAAAGTTCTCGAACAGCATACGAAGCACATTTGTTAATGGCTCGTTGGTATATGATAATCGTATTTTTAATAATATATATCGTGCTAAACGATTAAGATTTGACAACTAAACTTTTTTTACACATTCAGTAATGGAACATTCTCATTTTAAAGGACTTTCTGATAACGAGGTATTAGAAAGCCGTTCTAAATATGGCGAAAACGTTTTTACGCCTCCTCCTAAACCATCGGTTTGGCTCTTGTTTATCGAAAAATTTCAAGATCCTTTAATAAAAATTTTACTGGTAGCTCTTTTACTATCTATAGGAATATCTTTCTACGAAGCATTTGCTCTAAACGAAGGGTTCACTGTTTTCTTTGAACCTCTGGGAATTTTGATAGCAATTTTGCTCGCTACTGTCATTGGTTTTGCCCTTGAGCTAAACGCCAACAAAAAATTTGAAATGCTCAATCAAGTTAATGATGAGATTCTAATTAAGGTGATACGCAATGGCAATATTACCGAAGTATATCGCAAAGATATTGTTGTAGGAGATATTGTGTTAGTAGGTACGGGCGAAGAAATTCCTGCCGATGGCGAGATTATTGATAGTGTATCACTTAGCATTAACGAGAGTACTCTAACCGGCGAACCGGTAATAAAGAAATCGCATAAACCGGAAGATGCAAAATCTGATGCTACCTACCCTACAAACCACGCTCTACGTGGAACTACTGTTACCGAAGGACACGCTACTTTAAAAATATTTAATGTGGGCGATGCCACTGAATATGGGAAGGTATACGTCGCCGCACAAATCGACAATGGTGTTAAGACTCCTCTTTCCATTCAATTCGACCGTCTTGGTAAATTGATTTCATACGCTAGTTATATTATTGGGGCGTTAATTATTATTGGGAGGACTTTAATCTACGATTACGACAATACTTTCGACACAGTGAGCTTTATCGACTACTCTCTGTCGTCTATAATGCTGGCTGTTACACTTATCGTTGTTTCGGTACCTGAAGGTCTTCCTATGAGCGTTACTCTCAGCCTCGCTCTTAGTATGCGTCGAATGCTCGCTACCAATAATCTGGTGAGAAAAATGCACGCCTGCGAGACTATGGGTGCTACCACGATTATATGTACCGACAAGACCGGGACACTCACTCAAAACCAAATGAGCATCTATGATGCCATGTTTTTTGATCTTAAAGAAAAGGAGCTTACAAACGACAATGCAAGCAAAATTATTAGTGAAGGAATTGCATGCAACACTACGGCTTTCCTCGATTTGAATGCCGACAAAGTGAAAGCACTTGGTAATCCTACCGAAGGGGCGTTGCTACTTTGGCTACACGCTAATGATAAAGACTATCTTAATATTCGTGAGAATTGCAATATTATTGACCAACTACCATTCTCTACCGAGCGAAAATATATGGCTACAGTCGTAGAAAGCGAGAATAAAGGTGAGAGAATAGTATATGTAAAAGGCGCGCCCGAAATATTAATGAATATCTGCAATAGCATAAGTGGAAACATTACTAACGATGAAATAAATTCTCGCCTTGCCGAATACCAATCTAAAGCTATGCGTACTCTGGGATTTGCTTATTCCATAATTCCCGATAATTGCGTGGCTTTTGTCGATGGGAAACTGGCTGTCGACAATCTCATATTCATTGGTATTGTCGCTATTTCCGACCCGGTGAGAAGCGATGTCCCCGAATCGATAAAAGAATGTATCAATGCCGGTATAGATGTGAAAATTATTACGGGCGACACTCCCGGAACTGCTAAAGAAATAGGCCGTCAAGTGGGCTTGTGGGACAAAAATTGCAATGACTGTAATATTATTTCAGGTCCCGACTTTGAAGCTTTAAGCGACGAGGAGGCTTTTAATCGTGTTAAGAGCATTAAAATTATGTCGCGTGCGCGACCATCGGATAAATCACGAATGGTTAACTTATTGCAACGCCATAATGATGTGGTGGCTGTTACGGGCGATGGAACAAACGACGCTCCTGCTCTGAATGCAGCTCAAGTAGGACTGTCGATGGGCGACGGAACATCGGTTGCTAAGGAGGCCAGCGATATTACCATTATGGATAATTCATTCTCCAGCATTACTCGTGCAGTGATGTGGGGACGCTCGCTATATCAAAACATTCAACGGTTCATCTTATTCCAACTGACTGTTAATGTTGTAGCCTGCCTTATTGTAGTTATTGGTGCTTTCTCGAGCCAAGAATCGCCTATCACTGTAACTCAAATGTTGTGGGTAAACTTGATTATGGACACTTTTGCCGCTCTTGCATTAGCATCGTTGCCTCCTAGCGAAGAGGTGATGCAACGCAAGCCGCGTAGCGCAAAAGATTTTATCATCAATAAATCTATGCAATGGTTCATTATCGGCACAGGGGTAATATTTGTATTATTCTTATTCGGATTACTTCAATATCTTCGCCAATGCCCTATTAATTGCATTTCCGAATTTAGTGTAGCACAATATTTATCGCTCTATTTCGATTTCCACTATACGGTGAAAGACGTACTAACACCATACGATTTAACGCTATTCTTCACAACATTTGTATTCCTTCAATTCTGGAACCTATTTAATGCTAAGTCGTTTATGAGCGGGCATTCTTCTTTGTGGAATATGCGTGAGAGTAAGGTATTTTTCAGTACTCTTCTTGTTATTGTAGGTGGACAATTTATTATTGTATATGCTGGTGGCAAAATGTTTAATGTAGTGCCATTAGAGATAAGCGATTTTATGTATATCTTTGCCGGCACTTCAATCGTTTTTTGGATTGGCGAATTAGTGCATCTAATAAAACGTCTTTATCTTTCTAGATAGAATTTATTTTGCGATTATGTCGTAACGTAATAATTTAAAGGCGGCTCTAAACGGGGTCGCTTTTTTTCGTGGCTTTGTGCTTTTATAGTAATAATAATTATGTTGCTTGTCGAATGCCGCAATATATATTTGTCGCGACATTCCACTGGGCAGCTCACACTCTATCAGCTCCTTGCGCTCGTGAATCATGTTGCCGTCGTGGTCGCTGTATCTCAATAGCAATTCGATGCGCGAGAGATTAAATTGCGTGGTGTTAGTAATTGTGAAACTCTCTTTGTTATCCGATGCTTTTTTGTCGAATGCTTTTATCTTTATGCCGTTGGAGTTAAACAGTCGGTCTGTATTAATCGACGACAATGAATCGGTGGCTATCTCGGGCAGCGCTGTTTCGACGCTCGATGTGGCTGATGTGGCGTCGTGTCGCAGTACATTCTGTGAATTTATATTGACGGCTGTCAATACTAAGGACAGTAAGATTATTTTGGGTTTCATGGTGGTTACAGGTATCTTTTATGTGAAATATTACTTTCATTTTCATCATACGATGGATAGATGCGTCGAAAGCCTAATGGCAATTTTTCTGTTTTGCGCTCGCCCCATATCGAAAATCCGCGAAACAGGTTTGGCAGGAATTGTGCAAAGTTGACTCTCACTTTTATTTGTATTTCGGGCTTGCTAAATGTGAGTGTCGAATTACTCTCGTCGAATGTTGCCGCACACTTTTGTGGCGCAAATAGTCTGGAGTCTTGTTGCTCGCAATATATCCAAAGTTGATATTTATCTTTTTGGGCTGTTTCTTCGATATATCCCATTATTGTCCCCGGCGACAGCGACAATTCTTCCATTTCAAGGATTACCATTCGATATTTGAATCGCTTTGAGAAAGAAGGATCGTTAAAGCGCTCGATTGATAGTGTGAGCATATCTTCGTGGAAATGCCATATTCCTTCTATTGGCGATATGTCGGCGCTATCTAAATAGTTTTTTACTCGGTCTTCGCTATATCCGTATAGTAAATTCGACTGCATAGGTGGAGCGTCGTCAGAATATTCTCTAGCTGTACATATACTCTCATTTATGAGTAACGACAAAATAAATAATAATATGCACTTGCTTCTATTCACATTCGCTCTTGTTTGTGATTTTAGATTTTATAATTAAATCCAAAGCTCAATATTTCTTTTAGCTGCCAACGTTTCCAATCCGATACTATATCGGCTGAAGAGTCGTAGCGTAGATGGACATAAATCTGTGTTGATAAGAATTTATTTATCGAGAAATTTATTGTGTTTTCAAAATCGCCTTGTACATATTCATAATTTGTAAAAGCATATAAGCGCGATACTAGCGAAATGTTTGTGTGCATCTGCCATGTAAATTTACACTCTATGTTAGAACCTATCTGGCTTGCTATTTTTCTGCCTTCTTCTATTCCTAATGTCGTTTCGTTTACTCGCTCGTCGCGACTTATCTTCATATTGTAAGATATGGGTGCAAATGACAAGTCTAAGGTGGTTGTCTTACGTTTGTTGGCCGAGTTATATGTCATACCAAGACCTAGATTCAGCTCACCGGGTGTTAGAAATGCGGCTTTTAGATTTTTTGTGTTGACGGTATAATTATTAAATACCTGTGTTTTAAATTGTACGGCGGCTGTATAGAACCATTTATTTGCCGCCTTTATACCAAATCGACTGTTTATCTGAAATAGGTCTTCACTTATGCTATATGAGCGTAGCGTGTCTTGTGGAGCCGACGTTAATCCTATCTTATATTGTATAGTACTCTCAAATAAGAGTTTGGGGTGTACGTTTTGATTTAGCTTTGAATTAAAAACGAAATGCCCTAAGAGGTTAAGACTGCTGTTTCCGCCTTGATACCAGTTGCTTGACAAGTAGGCTTGCGAGAATTGGACTATTGCATTAAAACTGTTAATCCAGCTTTTTGCCTTTATCTCGGCTTTTGACGGCATATCTTTTGGTGTCTCCTTTATTACCAGCTCTTCGAGTGTAAGAGTCAACTTATTGGGTTCCGACTTTATGGCATATTGCTTTGGTGGCTCGGGCAGCATTGAGATATTTAATTTAACTAACTCCGGATCATTTACTATAACGCGATTAATGTGATAGTTGCGAAAACGTGTTCTGTTAATTGCATCCCTCAGCCAGTTATCATCTACTGTAAGAGCATTATTGTTGGGTTTCGATATAGCAATTGTATCTTCTATCAGCCGTTGTTTTTCAAATATTATTGGCATATACATAATGCTTGGCTCGACAACGATAGTGTCGGGAATATATGTCGAAGAATCGGCTAAGATTACGGTTGGTATAGTAACAATATTATGTATTATTAATAATGAATCATTATGTAATTTCAATGAATCCCTCCCTGCTGCGGTAATTGATATCACAAGAAACAATGAAAAAATGAGTAATTTTTTGTTCATCTAAAATATTTTTTATTTTTAAAGTATGCTACAAAGTTAGTGCAATTCAATAAGAAACGCAAATTTATACCTTTACCTCAACCGTATAATTTTAATCAATCTGACTATTATATAGTGGAATATTTACAAAAAACTTGGTGCCTTTGTGATATGTGCTGTCTAGCCAAATTGTTCCTTTCAATTTAGAGGCTATTATCTTGCTTATATATAATCCTATTCCCAGCCCTTGTGTGAACTCATCAACTTTCTTAAAATCGTCGAATATAGTTTCGAAATCACTTTGAGGTATTCCTATACCGGTGTCGGTAACTATTATTGACAACGAATTATTGCTTTTCGTTATCTCTAATGTTACGCTACCTGTCGAGGTGAATTTAAAGGAATTATGCAGTAATTGGAAGATTACACATTTCACTAAGTTCCTACTGGTCGTAACTTGCAATAGATCTTCATCTATATTGCAAATGAAATTTACGTCTTCAGGAATCAATGGCATTACTTCTTGCTTTATATCTTCGACCATTTTATTTAGGTCGATTGTCTCTACCTTTAATTTAAATGATTCGTCTTCAAGCTCTGAAAGCAATACTATATCATCAAACATTTTTATTAATTCTGTCTTTCCCTTAGCCATTTCTTTTGCCATCATTTTTACGCTTTCGTCCTCGGCAACTTGCTCTGCTATTATATCTGAAAAGCCTACTAAATAATTTAAAGGAGTGCGTACTTCATGCGAGATATGATGAATAAAGGTGTCTTTCACTTTTAGTGCGAGCTTTATTCTCTTGTTGGCTTTTAGTAGATATTTAATGAATATTGCGACTATGATTAATAGAATCACTAATGCGGTGATTACTATGGCATAGATCATCAATACTTTATTCTTCAGTTGTATATCCAGCTCGATCTTTTCAAATTCTAGTTGGTTAAGATCGTATTCGGCTGAGAATTGTGCCAGCTGTGATTTCGAGGTGGCATTGTTTATCGAGTCGTATAGCACATTATGCTTTTGTAGCATCTTCAATGCGCCTTTATAGTTGCCCATCGATTCATACAGTTTAGAGCGGGCATCATATAGCTTATATTCGTTCGACATATCGCCATCAAATTCAACTAATAATGAATCTATGTATCTATCTTCTTCGGCATAGTTGTTGGTCAGATTTGCATATCTTTGTTTGAGCTTATACATTGCTACTCGCGAATAGCCGGGATTATCTTGATAGAATTTGTTCATTATTTTCATATACTTGACAATCATCTTAACATCTTTTTTCTCCCAATATATTTGTGATGCTAAAATCCCCCGCACAATAGGGTATAATGCTCCCGGAAGGACTATTGTTGTGTCGGTCTGTGATTTCTCGATAAGGTTATCTAATTTAATAAATATCTTCTCTGCCTCTTTTATGTTTTTATCTACCAGCAACGAGCCGATATAGTTGCCTGCCGCTACCACATACAAGCTCCAATTCTTTGTCTCTGTAAGTAGTGGTATTACTTTATTAAAATATATATTTGCGTTTGTTGCATCTTGACAATTATAATATGCCATCGCTATGGTATAAGCACTATATGCCGCACCTTCTTTATTCTTTCGCATATTTGCATCTTTCTGCATCTTGCGACCTTCATTTATTGCCTTTGATATTTTCCCAACCGACGTGTAAGCATCGCCGAGTACGCCCCAGATATAGTAATAATCTTTATAGCGTTTGTTCTCTAATAAATATTCTTGAACTAATGGCGCATATTTTGCTACTGTATCGGCATTCATATTGATGTGATAATAGAACATTATCTTTTGCCAATTCAGTTGGTATTTCAGATCTTTAGCTTCATCGGTATGCGAAACTAATTTATTACATTCTCTCCATGCTTTTTCAAACTCTTTTGGATTGTGCATCTCTAATAATCCTCCTATTCGAGATTCCAATGAGGTCGTCGATTTTGCGCCTATTATATTAGGTACAGATATAAGCATTAGTGTTATGACGGCTAGTATTCTTATTATTTGCATCTTGACGTTAATCTAGTTTCAATTTATGTCATAAAATTAGTAATTTATATTGATAAAAAAAGCAATGTTTGAGAATAATCTAAACATTGCTTTAATTTTTATTAAAATTGTATCTAAATATCAATTGCGGCTATTACCAAAGAAGCGAAGCAGATAGAGGAATAAATTGACAAAATCAAGATATAACGATAATGCGCCTAATGTTGCCAGCTTCCCGGCGGTAGAATTATCGCTCATTGCTGCCATCTTCTTTATTTTCTGAGTATCCCATGCTGTTAGTCCAATAAATATCCCTACTCCGATAAAGCTTATCATCCAGTCTAATGCACTACTTGCAAGGAATATATTTACAACTATCGCTATTATTAATCCGATTAGTGCCATATAGAGGAATGAACCAAATCTTGTAAGGTCATTCTTTGTGAAATATCCATAGATGCTCATTGCGCCAAACACTCCTGCTGTAATGAAAAATGTCTGATACACTGACGAGGCGGTATAAGCTAGCAGAATAATCGAGAACACTGCGCCATTAAGGATTGAATAGACATAGAATAATAGTGTTGCACTTGTCTCACTCAACTTGTTGATTGCGCCCGATATTGTAAACACCATTGCCAGTTCTCCTAGCAGCAAGCCCCAATATACAAATGGATTAGAAAGCATATACCCCATTATCTCAGCACTTGTACCACAAATATATGCGGTAATTGTGGTAACTACCAACGCCAAAAACATTTTCATATACACTCGCTTCATCACCGACGATACATAAGTATCTAACGATGTATCTTGCGTCTTAATTTCAAAATTATCCATAGTCTTATTATTTTAATTTATTATATTAACGCTTCGATTTAGCTGTTTATTCTCAGTTTAATCATTTTTACATTCTCTCAGGCACTTCTATTCCCAGAAGCCCCATTGCTCGACTTATAACCTCGCCTACATTGCGTGATAAGCAAATACGGAAGGCGCGAATGTCGGCATTCTCTTCTTTCATTATCGAATAATCGTGATAGAATTGATTATATTCTTTCACTAAGTCGTATGTATAGTTGGCTATTTGTGCCGGGCTGTATGCCTTGCCGGCTTCTTCAACTACACTTGGGAAATCGGCCAATCGCTGTATCAAAGCTATCTCTTTTTCATTTGGCTCAAATGCGACGGCATCTACAGCTTGGCTCATTGCACTCTCGGCTACCTTGCGCAGCACCGACTGAATGCGGGCATAAGTATACTGTATAAACGGACCTGTGTTTCCATTAAAATCAATCGACTCTTTAGGATTGAATGTCATATTTTTGCGTGGATCTACCTTTAGCATAAAATATTTCAACGCTCCAAGACCTATGATTCTAGATATGTTTTCGGCTTCTTCGCCACTGCAACCATCGAGCTTTCCTAGCTCGGCTGAAGTCTCACGTGCAGTATTTATCATCTCGTCCATCAAGTCGTCGGCATCGACTACTGTGCCTTCTCGCGATTTCATCTTTCCTTCGGGTAATTCTACCATTCCATATGAAAAATGAACTAAGTCTTTTCCCCATTTAAAGCCCAGACGGTCTAAAAGCAATGATAACACTTGGAAGTGATAATTCTGTTCATTACCAACCACATATATCATCTTATCGATGGGATAATCTTGATAGCGAAGCTTGGCTGTGCCTATATCTTGTGTCATATACACTGAAGTGCCATCGCTGCGAAGTAACAATTTATGATCTAGCCCGTCGTTCGTGAGATCTGCCCACACCGAGCCGTCTTCTTTACGATACATTACGCCTTTTTCAATTCCTTCAAGCACTTTGTCTTTACCCTCTAGATAAGTATTGCTCTCATAATATATCTTATCAAAATCGACTCCCAGACGCTTATATGTCTCATCAAATCCGGCATAAACCCAGCCGTTCATCATTTCCCACACACCACGCACTTTTGCATCACCTGCTTCCCACTTCTGTAGCATCTCGCGTGCCTCTTGCATCAGCGTCGATTCTTTCTCGGCTTCTTCTTCACTCTTCCCTGCAGCCATCAGCGATTTTAGCTCAGCTTTATAATGCTTATCAAACAGCACATAAAAGTCGCCAATCAGATGGTCGCCTTTCTTGCCGGCCTTCTCGGGAGTAATACCATCGCCCCACTTTTCCCACGCAAGCATCGACTTACAGATATGTATTCCTCGGTCGTTTACAATATTAGTCTTAACCACCTTATAGCCATTCGCTTTCATTATCTCCGACAAGCTAAAGCCTAGCAGATTATTGCGAACGTGTCCCAGATGTAATGGCTTATTAGTATTTGGCGACGAATATTCTATCATCACCAGCTCGCTTTCGGCTGTTACAGGCTTAAAACCATAATTCGGTGTATCGTTGATATGACTCAACACTCCTGCCCAGAACGACGGCTCAATAGTAATATTCAGAAAACCCTTTATAACATTATAGCACTTTACTGCCTCACAATTTGCCTGCAAATACTCGCCCAACTCTTTGGCTGTAGCTTCAGGATTTTTCCTCGAAATTTTCAAAAATGGAAACACGACAATCGTTAGATTACCCTCAAATTCCTTCTTCGTTGTCTGAGGAACTATCGTTGCGGCATCTACCTCTACACTATATAAAGCCTTTACAGCATCGGCTACGGCTTGTGATATTATATTATCTATCGACATATTTATATTGTTTTAGTGTGCAAATTTACACAAATTCAACGGAATAACCGAACATTTAACAAGAAATACAGCTTTCAATGAACGAGTTAGTCTCACCAAGACATAAAAAATGATAAATAATGGATTAGAAAAAAAATATATAATATATATTATCCACATCCTACAAAATAATGATCGGCTCGTCAGTACCACCGAAAGGACACCAAACCCATTTAGTGCCTAAGCCATCAAACTCTTCTTTTGTTATTTCTTTCAACAAAGAGCCTACCCCGTTTTTCTTCTTGTAACAAAAAGGGAGCTACATTTGCAACCTCCCACGTTTTTAAATGGAAGCAGACAGGGCACGATGATTCAAATGAAACCTCCTTTACGGGTCCTTCGGAATTAAGCGAATAAACTCGGTCTTTTTGATAACTAGAATAATAATTCATCTTATTGAATTAAAAACCATATTGGTCAGCCACACGCATCCCACCGTCTTGTTTCATACGCCATACCATAAAAGTAAAGCCTTGTCCGCTGTATATGGTTTACATATTTGTTTTCCCAGCATAAAGATAGAAAATATAATCCATTTATACACACACAAATACAACATTTCCCACACAAATAGCAACAACCCAACAATCCCCACCAA
>JAQVCR010000045.1 GCA_028689665.1 Muribaculaceae bacterium
ATTAGCTGCAAAATTACTAATAAGGTATTCATATATAAAACCTAATACATCATAGTCTTGCATTCCATTTGTAGGAATATCCTTAATCAGTATTATTAATTCATTAATAGATTTTGTCTGACTTCCTGCACTATCACCTAATTTACTAAGACCTGTTTGTAAAGTATCAAAAATCTTTTCAAATACTTTTTTATGTGTGTCGTTAATCAAACGGTTAAATGCTGAAATAGCATCTCTAACATCTGCTACTTGAAAGTTATTTCCTTTCTTTAACCATGTTGAGAACAAATTGTCATAAGAGATGAAATATCCTAAACCTTGTTGGCAAAAGGCTACTGTTTCATTATCTTCTTCTTTTAATTCAGTAAATTCGTCTTCAGTCCAATCGCTTTCTTTAAGAAATGCCTCTTCTTTATCTGAAAGGAATTTATAAAATATAAATCCTAAAATATAATCCTTATATTCGTTGGCTTCTATCTTAGAACGCATCTTATTTGCAGATGCCCATATTTTTGTTGCAAGTTGTTGCTTATTCATTTCTTATTATTGTTTTAATAATTCTCCAATTTTTACATTTAATAATTCTGCAATCTTAGTCAGCGTATATAAATCAGGCTGAGAAGAGTTTGTACACCACTTAGACACAGTAGCAGGGTCTTTACCAAGTTGCTCGGCTAACCACTTACTTGTGCGTTTTTGTTCTACTAAAACTACTTTTAATCTATTAATATCTGCCATTGTTTTAAATTTAATTGCGATAATCGCAAAGATAATGAAAAATGGCGACCGAAGTATTCCAAAGATTAATTAAACTATGTATTGCAATGTACAAGCAACTAGCCTCGTAGCAAAGGTCGCAAATCTTCGGCTTACTCCAAAAGAAAACAGCAAAAATTAGAAACGACCTTTATATATTTTTGGTATGCAGTTCCCCAACTAAATTTCTACTGATTCGTTAAAAGGGAGGGTGGCTACTCTTTGGTTGAATTGTTACACCTTTGTTACACCCGAGAAAAGAAATAGTGCTGTAAATCTACGACTTACAGCACTATCTTTGTACCCAGAGCCGGGATCGAACCGGCATGGAAGTGAATCCACTGGTGTTTGAGACCAGCGCGTCTACCTATTCCGCCATCTGGGCTTGGTGGTGCAAAGGTAATTATTTTTTTTTATTTACCAAATTGATATATGTCTTTTTTGCGTGGGGTGTTTTAGGTTTTCTGTTTTTTTGTGGTTTTTGTGTTTGTGGGGGTTGGTTTTTCTTGTTTCGGGGTTGGTTTTTCGGTTGTCGTGGGCGAGGTGGCACCCCTTCGGGGTGCTTTGTCTCGTCGGTTCTGTATCCTAGGGCTTAAAAGCCCTAGGTTATGAATGGTGTTGCTGCGCTGTGGCAATGTATGGGATAGTGTTACTGCTTCCTCGCTCTAGGAGGGTGCTACTGCTGCGCTGTGGCAATGTATGGGATAGTGTTACTGCTTCCTCGCTCTAGGAGGGTGTTACTACTGCGCTGTGGCGATGTTTGCACGCTGATTGCGCAGATTTTTTTGCAGGTGGTGGTGCCGGGGCGCTCGCTATTTCCTTTCTTTTGTTGTTGTTTTTGCGGGTGGTGGTGCCGGGTCGCTCGCTATTTTCTTTTGGGGGTTGGTTTAGGTGTTGGTTGTCGATGCTTCGGGTATTTGTGGGATTGGTTTTTCTACATAGTCGAGTGGTACTTCAAATACAAATCGGCTTCCTCCTTTATATGTATTGTCGAGATATACTCTTCCATTTAGCAAGTCGGCAATAGTCTGGCATATATTTAGTCCCAGTCCGGTGCCTTGCTTGTATTCGTCAAGTTTTTCAAAACGTTTAAAAATTGTTTTAGCTTTTTCGGGAGGTATTCCTACTCCCGTATCGGTAACGGCAAAGTTTACAATTGTGCCACCAAGTGCATGCTCGGTGCGTACGCTTAACGAGATCATTCCCTTTAAAGTGTATTTGCACGCATTTGTTAAGAAGTTTATGAGCAATTGCTGTATTCGTTGTATATCCGATGTCATAACGATTTCGGCGATTTCGGTAGGTACATCGACGTTAAGAGCCACTCCGGTGGGAACTCTATGGTTGATGCTTTCGGCTACTATATGGCTAAGCTCCCCGATTTTAGCTTTAGTGATCGAGAGCTGGTATCGACCACTCTCGAGACGAGAAATATCGAGTATGTCGTTAACGAGAGTTGAGAGTATTTCGGCGTTAGAAGCGACGACGCTTAGATATTCGGTACGTTCTTCTTGCGAAATTTCATTGGCATCTTCCCCGTTGAGCAATTCGGTGAATCCAAGAATAGCGTTAAGCGGAGTGCGAATTTCGTGGCTCATATTTTCGAGGAACGACATTTTCATTCTTTCGCTGTGCTGAGCTTTATCTCGCTCGTGGTTAATGTTTTTAATTAAATTTTCACGCAGGGTAACATCATCAAGTCGTAATAGGTATCCGTCGACGTTATTATTTTTGTCAAAAACAGGGTTCACGTCCACATCAAGAACCAGTCCGCCGGGGTCGAAGAAAGTACGGAATTGACGTTTATTATCAATGTGAGCATTAACAACCGGGCAAATGTCGCAAGGTTTGGTTCGTCCAAAATGTTCATAGCAGTGAGTTCCCACTACATACATCTGTTCGGCATTTTCACCATACATCGACAAGTGGTTTCTCCAAGCCACTGTGTAGTCGGGCTTTAGATATATTAATCCGGTGTTTATACTTTGCAGAATTAATTGAGTCTGATTAGAAAGTTCTTCTAACTGTTTGGTTTTAGCATTAAGTTCAACAATATGCTTTTGTTGCAACTCTTTAGCGGCAATCAGCCTACGACGATTTGATTCAGCCTCAGAAATGTTTTCTGAAATTATTACATAGTTAGTTAGCTCGTTATCTTTGTTAAAGAGAGGTTTTAATCTCATTTTAATCACAACACACTGTGGTACCCAATCGGGGATTGTATCACCATTGGCATTAAAATAGAGCACTGTCTCGCAAGGTTTATTTTGTTTCAAGTTGTCCCTGAAATCTTGAGGAATCTCTTCGCTTTCTACAATATTACACAGGCGGTTACAGTTGCACTCAATAACAATTTGTCTTAGCATTTCGTTGTAATACTGCCACTCGCCCTCAAGACTAAAAATTCCCACGCCTATAGGAAGTGATTTAAAAACAGAAGACATAAGCTCGCAGTTGAGCTTTCCATTGGTGAAAGATAGTTGGTTAAAAATATCGGCGTCTTGCATACCTCAATTAGATAAAGTTAATATGCAAATATAATATTATTTTAGAAATAAAAAAGATTTTCCACCTAGATATGTAGATATAATATTCAGCCAATTTATAAAAACAAGAATAAATGCAATAACGAGCTGTCGTCGGGAGCGTTAGTGATATAAATTTAGTTTCGTTATAGGCTTTTAGGTTGTAGTTTTGTGAGTTATGGAAAAAAATTAGTACTTTTGTAAGATTTTTAAATAGGTGTGAGAAATTACACCCTATTGGAATAGTAAATAACATACATTATTATGAATATATCTTATAGCTGGTTGAAAAGATACATAGATTTCGACCTAACACCCAATGAATTAGCAGATGCGCTCACCTCTCTCGGACTAGAAACAGGCAGCGTAGAGAAAGTAGAGTCGATCAAAGGCGGGCTTAAAGGACTTGTTGCAGGTAAAGTGCTAACATGCGAGGCTCACCCCGACAGCGACCACTTGCATATTACCACCGTAGATATTTCAAATGGTGCAGAAGATCCACTTCAAATAGTATGTGGGGCTCCAAATGTAGCCTCAGGACAGACCGTAATAGTAGCCACCCTAGGCACTGTGCTATATGACGGAGACAAAGAATTCTTAATAAAGAAATCAAAGATACGCGGCGTAGAATCATTTGGAATGCTATGTGCCGAAGACGAAATAGGCGTGGGACATTCTCACGACGGAATTATTGTCCTCGACGACAAGACAATAAGCTCAGGCACACCGGCAGCAAGCATATTCAATGTACACGAAGACTACGTGCTTGAAGTCGACCTTACCCCCAACAGAATCGATGCAGCTTCCCACTATGGCGTAGCACGCGACCTCTCGGCATGGCTTATTCAGCACGGAATAAAATCAAACTTACATCGTCCAAACATCGACCGCTTTGAGATTTCAAGAAAAGAAGGCAAAATCGAAGTAGAAGTCGAGAACACCAAATCAGCCCCACGCTATTCGGGCATCGTGATACGCGGCGTCAAAGTAGGAGAATCACCCGAATGGTTGAAAAATCTGCTACTGGCAATCGGACAACGCCCAATCAACAGCATTGTAGATATAACAAACTATATTCTATTCTCAATCTGTCAGCCCCTTCACTGCTTCGACCTATCGAAGATCAAAGGCGACAAAATCATCGTAAAGAACGCAAGCGAAGGCGACAAATTTGTTACCCTCGACGGCGTTGAGCGCACACTCAACGGCAACGACTTAATGATTTGCGACAGCGAGAAGCCCCTGTGCATCGCCGGAGTATTTGGCGGATTAGACTCGGGAGTAACCGAAAGCACCACCGACATATTCCTAGAATCGGCATGCTTCAACCCCACCAGCATCCGCAAAACAGCACGTCGCCAAGGACTAAACACCGACGCATCATTCCGCTACGAACGCGGCATCGACCCAAACAACACCGTATATGCCCTCAAAATGGCAGCCCTGCTAGTTAAAGAAATAGCCGGAGGCGAAATCTGCACACCCCTCATCGACATCTATTCAGAGCCTGCAGCACCATTCTCGGTAGAATTAAACTACAACTACCTAAACAATATTATAGGTAAAGAAATACCAAAAGAGACAGTTAAAAGCATAATAACATCACTCGATATAGCAATCGTAAAAGAGACAGACGATAATTTAAGCCTATTCGTCCCCGCTTACCGCGTCGACGTACAACGCCCCTGCGACGTAGCCGAAGAGATACTTCGCGTCTATGGCTACAACAACGTCGAATTTTCCGACTCTCTCAAATCATCGCTCTCATATAAAGGCGCAACCGATACAAAGAACGAACTTCAAAATCTCGTTTCAGAACAACTTACAGCACTCGGCTTCAACGAAATTCTAAACAACTCGCTCACCGCAGTCGACTACTACAATACACTCGAAACATATCCTGCCGACCGTTGCGTGAAACTCATCAACCCCCTAAGCAACGACCTAAGCGTAATGCGCCAGACACTGCTTTTCGGAGGACTTGAAAGCATCGCACACAACATCAATCGCAAGCGCGACAACTTGAGTATGTATGAATTCGGAAACTGCTACAGCTACGATTCGAGCATCGACGCCACCGAAAAACTACTAGCCCCATACAGCGAAACATCGTGTATGTCAATCCTAATGACCGGAAGCAAAAGCGAAGGATCATGGATAGAAAAAGAACGAGACATCACAGTATTCGACCTCAAAGCCATAGTATTCAACATCTTCGCACGTCTAGGAATCGCCGAGAACGAACTAGCAATGAAATCAATAGCTAGCGACATCTACTCAAACGGAATAGAATTCACCACACGCGGAGGCAAAAACATAGGCACACTAGGCATCGTTAAAAACACCATCCTCAAAAAGATGGACATCGACCAACCAGTGTATTACTGCGAACTCGACTGGAACGCAATCGTAAAACTCAGCAGCAAGAAAAAAGTGAGCTACACCGACCTTCCAAAGTCGCAACCCGTAAAGCGCGACCTAGCACTACTACTCGACACCACCGTAACATTTGGCGACGTAAAACGAGTAATCGCAAGCGCCGAACGCCGCCTACTAAAAGAAGTAACCCTATTCGACGTCTACGAAGGTAAAAACCTAGAAGCCGGCAAAAAATCTTACGCCGTAAGCATGATTCTTCAAGACAACGAAAAGACCCTCCAAGACAAAGAAATAGAAAAATCGATGAACAAAATCATCACCTCTCTACAAAAAGAACTGGGAGCCACACTAAGATAACTAACAAAAAAAAATATATAACATAATAATATTATGGGAAGAGCATTTGAATATCGTAAAGCTAGAAAAATGAAGCGTTGGGGAAACATGGCACGCGTGTTTACCAAGCTCGGTAAAGAAATCACTATTGCCGCAAAAGCAGGTGGCCCCGACCCCGACATGAACCCACGTCTTCGAGCATTGATGCAAAATGCAAAGGCAGAAAATATGCCAAAAGACACCGTTGAACGTGCAATCAAAAAAGCTACCGACAAAGACTATACCGACTACAAAGAAATCGTATACGAAGGATACGGACCATTCGGAATCGCAATAATGGTAGAGACAGCCACCGACAACAACACACGCACCGTAGCAAACGTACGCAGCTATTTCAACAAGCACGGCGGCTCACTAGGCACATCGGGCAGCCTCACATTCCTCTTCGACCACAAATGCACATTCCACATCACAGCAAAAGAAGGCGTGGCACTCGAAGACCTTGAACTAGAACTAATCGACTACGGAGTAGACGAAATAGAACAAGACGAAAACGAAATCATACTATCAGCACCATTTGAAGAAAATGCCGGCATACAGAAATTCCTAGAAGACAACGAATACGAAATAACAAGCAGTGAATTTGTTCGCGTGCCAAACGACGTAAAAGAAGTAAACGCCGAACAACGAGCTCAAATCGAGAAACTCCTAGAGAAATTTGACGACGACGAAGACGTACAAAACGTATTCCACAACATGAAAGAAGACGAGAGCGAAGAAGAATAATCGCCCCCACAACACAAATACACAGCGAGGCTGCCCCAAAGGACAGCCTCGCTACTATTT
>JAQVCR010000023.1 GCA_028689665.1 Muribaculaceae bacterium
AAAAGTGGAAGGAACAAGCACAATAAACCTAGCCGCAGGCATCTACATAGCCACCACCCCCTCCGCCACCACCAAGCTAGCAGTAAAATAGCTCCACCCGAGCCACCAAACACCCGGCTCGGATATCATTAAATTGTCAAGAAGTAGAAATCTATTTAAATTGGTTCTTGAAATTATCGATATTGTTGATTTTATGCTAAAAGAGATTAGATGCTTATTTCTAAAATATTAGAATTAAGCGATGATATTTCGATGGTGTCTAATTCTGCCGGAATAAGTATCGTGTCACCCAAATTAAAGTCCATTATATAAGAATTAAAACAAATTTTAGCATTGCCATCAACACAAATAAGAATTTTAAAACAGTCGGTGTTATAATCACATTTTAGTGTTCCCCGAATGTTTAGAATATCGGACTTGAAGTATTTTGAATTTACAAGGGTTTTATTCTCTCCACTTTGTTTATTATAGATTACTTTTCCAGAATCAAGGTCTTTGAAATCAATGGCTTGTATACCGTTTTTTATATGCAGTTCACGTGTTAATCCATTCTTGTCGATTCTGTTGTAGTCATATATTCTATAAGTAATGTCAGAAGTTTGCTGAATTTCAGCCAACATAACCCCTTTCCCAATTGCGTGTACTCTACCAGATGGGATAAAAAAGGTGTCTCCTTTATCTACTTTTTCGCAATTCATACAATTGATAAATGAACCGTCGTTTATGCGATGCATCAAAGTCTTCGGGTCGATTGTAGAAGAAAAGCCGGATAGTAAAGAAGCGTCTTTTTCCGCATCCATTACATACCACATTTCTGTCTTTCCTGCGCAATTGTGAAGTCTTTTTGCTGTGTTATCGTCGGGATGTACTTGAATAGATAAGTTTTCCTTAGCGTCAATGAATTTAATAAGAAGAGGAAAAGCCTCTCCAAATTTGTTGAAGATAGAAGTCCCTAAAAGTTTGTCTTTGTATATTTTAATAATGTCGGTTAAAGATAGCCCTTTTAGTTTCCCATTTGCAACGATAGAGACCTCACCCTTGACAGCAGAAATTTCCCAGCTCTCGCCAGCGCATTTTATATTTTTGGTGTCCTTATTAAGAATGTTATGTAACTTTTCTCCGCCCCAGATTCTTTCTTTAATAATAGGAGTGAATTTTAAAGGATATAATTTAATAGAATTGTTCATTATTACAAAGATGAAAGTTTTTTTATGGCAAATTCAGCAGCACCTAAAGCTATAGCCTTGCTTGCTCCAACAGAAGAAATTGCAATACCTATTCTCTTTAGAGGATCATAAGATACTTCTTTATCACATCCATAGACTTTTAATTTTTTTGAATTACCTTTTGCAAAAGCCTCAAATTCGGTTTCATTGTCTAGATTGTAAACTTTTACTTGGAGCCTGTCAAGAATCTCACCATCTATGGTAGTGAGTTTAGAATTCATTTCTTTTATTAAAGAAGGCATTATGTATTTTTTAGCGGCTGTTATTCCTCCACCAATGACAATAATTCCATCAATCAAAGAAGCTGCAGAAGCAATTGCATCTCCTGCATTTTCTCCAAATAATTCAAATGCTTTAATCGCAGCGTCTTTGTTTCCTTCTTTTTCTCCTTCGGCTATTTCAAAAATATCTTTTGGCTCTAACGATAGGTCCTCGATATTAGCCAGTTTTGAATAATTCTTTTTTATGGCATTAACCGATACACCACTTTCGGCAATCATACCCTTGTTTAGTTTGCTCCTGAGGCAAAAAGTCTCGACACACGAATTATCACCTATGTGTAATCGCCCATCGGAAACAAATCCGAAACCAAATCCAGTTCCAAAAGTGTACCCCAATAAGTTTTTATATTGTTTTATACTCCCGTACATAGCCAATTTATTGTTTATTTCGGGTAATTTCCCGGCAATAGCTTCGCCATAGGCAAACAAATCGGCATCATTGTTTATAAATACTGGAAAATTAAATTCATTTTCAAGGAAATCCCCTAAAGCTACACCATCTCTGAAAGAAGGAAAATTAGGGAGGAATCCTCCTATGATTCCATTAGGATAATCTGCTGGTCCGGGGAAAGCAAAGCTGATAGCAATAGGATTCTCATCTAATTCAGAGAGAGCCATATTGAATCCCTTTACAAGTTGTTGCAGACATTTGTCTAAGTCGTAAGACAGTGATTGAAGATTTATAGGCTTTATTATCTGGTTGCCATTCTTTATTGCAGAGAAGACAAAATTAGTGCCTCCGGCATCCAAAGTCAACACAATATTTGATTCGGGATTTTTTGTAGAAGTCATATCAACATTATAAATTTAAGTAAAGTTTAGAGGTAGCAAACAGCAATTCTAAACAAAGAGAATTTGTTGATACAAAATTATTGCAGAGATATGACTATAAATAATACTATATTGTTGAAATATAATACAAATATGATAAATATCATTATATATTAATATGGTTTACTGATATTTATAGGCTTATGTCAAATATTTACTGAGTTTTAGACAATAATAGGTGTAATATAGTATGATATTATATTGAATAAATATGATATTATATTGATTGTGTTATTGAAGTAGGGCGACCTATGATTAATTCTACAAGTTAGAATTTGGTTAATATTTTCTGAATAGACTCTCTATATTCTGTTGGAGTTTTTCCTCTATTTTTCTTGAATATTCTGTTGAAATTAGATATGTTGTTAAATCCACACAAAAAGGCTATTTCATTAATTGAATGAGTGGTTTCAAACAACATTTTGGTGGCATTTCCTATTCTTACATCATTTATGTAATCGACTAAGTTACGATTGGTGCGTTTTTTGAAGAAGTGGCTTAAAGCCGAGTCGCTCATCGAAACGGTTTCTGCAAGGTCGGAAAGCTTAATCTGATTCATGTGGTTTTTATTTATATAGTCGCAAATTTTGGCAATTCGGCGGCTTTTTGAATCTCGGATTACGCTGTCGCTATCAAAACTTCTGCTGGCTAAAAGTCTTTGGTTCGGGCTTGTTGATAATTCGTAAAGCAATGAAAGAAATTCAAGACATACTTTGAAGCCATTAATTTTGCTCATTTGTAGAATTTGCTTCACTATATTGGAGTCTTCGTCTTCAACAAATTGTATTCCTCTATTAGATTTTTGAAGCATTTCTTTAATTGAATTGAACATTTTCTTTTGCAATATTTGATAAGAAAGCAATTGGTCGTGGAATTGTATGGTGATCACTTGATTACCTTTCACAATTTCGCCCTGCCACCTATGTGGAATATTGGGACCGATTAATACTAAGTCGCAAGGAGGAAATTCTTCAATAGAATCGCCTACTACTCTTTTGCCTTTGTCGTGCAACACTAGGTTTAGCTCGAAGTCGGTGTGGAAATGTGTTGCATAATCAAAGTCGGCTTCGGGGTGATTTAGAAGGATGAATAAATCATCATCATTTATGGGGGTAATTTCGCGTTGTATAGTACTCATATAAAAAAGAAAAGCATTCATCTATTAATATGTCGCTTCAAAGGTATTAAAGAATTATGAAATAACAAAATAATATAAAGTATTAATTAAAAAGAGAGAATATACTGATTATAAATATTATATTTACTACCAATTAGAAAAATTGCTAATAACCAAATACTTAGGGTGTTAATATTGTTATATTTAAAAATAGAGCAAATTAGTATCATAAAAGTTCAAAAACTAATCATATGAATAGGAATAACTATTCAAAATAATATTAATATTGAGCATAAAATCATTCAAAACACAATTTGTATAAGGCTTATCTTTGTACCGTATCGATAAAGTGTAAAATCTAAAATAATAATATTAAACTATACAATAATTATGAAATTAAAAAAGTACAGTGGAAATCCTATTTTATCGCCAAACCCTAACAATGCTTGGGAGAATTTGGTAGTTTGTAACCCAGGTGTTATTTATGATGATGGAGTTTTCCACATGCTTTATAGAGCAGCCGGAGACGATCCGAAACACATAGTATATATAGGAAAAGCAGAAAGCAAAGATGGTATTCATTTTAACAGGATATTTGACACTCCAGTATTGATGCCACAAGCAAATGGTTTCGATTCCGGTTCCAATGAAGATCCACGCATAGTAAAATTTGAAAATGAATTTTATGTAACATTTGCATTTCGTCCCTATTTTGCCGGTCAATATTGGAAAAACGAATACGATCAAGTAGAGTCGCCTAATTTAAGCGATTTTGCGCCTAAGTGTCTTAAAGATAATGTTAGCAATACAGGTCTGGCTATATCAACAGATATGCGTACTTTTAAAAAGGTGGGGCGCTTAACTGAGCCTTCGTTAGATGACAGAGATGTGATATTGTTCCCTGAAAAAATTAATGGAAAATTCTGGATGCTTCATCGGCCCAAAGATTATGTAGGAAAAGATTATAAGACAGAATATCCTTCAGTGTGGATAAAGAGTTCTGATGACTTGATGAGTTGGAACACACAGAGCCATTTATTGATGAAAGGAGAGGAAAAATGGGAGGTGAAAGTAGGAGGGAATACACCACCAATCCGCACTTCTGATGGGTGGTTGCTTTTATATCATGGAGTTGATAAGAATTTTACATATAGAGTAGGGGCAGCTCTGCTTGATTTGGAAGATCCGACAAAAGTGCTTTACCGAACCAAAGATTTCATTATGGAACCAGAGACAGATGAGGAAACAAAAGGTCTATATAAATGGGGCGTAGTTTTTCCAACCGGAGCAGTTGTGAAAGATGGAACACTATATGTCTATTATGGAGCTTCTGATCAATGGGTTAATTTAGCTACTTGTGATTTAAAAGAATTAATAGATTTTGTAAAGAGTAATAGTCGCATAAACAATAACAAATGATACCACATATCGGGAATCTTGACATAATAATAATAATAGCCTTCATTGCTATTATTTTATGGTGGGCATTACGCAATAGGAAGAATAGTGATGCTAACGATTACTTTTTAGCGGGTAAATCGCAAAATTGGTTTGTGATAGGTCTTTCGTTATTTGCGGCAAGTGTAAGCAGCTCTACCCTTATGGGACATTCGGGAGAAGGCTTTATAAGTGGCATTGCCGTATTTAATTACAATATTGGTGCAATATTTGTAATAATTTTCGTAGCCTTATTCTTTTTACCATTCTATATAAAATCAGGAATATATACTATTCCTGAATATTTAGGACGACGATTTGATAATAGGTCGCGAAAATATTTTTCTTTTATAACAATAGTAGGTAATGTATTCCTTGATGCAGGAGCCGCCTTATATACAGGAGCTTTGATATTGAAAATAATATTTCCCGAGGTCGATATGATGGTGGTTATATTAATCATGGCTGCCTTAGCAGGAACTTATACAATCATAGGAGGACTATCATCGGCAATTAATGCTGATATGATCCAATCAATAGTATTGGTTGTAGGGTCGGTTATTTTATCAATATTTTGTTTAGAATCTGTTGGTGGCTGGGAACAATTTGCAGCAAGTTTTCACGATGGTGTATGGATGCATTTGGTAAGGTCGAACGACGATACTACTGTCCCTTGGTTTTCGATAATAGTAAGTATCCCCATATTAGGATTTTACTTTTGGGGAAATAATCAAGTTATGGTTCAACGAGTTTTGTCGGCAAAGTCGGTAAATGAAGGACGAATAGGATTCCTGTTTGTAGCTTTTATATACCTATTTACCTTATTCATATTTATTACCCCCGGAATGATAGCCCGAATAACAGATATTTTTGGTATAGGGACTCCTCTTCCTAATGAAATAATAGATGGGAACACACTAAAAAGTACTTTTGGGATAGATACTAACGAGGTATATCCTCGATTGATATTGAAATTATTGCCGGTAGGATTAATAGGGTTAATGATTGCATGTATGGTTTCGGCTTTGACCTCAACATTAAGTGCTTCGTTAAATTCTATTTCTACACTATTTACTATGGACTTTTATAATTCATGGAAAAAGAATGCAACGAGCAAGCATCTTGTGATGGTTGGGCAGATTTCCTCTTTAGTAGCTCTTGTTATTGCCGTTTTATGGGCTCCACTAATAGGTGAGTTTGCATCTCTTGTGGCATATTATCAAGAATTTTCGTCCTATTTGGCACCACCAATTGTAGCAACATTCTTAATGGGGCTATTCTGGAAACGGTCAACTGCAAATGGAGCTTTTGCAGGCTTGATGTCGGGATTGGTAATCGCCGCAGTAATAATGATTTTAAAATTTGGATTTTTACTAACAGTACCTTTCCATTTTCTCCTATGGGTTCCAATCCTATTAATATTGAGTATTATAGTTAATATTATTGTAAGCTATAATGGGACGAAGCCATCAGAAGAAGTCGTTATGCAATATACGTGGAAACGTAAACTGTGGAGAGAAGACTCAATAGAACTAAAATTGATACCATGGTATAAAAATTTCCGCTATATAAGTGTATTCCTTGTCATTTTGGCATTGATAGAATATTGGATGTTTTTTTAATATATATAATAAATAACAATAACTAACTACTAATAATTAACTAATTAAAAAGATCATGAGAAAAAAAATTAACTTATTAATTTGTATGCTTTTCGCAGTAACGAGCATGTATGGACAGAGTTATGTAAATGAAATGCTAAAGTCAGATGTTGAGCGTGATTGCTATATTGAAGGAGGAGGAGTGCTTTACAATGATGCTTCTACCGAATATTATGGAGATAATAGCTATGTACAGAAACAAGATACGAATACCCCCACGGCGTTTATCTTTAATCGTGAAATATGGAATGACAAAAATCTTACTGGTTTCAGAATCAATATGTTCATTCCTAAAGATGTTGCATCGGTTGACGATTTTGTGAAAATTGAATATTCGACAGATGAACAAAATTATCTTCCTATTCCAGATATGAAAGTTGAAATTTCATTTGATGCAGTGATAGGTAATAATTATTGGAATGATATTTATTTTCAAGCATCATTGCCAGCCGGAGTAAAAGAAATTAAAGTTACTTTGATTGCCAACCCTACTTCAGCCAATTGGATTCCATGCTATCGTCGCACCGAAATATTTTACGAGGGCGGAAATCCTTATCAATATATGACTCCTCCATATTTACAAAAGTTAGACGATACATTTATGGTCGATTTTGAATCTGATAATTTCTTATTTGAATTAGGCGGTCAAAATACTTCTTCGATAGTTGAAGTTGCTAGCAATCCATTAAAAAACGGCATTAATACAAGTAATAATGTTCTTAAGATAGTTCAAGACCCAACAGATCCAACATGGGGTTGGGGAAATGCCGATTGGTTTGGAGTAGCTATTGCGTTAAAAAATGGAGAGGCTAAACAAAATACTAAAATTACAGAAAAAGGACGTTATTTGAAATTTATGATTTATAGAACTAACAATTCAGTTCTTGGAATGGAAACATGGGGAGGTACTTGTACATATAAAGACCAAGCTATCAGTTATACAGGAGATGAAGGCTGGCAGATGGTGTCGATAGATTTGAATGAGTTTCTGAATACTACTTTTGAATCATTCTATTTTTCACCTAATGAAAAATTTGGAACAAATGCAATTAGCGTAGCAGAAACTACATATATCGATGACATTTGTATCTCAGAGACAAGCGCAGTTGAGAATGTGTTCAACAATATTGACAATAATATAAAGATAATAGGAGCTAAGGGTAAGGTAAATATTATTGGAGCTGAAGGTAAAGGTGTTGCAGTTTATGCAATTTCGGGTGCATTGGTAACTAATCTTATTGTTACCGGTACAAATAGCAGCATAGAGCTTAATCCTGGGTTATATATAGTGAAAGCAGGCGATAAAGTTTCTAAGGCAATTGTCTATTAAGATTGTTTAAGGGAATGGAGGCTCGAAGCTTTCGAGCCTCCATTTAATCATACTACTTAAATTTTATTTATTTCTTATGAGAAAATTAAAATATATATTATCCTTATTATGTATGCTAGTTGCTTTTTGTTCGTTTGCACAGAATAAAATTGCAATTGAGGGCATCGTTACAAATGAAAAGCATGAACCTTTGATTGGGGTTAACGTTTTTGTTAAAGGAACAACAAAAGGAACAATGACAGATGTTGACGGCAAGTTTAATATTACGGCTACGCAAGGAAACACCTTGACATTTAAATATATTGGATATAAAAATGAAGAGCATAAAGTATCTGGTGCAAAAATGAAGGTTGTAATGGCTGAAAATGCTACCAATCTCGAAGAGCTAGTTGTAATAGGCTACGGAGTTCAAAAGAAAAGCGACTTGACAGGATCTTTATCTTCAGTCAATAAAGAAGACATTGAAAAGAGTGGCGCAGTAAATATATCTCAGGCAATACAAGGGAAAGCAGCAGGGGTTTATGTAACATCAAACTCAGGTGCGCCGGGTGCAGGTGCAACAATAAGAGTCAGGGGTTATGGATCTATCTCTACCGATCTGACACCATTATATGTTGTTGATGGACAGCCAATAGGTGAAAGCCAATTCAACAGCATCAATCCACAAGATATTGAGAACATAGAAATATTAAAAGATGCTTCGGCTTGTGCTATATATGGTGCGCGAGGAGCTAATGGCGTAGTCCTAGTATCTACTAAAAAAGGAAAAGAAGGAAAGATGAGTATTAGTTTTGATGCATCGTTTGGATGGTCGCAATCTATAAATCGAGTAGAAATGATGAATAGTAATCAATTATTCTCTTTCTTATCCGATGCCTATGCAAATGATGGACTAAAAATGCCAAGGAACATAAAAAATCTATATTATCTTGATGGAAAAGGCTTAGGTCCGGTTGATGAAAATGGTGAAGCAACCGATATTAATATTTATGATACCGATTGGTGGAATCTATGTACACAGACAGGTTCCAAGCAGAGCTATAATCTTTCGGTAAGCGGTGGAACAGACAAATTAAAAAGTCATTTTAGCTTTGGCTATCTAAAGCAAGAAGGAGTTATAAAAACTTCAGATTATGAACGTTTCACAATTCGCGTAAGTAATGAATATGCCTTCAATAAATATATAACAATAGGTCAAACTCTTGGAGGAGCCTATATCAAATCTCATGATTTGAATATGCCTATAAGTGAAATATTACTACCCGATCCATTTAGTCCTGTATATGCCAAAGAAGCTAATTTGCAAGATCCTAATTACGAATACAACCAGTATATGGGTTCGCAATATAGTTATTATGGAAACCCTATGGGAGTTATAAATAGGCAGAAAAAAGAGCATGTAAGTCGAAACATAGATGGAACAGCTTATATTAATATTAATCTTGGGTTAAAAGGACTTTATTTCAAATCAATGATAGGTTTTGATATCCCTGATTATAGTTATTATGAATTCACTCCAAATTTTGATTTAAGACAAAACGACACAAAATATAATATGTGTACAAATATAGAAAGCAAGTTCAATTTAAAAAATAGTGTTCAAAATAGTACATCAACAACGCTAAGTTACACATCCCAAAACACATTGAATTACGATAATAGTTTTGGCAAGCACAATATTTCGGCATTGGCTGGATTTATATGGGAATCATCGCATTATAAATATCATACAGGAATAAAGTATAATACCCCTTCAAATAAACCTAATTTCGAGATTCTTGATGCAGCGACAGTTGATGATATTGCACGTGGAAGCGAAACGGAATATAAATTGATATCATACTTGGGACGTATAAATTATAATTTTGACAATCGTTATTTATTGACTATGAGTTTGCGTGCTGATGGTTCGTCGAAATTTGCAAAAGGTCATCGATGGGGAGTATTTCCATCATTCTCTTTAGGCTGGCGTGCCGATCAAGAGAGCTTTTTCAAAGATTGGAATCAGGACATAGTAAACGGATTGAAATTGCGTGCAGGTTGGGGACAAAATGGTAACCAAAACATTCCAAATTTTGCATATGGAAACATAGTCTCTACTTATGAAACGTGGATATATGGTTTTAATAGCGCTCAAAATGTTTTACAAGGTTATGCTTCGACATCAACAGGTAATCCCGACATTAAATGGGAAACTAGTGAACAAGCAAATGTCGGCATAGATGTAACAATGCTGAATTCGGCACTTACTATAGGAATTGACGGATATATAAAGACAACTAAGGATATGCTTATGCAAAATCCATTACCATCAATGGCTGGTTACCAGACTACTCCATGGACAAATGCCGGAACCGTAAGAAACAAAGGTATAGAGATCCTTTTAGGTTATAAGGGCAAAGTAGCAGATTTCACTTATGCAGTAAATGCAAACTTAACATTCCAGAAGAACAAATTAGTATCAACAGGTACAGATGATGCAATTTGGGGTTCGGCATCAAAGAATGAGATTGGCGAAGAATTTGGACGATTCTTTGGATACGTTTATGATGGAATTTTCCAAAATGACGAAGAAATCAAATCACATGTCGGTGCAGATGGGAAAACATTGCTACAACCAAATGCAAAACCTGGAGATGCTCGTTTTTGCAATGTCAATAAAGATAATAGACTAAATGCTGATGACCGCGATTATATAGGTAATCCTAATCCTGATATAATATATGGGGGCAATATTATGCTCGGATATAAAGGTATTGACTTGGCTATGTATTTTCAAGGTGTTGCAGGTAACGATTTATGGGTAGGTACAAAACAATTATATAGAAGAACCAGTCTTACAAATCTTATAGCATCGGCATATACTGATGCCTGGCGTCAAGAGGGCGACAAGACTAATGTGTTTGGTATATCTAAAAAAGACGATAATGATAATTACCGTACCTCGTCATGGTATGTTGAAAATGGCTCTTTCCTAAAAATGAAAACTCTGCAAGTTGGCTGTACGTTACCATCGAAATGGATGAAAGCCAGCCGAGTGTTTGGGGATGTAAGAGTGTATTTTAGTGCAGAAAACCTATTTACAATTACCAAATTTAAATATATGGATCCTGAGGTTCCAAATGGCAATGCTCTTAATCTTGGAATTGAAAATCTAGGATATCCTAATCCTCGAACTTTTACAATTGGAGTAAATGTACAACTATAAAATTGCAAAAAAAATGAAATTATATAATAAATTTTTAGTGGTAACCACACTTCTTTTATCAATGATGGTAACTCCGTCATGTAGTGATGACGATCTTGATGTACCATTGTATGGAGGTCGTGAAGATAAAGAATTTTACCAGAATCTTGATGAGATAAATCAATCGTTAACTGCATGCTACTATTTTCTAAAGCAAGCTTGGAATGAAGTGAGCCTTGAGCTGATGTTCATTAATGATATTGGATCTGATGACTGCGATAAGAGTTGCGGTGGTGCCACCGACGTGATAGATTTGCATCATTTGGAAACATTTAATATAAATGCGACCAATAGCAAAGTATCCAATTTGTGGGCAATGTCATATAAATCCATATATCAAATAAATATACTTCTTGATAAAGCGGCAGAGTTCAGAGCCAACAATACGTTAAGCGAAAAAGATGAGAAATTATTGACACGCTATGAGAACGAAGCAAAATGGTTGCGTGGATTCTGGTATTATAACCTTGCTTATTTCTGGGGAGATGTTCCATTGTTTCTTCATGCAGAGAAGCCGGCTGATATATACAAATCTCGTACACCTGTAGCCAAAGTCTGGGAACAAGTAATAGCTGATTTTACAGCTGCTACTAATTTGCCTAAACGAAGTGAATATGCTCCAGAGGATATGGGACGGGCAACAAGTGGGGCAGCCTATGCGATGCTTGGACGTACATATTGGTTCGTTCGTGATTTTGATAATTCTAAGAAAGTGTTAGATGAATTTTTTACCGGTACTCAAAAAGGAGAATATGACTTAGATCCTGATTATGCTACACAATGGCTAAATCACAATTCTAATGTTAAAGAATCTATTTTTGAAATACAGTATAAGAGCAATGGAAAGAATTGGAATATGTCTACAGGTTGGAATGGCGTATGGTTTAATCCTGCTTGTGACAGTGGTTATGGCTTTCATCTTCCGACTCAGCAGTTGCTAGATGAATTTGATCCTGAAGATCCTCGCATTACATGGACTTTTATCAAGTTAGGAGACCAATTCAAAGACAATAGTCATAAGATAAGTAATACGGTTCAGTCTTTACGTTATTTTGATAGAAAGCATTTTATTCCACTAAGTGAAACCATCAATTCTTCGACCCCGATTTATCCACAAGATGTTGAGATGACCGTTTATATAATAAGATATGCTGATGTGCTATTAATGTATGCCGAAAGTTGTCTTGAAACAGGCGATATAACAAATGCCAAGATTAATCTAAACAAAGTAAGAAAAAGAGCGAGAAACTCAAGCGCGTTAGATCCGAAGCGAGAAATCCAAGTCATAATCCCTAATACTACTCCAAATTCATTGCCAGATGTAGTATCAGGAGATGTTAATGAAGTGCGTGAAGCAATATGGCATGAACGTCGTTGCGAGTTTGGATGCGAAGGATTACGTCGTATGGATTTAGTTCAGCAACAACGTTATGGAAAAGTAATGACTGATTACTATAATAATAATAATATTCAAAAAGAGACACCCGACAAAGGTCGGTATTATAGTAAGGAAAAAGAGCTTTTTCCAATTCCACAAGAAGATATAGATTTAAGTAAAGGGGTTCTGATACAAAACCCCGGTTACTAATAATCCCAATTTTATTATTAAATGATTAAGACTCTTGGAATGTTTTACTGTATAATTGCTAAATAAACGAGCATTCTCAGAGTCTTTTACTAAATTACAAACAAATCAATTTATGAAAATCAAGCATATATTTATTACCTGTATAGCCGTAGGCCCACTTCTTATGGCTTGTAAGCAACCGCAGTTGAGCAAAAATGTAATTGTTGCAGATACCGACTATGTGTTAAATGATAATTACTACGGCGGAGCAATGCAATGGGAGCCTAACGATCGCGATACCATGAGTGAAAAGCAGTGGGAGCGGTTATTTGAAAGAGTTGAATATATGAAGTTGGGATATATCCGTTGTTGCATCATGCCTTATTTTTATTGTTTTGGCTATGAAGGGGCAGAGGCAAAGTTACTCTGGAATTGTGATTCGACCCAAGTGAATGCCAAATGGTATGCAAATTCTCGACGATATATGAACGACCTTTATCGCCTTTTAGACTTTTGTCAAAAGAACAATATTGATGTACTTCTTGGTGAATGGTGGAAGCCGATGAATGATAATTGGAAACAAACAGTTCCAGTCGACTTACCTAAATTTACTGTTGAACTTGATGACCCAAAATATGCCAACCAAGTTGCTGAAATGATTTCATATTTGGTGAAAGGAAAAAAGTTTACATGCATAAAGCAATTTAATCTTGGCAACGAGGTAAATTTGATGGCAGGAGATCCAAATAATGGTTATACTTGGGAGAAATGGAAAGCATCGATATTAAATCTTCGTGGTGATTTGGATAAACGAGGTCTTAATAATATTAAGATAGTAGGTCCTGATGGTGGCTATTGGGGCGAAGATACATGGTTCAATAAGACACTAAATGAATTAGATACTGTGGTAGATATAATCGACTATCATTGGTATATAAATAAGGATTGGACATTTACCAATCGTGTAGAAGATGAAACAAGAGCATTCCGCTTCTTTACCCAACTTAACAATCCCAAGAAAACAAATATTTGGGGAGAAATGGGTATTCGAGATGGTCATAACGAAAAGTTTGATCAACATACATTAATACATCAATGGTGGTATGGAACATTTGTTGCCGATGCGTTGATTCAGACACTAAGGAGTGGATGGTCGGCAGCGGCGGCATGGGGTATGGATGATTCTATGCATTATAAAGATGATCTTGACAAGCAAAAACGTTGGGGCTTTTGGAATTCTATTGCAGAGCAAAAAGAGAATCCCGAAGAAGCTAATATTCGTCCTTGGTTCTACACATGGTCGTTGATGTCGAGAAATATTCCTAAAGGGTCTAAAATAATTCATTCAGGCTCATTTCGCAACCAGAATATAAATTGCGTTGCAGCAATCACACCATCAGGTGATTTGACTTTTGCTATAAGCAATACGGCAGACTTTGCTCAAGATGTAACATTGCAAATACCAAACGTTGCCAATAAGCCAACAATGTGCAAATATGTGTATTTCGAGAATGATTATCCTGTAGATAAAAAGGGATTTCCTGTAGCAAAAGAGAAAATTGAAAATATCGACCTTATAAATGGGTTGAATATTTCTTTTCCATCAAAAGGTTTTATTTTGTTGACTACAATAGGTGCTAGCAAGCCCGAAATTAAGAAAAATGAAAATCTATTGGTCGATTATATGGAAGGATTGCAAAGAATGTTTGATTACTCAAAAAATATTGGGATAAACAATTTTGCTAAGCATTATGATTCCTGCTTGGAGAATACTCAACAATATGGATTTGACAAAGTGCTGTTTGACTATGGAACCATTCACCCTTCGACTAATGAAGAAAGTGCTTATGTAACTTATAATCTAAATGGCATGAGCAACTTTGACATAGCTGTTTCGGGAGAGGGGAGCATAGAAGGACGATTTAAGGTATATGGCTCATCGGATAATAATACATGGAAAGAGATTGCAGTGAATTATCCTGCACCCGAATTGTCTATATATAATTATTGCCACACTAATATGATGCCGAAGAATGAACTTTCGGGAATGAATTATCTCAAAATAGAGATGATACCGTTAGGTTGGTTCTCTAATTCACGTATCAGAGAGGTAAGAATAACTAAATAAAACGTAAAAGCAAGAGTGGTTTAATGAGCGTCTTGTGCTGTAAATAATCACAGTACAAGCACTCATTATATATTAAAACATAGAAAAAGAATGAAAATAGATTTTTTAAAAGCTCTTGAATGTCATAATTATTCCAAATGTCCACCAATTTGGGAACTTGAATTTCATTTGTGGAATAAGTTTGGTGTTGGCAAATTTGTTGTTGGAACAGATTTTATGAAGTTGACTGACAAACAAAAGGATGTCGTGATTTATCGGAATGCGGAAACTGTGGCTCGAGTATCAGAAATGCTCTGTTTTTCAGCCGTTACGTTGCCGGGAGGCTATTGGGAAGTAGCACCGGGAGAACCTGCATATTATTTTCTACCAGAAACGCATCGGCTTGCACAAGCAAAAGTAATTAAAGAAATGATTGGAAATGATGTTGCATTAGTGGTAAGCACAGGTGGGGTTATGGCAATGCCTGAAGGAGATGATTACGTAGATTTCTCTATTCAAATGATGACAGATGCAGATAGCATCGATGAAATGGCACGTCAGAAATTGGATAATGCAAAAATAGAGATTGATAAATACAGCGATATAGGTATTGACGTAGCTTTGACTGCCTCAGATATTGCCGATTCTCACAGTTTGTATTTTTCGCCCGAGCAATTAGATCGTTATGTATATCCCTATCTTGGAGAATGGAATCAATATGCAAAGTCGAAAGGAATGAAGAGCATAATGCACACCGATGGCAATATTAACAAAGCTCTTGATAAAATAGCCGCCAGCGGAGTTAATGGCATTCAAGCCTTAGACAGCACTGCCGATATGGACATAGTGGCTGTACAACGCAAATATGAAAACAAAGTGTGTGTTTGTGGAAATATTGATTGTGGGAAAGTACTATTGTCATCGCCAATCACAGTTTATGAAGACACGAAAAGGTTGCTTTTAGAAATAGGTGAATCTCCAAACTTTGTTATAGGGGCTTCAAATGCATTGGAACATCAAGCTCCAATAGAAAATTATAAAGCTATTGTAGAGGCAGTGCAAAATATCAAAAGGAATTAATAATACAGATTAACCAAAAACTTTTAATAAAATGAAGAAATTATTTTTTACTATTGTAATGCTCATTATTAGCTTTCAGTCAATGATGGCAATAAAAGGACGAATTTATGACGAATGTACTGATTTTAGTAAAGTAACTTGGATTGGCAATATTAAAATATTAGGCGCTAATTATACTGAATGGAACTCTCGTCAAGGTGATGTTTATAGGTTTGCACTTGAGGATCAGTCAAGTTGGTGCTATGCAGTGTACGAAACTCCTGCAGATGTATCAAAAATGATAGTTGATTTTTATTCTCCAAATGGGTCAAGACCTACATTGGCTGTCAAAACAGCAACTGGATATGAAACCAAATATGTTCAAGGTTGGGCAAATGGAATGCCAACCGAGACATCGTTAGGAGGTAATGTGTATAGATATTTACTTCCCAAAGATTTAATACCAGATGGAAATATTCAGGGATGCCTCTATCTTGATGCAAACTCGGATGTTGAGATTATGCGAGTTATTGTAGAGTATGGCGGAGATTACGAATCAGCTGATGTTAACGAAGGAGCCGATTATTCACGCATGGAAGCTTTGATGGCAAAGATGGCTACCGGTAAAGATATAACTATAGCTGTTATTGGTGGTTCAATGACCGCCGGAGCAAATTCTGAACCATTCGACCCAAATTTCCCAAATTGTTATGGCAATCGCATAAAACATTATTTAGAAACTAAATATGGAATTAATGTAACGTTTATCAATGCCGGCATAGGTTCAACAAATTCATTTTTTGGGTGTATCAGAGCAGAAGAGCATATTCTTAAATATAATCCTGATTTAGTGTTAATGGAATATGCTGTAAATGATACAGGTGATCAGGAGTCGTTAAATAGCTATGAAGGGCTAATGCGAAAAATATACAAAGCACCAGGTCATCCGGCATTATTTGCTGTGATGATGTGTACACAAGCAGGAATAGGGTGTGGGAATGTTCAGGTACCTGTAGCACAATATTATAAAATACCAGTTGTTGATTACAATTCCATAATAAAAGAGGAAATAATTTCAGCTACAAAAAGCTGGGCTGACTATTATGCAATTTCAACTAATTTGAATGGCGATGGTGTTCATCCAAACACTGCAGGACATCAAAAGGTTGCAGATATTTTTGAAGGAATTTGTGCAACTCTTGTTCCAGATGCCGGTAAGGTAATTTCTGTTGATTTGCCTAATCCAAAATATACTTCTGATTTGGAAGATGCATTTTATGTGAGCGAGGTAACCGCACAAGTGGAAAAGATTGGCACATGGGTTGATGGTGGTAGTATATGGAATTTCAAAACAGGCAAAGGGTGGCGTTCAAATGTTGCCGGTAGCGAATTAGTTTTCGACTTTATGGGGACAAAAGCCGCTGTAACATATTGGAAGCGACCGTCAAGAGAAGGTTTTGGGAAAGCGCAAGTGTGGGTTGATAATGGATCACCAATTGAGATTGACGGCTCAAATGGAGAGCATATATGGCAACAAATATTGACCGCAACAGACAATGGAACACATAAATTGCATATAAAGTTACTTGAGAACAAGCCTTTTGAAGTGATTTGTGTAGCATTCTCTGGGGATAGAGTTTTATTTAATAGACAAAATCTTTCAGTGAGGTCAATACTTGATTTGTCAAAGGAGTTATGCTTCTTAAACAGCAAAGCGATTTTGGTATCAAATGGCTGGCCATTTGAATTTAAATATACCTTAGATGGTTATTTGTGTCTCAATAATGCCGGATATTATTTAAGTGTCGACTTAGATAACGGCAATGTTCAATCGTCGGGATTAAATAATTCTTCTAAATTTCTTTATGTTGACAAAGGGAAAGGTTTTGCATTGCGTTCGGCAGTAAATGGGAAGTATTTAAGTGTGTCAGGTGATGTTTTATTGGCAAACGCAAGTGAAGTTACCGATAACGAGATTTTCAATGTATATAATTATACAGGCACTTCGGTTTCTGATAATATAGCACCGTCAATTAATGTGTTAGGTTATTATGATGGCATTAAGATAATAAATGCTAGAGGAGCAAGGCTTCAGATTGTCAATATTCAAGGTCAAACAGTATTTAATGAAGTTAATGTAGCAAGCGATGATATGAAAATCTCGCTTGCTAAGGGGGTATATATTGTGAAAATTGATAATAATGTTACTAAAATAATAGTCTGATAAGCCTTTACTATAAATAAGATGAAACATAAAGTGTATTTGTTATTAGTATTACTTTTACTGAGCTTACAATGTTATGGTGTGAATGAACAGATAAATATAGACAATAACGGAAATGTCAAATTTAGCTTAATAAATACAGTAATAGAAATTAATGATGATATAGATAATTGTAGGAATCTACAAAGACAAATAATACAAAGTGATAATAACAAGATTGTAATATCTAAATTGTTATATAATGATAATTTAAAATCGTCATTAAGATTACTTGAAGAATACACAAAAAGCAGCCAAGGCTTACATTGTGATATTACTATACAAGGAGTGAGCGATGGATCGTGGTCGATGCCTATATTAAGTTCATTCAGATTTATTACAAATAAAAAGGATAGCTTGAGGTATTGGACAGCTTGGGGTTCTCCTAATATTGATACGTTGAATATGAACGCTTCTTTGCGTAATCAACTAAAGGAATATAAAGGAGGTTGTGATGCAGCCAAAGGATGGGCAGTATTAGGTGGTGAACATAATAACAGATGGGTAGATCCTTTAGTGCCGGTATCTTTCTCTGATAGTAAATATTACTATGGCGCAACAGGGTTTCAAGCAAATGACCCAATGACTGGATTTGTTCCGGCTCAGAACGACCTCTTTGCAATTCCAATGGCTGTAATTATCGACGAAGCCAACCACGAAGGATATAGCATTATATTATCATTAAAAGATATAATAATAGATTTAGAAATGGAAACAAAGAAAGATGGCACGATATCGTTTAAGCGCTTATGGAATAGAATTTCGCAAGACAGCACTTTGCATTTTTCATACGATATTATTAGGCATTCTGATGATTGGCGTTCCGGAATAGAAACTGCATATAAAATGTATCCAGAATATTTTGAGCCCAAAAACGATATAGCTTATAAGATATGTGGTACGGGATCGTATTCGGCAAGTAAAAAGATAGATAATGCTGAGAAACTTAGAGCAATGGCATTTGGAGTGAATTGGCAGGCTTCATTCGATTTTCCATATATGGGAATGTTCATCCCACCTGTAGAAAAAAATGAGGCTTGGGAGACATTTGGCTTTAAGGCAAATGTAACCAAAGAGGCAACTCAAACGCTTGACAGAATGAATAAGATTTCTAAAGAGTTCAAAGATAATGGTTTCTATTCATTGAGTTATTTTAATGTCTGCGAGTTCGGAACGGGAATAGTATCTCCTCCTCCAGCCACGATGACCTTGAAAGATAAAGAGGCATGGAAAGATGCTAATGAATTTTTATATAGGAATCTTTATAATGCGATATTGCCTATGACAAAAGAATTATTGAAAAATAATAATAAAGAGAATGCTGGCTACCCAGTGCCATACGGAACGTGGGGCGGAGCGGTTGCAATGGATTGTGGCGATTCTGCTTATTCGGAATTTCTTATTGACCAAGCACAAAAACATATCGAATATTTGCCCGATTCTTATGGTATCTGTATTGATCGACTAGACTGGTTAAGAATGTTTAATGATCAAGCTGATGATAAGATGACGTGGTATTCAGGACGTCCTGCACGATCTCTATATAATTCGTGGAAGACTCTTATGAAAAAGTTAGGTCCTACAATGCACAATGCAGGCAAGGTGATATTTGTAAATAACCACACTCGAAGAATAGATTTACTTAACGAGGTTGATGGCATTTTTGACGAATTTACTTATATGGGAAATTCTATGAATCTTATGGCTCTTAATTGTTTTTTTAAGCCTGCTTTGGGGTGGGTTGATATAGCTAAAACCATAGAAAATGAGGGTGGCGATCAGTTTATTCAAAGGCACTTGTATATGGGAGTTTTCCCTATGTGCCCTTTCTTAGGAAATGATCATTCAATTCGTCCTTCCACTTATGTTGACAAATATTATCTTGATTATGGGAAAATGATGCAGATGATTAAAGGTCGCAAATGGGTGCTTATTCCTGATGTTATTAAGGTGGAAAATAACACAGCAAAAGCAAATATTTTCCAGGTAGAAGGAGGATATGTTGTTCCGGTTGTTTTGGGCGAGAATAAAAATTGCAGAGTAATAGTAAGAGGAATAGGAAAAATACACAGTGCGAAGATCTATTATCCCGGAGAAGTCAAAGAAATTGAAATAAGACCGAAAAAGGAAAAGGGAAAGCTTATTTTTGATGTTCCACTTGTGAGGAATTGTGCATTTATTAAAATAGAAAAATAAAAAGATTATGAGAATATTAATATTGTCTTTATTTGTGATAACAACACTGTTTAAAATTTCGGCTATTGAGATTGAGGCTAACAGTAAGGCTAAATCCCCAGAGAATAGGTCGTATAAAATCGAGATTAAGCGAGGCAATTCAGATTGGGAGAAATTACAATCGCACGATGCCATTGCATATTGGGGAACGATTCATATGAGTTTTGCAAAATTTGAAGACACATTTGCCAATCCGGTAAAAGTGAGGATAACAAAGAGATCTGGAAGATTTCAATCAGTAGGGATTCGTCCTTTATCAAAAAACATAACTTCTGAAAAAATTAATGATAACACCACCGAATTTGTATTGAAAAGTCCGACAAAAATTTCAATAGAATTTGATGGCGATCGTTATAATAATATTTTTCTTTTTGCTGGAAAAGAAGAAACAGATATTCCTAATAAGGATGATGAAAATGTTTTGTGGTATGGAGCAGGTGTGCATAACGTGGGTAAAATCATATTGAAAAGCAATCAAACACTTTATGTACATCCCGATGCGCTTATCTATGGCCATGTCTATGCAAACGAGGCGACCAACATTAAAATTAAAGGATCGGGGATTATAGATGGGTCGCAAGAGAATATGGATTTTACGTTGCCGAGAAATAGTCAGTTGCTTATGATTAATTGCAAAAATGTGGAAGTAAAAGATGTAATGTTTAGAAATTCACCAACGTGGAATATAGTAACCGTAGGGTGTGATAATATCCATTTTGATGGAATAAAGCAGATTGGCTCAAATGCTAATTCTGATGGATTCGACATAGTATCGTCTTCAAATATTTTAATTGAGAATACATTTCAACGCAATAAAGATGATAATATTTCAATAAAAGCCATTGATTTAAAGGTGAACAGTGTGCTCGACGGACTGCGGGCAGATACGATTCAGCATCTCAATGTTAAAGAAAGCCATGACATATTAATGAGAGGCTGTAGCCTATGGGCAGATGAGGCACATAATATGCTTATAGGTCCCGAAGTAAATGGCACAAAAGTTTATAATATAAAATTTGAGGATATAGATGTGCTTGAAAACAATCAAAATGATGATGTATATCCCGGCACGATGGCAGTAATGATTGCTGATAAAGGTACATATTCCGATATACATTGGAAGAATATACGAATTGAGGATATAACGTCGGGACAAATCATATCTTTGACTTATCAAAATGCTTATGCGGTACTCGGATATGGAAGTAAACTGAAAAATGTAATCTTTGAAAACATCTCTTATAATGGATTCAATGCAAGTCCAAGCCGGATATTGGGTATGAATAAATGGCAAAATATAGAAAATGTAATAATCAAAAATTATAAGATTAACGGAGGTCTTGTGAAAGATAATCATTCGGGAAACATAAAGTTAAATGAGTGGGTGAAAAATATTAAATTCTCTAAATGACTAATTATTGATTCAATATGAAAACACTATTGTCGGTCATACTATTCTCTGTAGCTTTTTTATGTGCTAATGGTGCGTTTGCCTCTGAAATAGAAATAATAGATCTACGAGTAGAGGAAATGAAATCTCCTTTAGGTGTAGAAAACAAGAATCCGTGTTTTTCATGGGGCTACCAAACGAGAGGTGAAGCTAATAGAGGATTTAAACAACATTCATATAGAATAAAAGTAGCGTCAACTAAAGAGCTTATCAATTTAGACAAAGGCGATGTGTGGGAAAGCCAAATTATAGAAGATGAAAGAAGTCATTATATACCTTATTCCGGCTCAGAGTTGAGAAGTAGCCGTCGCTACTTCTGGAAAGTATATCATATTGATAATTTGGGAAATGTAGTTGGAAGTGAGTCATCGTATTTTGAAATGGGATTGTTGTCTGATAGAGATTGGTGCAAAGCAAAATGGATTGGCAAGCGAAAAGAAATGTCTTGCAATATACCTTCTAAAGTTGAGAAATGGACAGATTATGATGTAGAAAGTGATGTCAAGATACTATCGAATTCGGCAAATTTTCTTTTTCGAGCAACTTATACTACCGAATTGTGCTATATTGCTCAAATTGAATTAGGAAGGCCTGGAATAATTTCAGTGTATAAAAACGTCTATGGAAACAAAACATTATTATCAACTATAAAAGCACACAAAAACATTGTAAAGGGGAAGAAATACAAAGTAAAAATCTCAGCTTATAAGAATGAGATTAAAATCTATTTAGACAATACTTTGCTTAACGAGAAGCCTATAATCGACAGCTCATTTTTAAATGGAACTGTTGGCGTCGGTGCTATAAATGCAAATGGAGATGGCGCAACAGCAACATTTGACAATTTTAAAGTTAGTAATTGCAATGGAACACTTTATCAAGACGAATTTGATTCTATTCTATTAAATAATTTTCAAGATATTTTGTTTCATGGTAGCAGTATCTGTGAGCCAAGAATGGGAAGGCTATATTTAAATTCTACAAATTCTCTATTGGAGATAAAGAAAGGGCAGGAAGCACCATTATTAAGGAAAGATTTTTATTTAGGCAAGAATATAAAGTCGGCAAAAGCTTATGTCAGTGGATTAGGATATTATGAAATGTCGATAAATGGCAAGAAGGTTGGTGATTCGCAACTTGAACCGGGATATTCGCGATATGATAGTGTCGCATATTATAGCGTGTATGATATTACAGCATTATTGGAGAGCCAAAACGTTGTCGGATTTGAATTAGGACGTGGCTGGTATGGAATGACAACACCAACGCTATGGGGAGAATTTCGTGCGAAAGATTGGCTTGGAGAACCAAGAATAAAAGCAGTTTTAAAGATTGAATATGCTGATGGGAGAGTAGAGAATATAATAACCGACGAATCATTTAAATTAGCTAATAGTCCAATTATATTTGAAAGTATCAAGGCTGGAGAATACTATGATGCGAGAAAAGAAATGACAGGATGGAATTCTGTAGGATATGATGATTCGAAATGGTCGGATGCCGTATGCGTAAATGGTAATGGAGCCTCACTTACATCGCAAATGTTTGAACCTATTAAGGAGGAAGAGGCTGTCCAAGCTAAACTTATAAAAAAAATAGGACAAGATTTCTACTATGTTGATTTTGGTCGCCATATTGCCGGAAATGTCGAGCTGAAAGTAAAAGGAGAATGTGGTACAAAAGTAAGAATGCAATATGCCGAAAGAATGGAAGATAACGGATTCCCCTCAATCTGGCGATTTGAACCAACTCAAACCGGTTGCTATCAGCAAGATATATATGTGTTAAAGGGGAAGGGAGTAGAAACATATCAGGCAAAGTTTAGTTACAAAGGCTTTAGATATATTATAATTACTGGTTTCCCGGGAATTCCGACGGTTGACAATTTTAAAGCAAAAGTCATTAATTCTTCAATGGAGAGGGTAGGCGAATTTGAGAGCTCAAGCGATCTATTTAACAAGATATCTGAAGCTTCGCGCCGGTCTATTCAAAGCAATATGCATTCAATACCCACAGATTGCCCCACATTTGAAAAATTGGGATGGACATGCGATGATGCTGCTCCTCTTGAGGCAATGGCATATTATTATAACATAGATAATATGTATAAGAAAAGATTGAAAGATTATGCTCAAGACATAAGTCAGAGAGGTGAAATAAGCGATGTCTTACCCTCCACATGGGGTTTAAAATGTAGTGATCCGGCATGGAATGGAAGCTATGTAGCGATTCTATGGAAAATGTATATTTTCTACGGGAATAAGGAATTATTGAGTGAACATTATGCCAATTTGGAAAAGTATATTAACCGATTGACTATGCAATCGACAAATTATATCATTACTATCAAGGAAGATAAAGGTTATGGCGATTGGTGTCCACCAGATCATGTTGGAGGAAGAGGTCCTGAAGGGCTATCGTTATATCACACTTCATATTATTATTGGTATGTTACTCTGATGAGTAAAATAGCAAAAGAAATAGGAAAAGAAGCTGATGTGAAAAAATATGATGAGCTGGCTTTGAGGATAAAAGATGCCATAAATTTGAGATATTTTATTTCTGAAGAAAACGCATATTATTTCCCGAAAAAGGTAGGAGGGTATCGACAAGCTGCCCAAGTATTACCGCTATATTTTGATATAGTACCGAAAGAAAAGGCACAGGCTGTAGCTGATAAATTAGCCAATGATGTAATTATGCGAGACAAGCATCTTTGGGTTGGAATTCTAGGATTTGAATATATAGCCGATGTATTGGCAAAATATGGATACCTTGATTTGGCTTATGAAATACATTTAAAAGATGATTTCCCAAGCGTAGGAAATATGATAAGGGAAGGTGCTACCACTTTGTGGGAAAGCTATTCGTTGTCAACCACACGTTCTCTTAACCATAAAATGTATAGTCCAATTTCGGAATGGTTTTTTAAATGTGTATCAGGATTAAATCCCGATGAGAGTAGCCCTGGCTTTCAGAAAGCCATAATTTCACCACAGCCATACGTGTTGAGGTTAAAGAGATCTAAATGTAGATATAAATCTATATATGGCTTTTATGAAAGCGAATGGATTTATTCAAATGGCAAATACACATATAATATAACCATACCTCCCAATTGCACAGCAAAATTGAGAATTCCCTGTAATGCAAATATTAATATCAGCGAAAGCAATTGCTCAGTGTGGGAAAATAATATTTTTAAGCGGGGCTTTAATGGAATATTTTCGGGAGAGAAGATGGATTCATATATAGAATTTGAAATAGGAGCTGGTACATATAAATTTGAGGGTTGCGAAAAAAGATAATAATAATTTACTATTACTATTATCTTATTTTCAGAATATAATTAGTTATATTCTTTATTTAAGATATATCTTAATATACAATAAATGGCTGAAATATAGCATTATAATTGTTGTTTAGCTTGGTCGCTGATGCTTAATTGCTCAATATGTAATTATGTTTATTTCAAATTAATATTAAGATTAAGCAGTATTATATTAAGCTATACTATTAAATATAAATAACTTTGTAGCATAAATTATTTATTTAATGAACGCAAGAGAAAACGTAATAAGAACTTTAAATCATGACAGACCAGAATGGGTGCCGGTAAATTTATGGCAACTCCCGGCTGTTAAGATTAAATATGGAAACAAATTAGAGACGTTAATCGAAGAATTTGATCCGGATATTATATTTGCGCCTTTTAATGATCCGACAGAAGACCCTCGTCACTATAAAGTGGGTAGCTATACCGATTGCTGGGGTTCAACATGGAGTAACTATCAAGAAGGGATAATAGGAGAGGTTAAATCGTTCCCTTTGGTTGAATTTAAAAATATATGGGATTATAAAAGTCCTAAAGAATTGTTGCTTTCTGGAAAAGAAAATTTGAAAGAGACAAATAAGTTTATTTCTAATCATCACGATAAGTTTATACTTGGTGGGTGGATAAGCATATTTGAACGAATGCAATTCCTGCGTGGTACAGAAAATTTGTTTATGGATACACTCATGGAAGAACCTGAGTATTTTAAGCTTTTAGAGGTCGTTGAGGATTACTATATGACATATCTTGACTTGTGGCTTTCGACCGATGTAGATGGAATAGTTTTTGGAGATGATTGGGGGTCGCAACGTTCATTATTAATATCACCCGAAACGTGGAAGACACAATTCAAGCCGGTGTATAAACGATTCTTTGATAAGATCCATGCCGCAGGCAAATATGTGTTTATGCATAGCGATGGCTATATTTATGATTTATATGACGAATTAATAGAAATAGGAGTCGATGCCATTAATAGCCAAGTGTGGTGTATGGGAGTTGAAAAAGTAGCTGTTAAGTGCAATCATAGAATTACAAATTGGGGAGAAGTGTGTAGACAACACATATTGCCCAGAGGAACAGTTGATGATGTGGTTGATGCAGTCAAAAAAATGAAAGAAAACTTATGGGTAAACGGTGGTTTGATTGGGCAGTTTGAGGCTGGTCCTGATATGCCATTCGAGAATATAAAAGCCGGATTAATAAACTGGAACAAATAATAATAATACACTATGGATAAATATCAACCTGATTATAGAAATATACTTGAAGTTCTTTATAATAGAAGACCAAAAGTGTTGCCACTATACGAACATCATATAGATGCTGCATTTATTGAAAAAGCAACGGGACAAAAATTTTCTGATTCGATAAATACTGACCCCGAGCTATATTTCTCAAAAGTGATAAATTTTTGGAAAGAAAATACTTATGATGCATTCGATTTTGAAGCACCAATTTGCGAGGTTTTTCCCGACCATGGAGCTATACTAGGGGGCAAAGCCGGTCCGATACAGAATCGTGAAGACTTCGATCGCTATCCATTTGATGAAATACCTTCATTATTCTGGGCAAATGCAACACCCAAATTGGAGGCTATTAGGAAGGTACTTCCACAAGGAATGAAAGCTTATGGTGGATGTGGATACGGAGTTTTTGAGTCGGCTCAAGATTTGGTAGGATATGAAAATTTGTGTATTATGCAATTTGTAGATCCCGACTTGTTTCGCGACTTGTTCGCTAAAATAGGCGACCTTTATGTAACATTGTGGACAAAAATGGTTAAAGAATATAGCGACATATTCGTCTTTTTCAGAATGGGGGATGATTTGGGGCATAGAACATCAACAATGCTTGCGCCGGAAATAATAAAAACGCATATCCTTCCACAACATAAAAAAGTAGTTGATATAGTTCATGAAGGAGGTAAAAAATTCTTATTACATAGTTGTGGTAATATATTCAGTGTTATGCCCGATATAATAGAAATGGGTATTGATGCAAAACATAGCAATGAAGACCAAATAGCTTCATATGATGAATGGATTAAGAAATATAATTCTCAAATAGGGCTTTTTGGTGGATTTGATGTTAATATACTTTCTTTGGGCGACTATCAGAGCGTATATGAAAAGGTTGTTAAAGACGGAACTTACTTTAGAGGAATAGCAAAAGGATACGGTTTAGGCTCTGGAAACTCAATTCCTGAATATGTTTCAGTTGACGCATATAGGGGGATGATTGATGCTGTGAAACAAATACGAAGAAACGATAACTACATAAACAACAATAAATGATGAAAAGATTTTATTTATTATTAATTACGCTTTTAGCAATTTCTCCATTATGGGCAAATATTACTTTAGAGTCAACAATTATTGAAACTCTAAATACTCCGTGGTGTGGATTCGGATATAATCAATGGGGATTTGCTAGAGAAAGTGATGGGAATACTTTAAAGCCTTGGAACGATGCTTTGTGGAATACTACACAAGAGAGAATCTTAGCAATAAAGCCATCGTTAGTGAGATTGCCGTTAATGCGTTCATGGTTTAATAGCGATGACAATGGTAATCAATTACCGATAGGAACCTATAATTGGAACAGTAAATATATGCAAGCCTATTATAAAATTATGGATCTTTATAAAGAGCATGATATTAAAGTAATGAGTGGATTGTGGCATGCTGTTCCTAGCGGATATTTGGAAGGAGATTTCTATGAATCTGACGACTTTGCAAAGCTGCAAGGTGATCTGTTGGAATATCTTTTCAAAACTAAGGGATATGACAAGATAATTACAGTTTATGCTCCTACTAATGAACCTTTAGGCTGTAGTGTTTCAATTACGGGATGGAGCAATATGTGCAAAAAATTATATTCAGAACTTCAAAAGAAAGGATTACCAACCAATATTATTACAGGAGCAGATTCTTGGGGCGACTGGATTTGGAAACCAGCCCAATATAATAGTAATGAATTGTCGGCTTATGACTTTCATAATTACTTGAACGATACCCCCGACGACACATATAATTCACTATATAATAGGACAATTGAGCCTATATTCGAGAGTAATCTTGCTAATATAAGAAAACACGATGCCTTTGCTAAGCCTATCCATGTATCAGAAATGGCTCCGATAGGAGTACCATTTATTGACTGGCCTGTGAGCGATGCTCCTGCATATTGCCGAATTGACACCTATGAATATGCATTAGGATTCTGGGATTACGGAATCCAATTAGCGCGTTCTGGAATGTCCAGCGGGCTGGCTTGGGGACTTGACGGATTTGAGCAAAATAAGAATGCAGGAATGTGGAATAATGCAGGAACTTATGGTGGAATGACATTGCGTCCATGGTACTATACGTGGCAATTAATGTGTCGTTATTTCCCTAGAGAAGCTAAAATAATCAAGATGAAAGAGCTTGAAAATCGTAAAGATTTAAGAATTTTAGGAGCAAAGATAGGTGAATCGGATTATTCATTTGTTGTTGTTAATCGAAGAATGGATACCAAAAGTGATTGTGCCACTATAACATTCAAACTTCCAATAGGAGCAAAGAGATTTTATTTATATGAATTTAATCCGGCTCAATGCGGCAACGGGGTCGATTTGAGCCTGCCTTATAAGGTCTTAGATTCTGAAAGTATGGAAAATAATGGTCTTACGGTTGACGTCCCTCTTGAATCAGGGGTACTACTCACTACTATGCCTCCATTGACTTCTGGATCACAAAGTGAGACCGACCAATTATCTATTGATTTTGAAGGTGATGATAACTTTACGTTAATTGCACAATCATTTTATGGAGCGTCAATTTCAAAGGTTACTAATCCAAGAAAAAGAGGGTTGAATGTCAGTGATAATGTTTGTCAAGTCGAAGTAAAAAAAAAAGATGAAGGTTTTTTTTATTTAGACGACACTTTTGGAGCCATAGTGCCACTAAATAATATCAAAATATCGGCTTCAAATAAATTCCTTACTTTTCAAACTTATAAAAACGTAGCCTCTAAAATAACGGTTGCTATAAGCATTGAAGGTAGTAATACATTAAAAGGCTGTACCGTCGATGCAATAGCTCGAAATTGGCAAGAGTGGAAATTAAATCTCAGTCAGTTTGTAGGGCAGAGAATAAAACATATAGCAATTTTCCCAGATAGAAATTTTTATCAATCGATAAATACTAATACGTATTTATCGATTGATAATATTAATCTTGTTGATTTGGGCGATGGAGCAATTGACTACCAGGATATTATTCTTAATGAGATAGATAATTCATTAAAAACAAGTTTGAATATTGATTTTGAAAATCTAACTTCAAGTGTAATTCTTGATGGGACAGAATCAGTTATTAATACTGAAGTAGTTTCAAATCCTAAAATACTAGATGCGAATAAAGGGGCAAAGGTCTGTAAGGCTTTAATGCTATCCAGTGTTGCAACAAGCTCAACGAATCATTCTAAATTCAGTTTAAATCCTTATCCCGGAATACTTTTGACAAGAGAAACTCCCAATTTGACTTTTCAGGTATATCGTCAAAATAATATATGTGAAGGAAAGATAGAAGTAGCTTTTAAGTCGGGTAAAAAGGTAATGGAGAATTATTCGCTAAATAGTACTCGCAAATGGCTGACTTTTGGAATTGGATTGACTCCGTATATCGGAGAAATTATTACTAACATATCGGTTTATCCTAACTTAAATTATGTTGCCGAAAGGTTGGGCACTGAAGATATTTCATTCTTTGATAATTTTGTTTTAAGCAATGCACAAATAGGAGGCGCCTACGTACCATTCTCTGACTCTGATAAATTATTCATTGTTGATGAAGTTCTACATGTGGTTGGAGCAGAAGGCGCAACGATAACGATAGCAAATATAGATGGTACTGTTTTTCATTATGCCGATTCAATTAATAATGAATTTATGATTAAAGTGCCAAAAGGAGTTCTTATTGTAAAATTAAATAATAAACGATATAAACTAATAAACTAATAAACTAATAAACTAATAAAAAGATGAATCTATACGAATTATATGATGCAATTCTTAACGGCAAATTAGAGAAAGCTGTTGAAGTAACTAATCAAGCAATAAGTCAATCGATTGAACCTCAAATAATTATTAATGATTATATGGTAAAGGCGATGGAAGAGATTGGAGCGCGCTTTGAAGCTGGTTCTGCTTTTGTCCCAAATTTGTTAATGAGCGCACGTGCCATGAAGGGGTCTTTGGAAATATTAAAACCTTTGATGAATAATTCCAATGTAACTCCTATGGGAAAAGTTGTTGTTGGAACCGTGAAAGGGGATTTACATGATATTGGTAAAAATTTGGTATGCTCAATGCTTGAGGGGTGTGGCTTTGAAGTTGTCAATCTTGGAGTCGATATTTCAAGCGAGAAGTTTATCGAAGCAGTAAAAGAGCATAAAGCTAACATTGTATGTATGTCGGCATTATTAACAACTACAATGACTTATATGAAAGAGGTAATTGATGCTTTTGAAAATGTGGGACTTCGTAAAGATGTTAAAATAATGGTTGGAGGGGCTCCACTAAGTGAAGATTTTGCCAACGAGATTCATGCCGACGGCTATAGCGACAATGCAAATTCAGCAGTTTCATTGGCAAAAAAATTGATGGCATCATAACAATGAATGCGATAAGACGTATATCTTTTGAGTCTCTAGCTATCTCTAGTAGCGATGTCTTGAAGTTAATGGGGTATGTTAAGCAATCACCTGATGCTTTTGTTTCCGATTTGGTTGATGAGCTATTGTTGTGTGCTGCGACCATTGTTAAGCCATCATACTATTTTACAATATCTGATGGGGATATCAGTGCTACTCAATTGTCGATTAATAAGGTACAATTTGATCTAAATTCTACAATTGCTACTCTGTTAAGAAATTCTGAACTATTTGCTTTATTTGTAGCTACTGCAGGTGTTGAATATCAAGAGTATCACAACGAGCTCTCGAAGGCGGGTGATACATTGATGTTATATGTTTGGGATGTAATAGGGAGTTTTATTGCCGAGTCGTGTGGTGATAAAATGGAGTTAGAATTGGAAAATGAAATAGCAGATACAGCTCATACTAATAGATTTAGCCCGGGATATTGTGGTTGGAATATAAAGGAACAGAGCCAATTATTTCGTTTATTGCCTAATGGTGTATGTGGAATAAAGGTTAATGAGAGCTCCTTAATGTATCCCATAAAATCGATAAGTGGAGTAATAGGTATTGGTGAAGGTGTTGATACTAAAAAATATGGTTGCCAATTTTGTGAATTAAAGAATTGTTATAAAAAACGGATTAAAAAATTAAGTATATGAAATTAAAGCTAACAAATGACCGTCTTGCTATCCCTATCATGACTCATCCAGGAATTGAGATGATTGGTAAGCGTGTGATAGATGCTGTGAATGATGGCCAAATTCATGCTGATGCGATTGTCGCATTAAGTAATGCAATGCCCTCTGATGGTGCAACAGTAATAATGGATCTTACTGTTGAGGCTGAGGCTTTTGGTGCTGTGCTACATATTTCAGATAACGAAGTTCCTAGTGTGGAAAAACCACTTTTGGATGATTTAAATGATGTTAATAGTTTGAATGTACCATCAATAACTGCCGGACGGGTACCTCAATATATTTTGGCTAATAAGATCGCAGCAGAACGAATTACCGACAAGCCTATCTATGCGGGTTGTATAGGGCCATACTCATTGGCTGGAAGGCTTTTTGATATGTCTGATTTGATGATTTCCATATATACCGATTCTGATTTGGTCTCGCAACTTTTATCAAAATGTAACGAGTTTATAATTAAATATGTCGAAGCGTTGAAGGCAACAGGTGTTGATGGTGTGATTATTGCTGAACCAGCTGCCGGTCTGTTAAGTAATGAAGATGCAACAACTTATTCAACAACCTATGTCAAAGAGATTGTCAAGAAGTTTCAAGACGATGAATTTATGATTATTCTTCACAATTGCGGGAACAAAGGTCATTGTACGCAGTCGATGATCGATACTGGAGCAAATGCCTTGCATTTTGGAAATCAATGCGATATTATGTCTGCGCTTAAAGATACGCCGAAAGATGTGATTGTAATGGGCAATATAGATCCGGTGGGTGTTTTTAGAAATATGAAAGTCAATGATGTGTATGATGAAATATTGCGAATATTGAATTTGACGAAAGACTATCCTAATTTTATTATATCATCGGGATGTGATGTCCCCCCTAATGTCAGTATGGATAATGTCAAGGCTTTTTACAGTGCTGTTAATGATTTTAATAGTAACAAGAAAAAATGAAACGTTGTTGAACCTTTTATAAGCGACTAACTAGGCTAAATGTTGGCGTTTAACAAACGTATAAATAGGGTTTTTTAAATAGTAGCGAGGCTGTCCTTTGGGGCAGCCTCGCTGTGTATTTGTGTTGTGGGGGCGATTATTCTTCTTCGCTCTCGTCTTCTTTCATGTTGTGGAATACGTTTTGTACGTCTTCGTCGTCGTCA
>JAQVCR010000024.1:0-21381 GCA_028689665.1 Muribaculaceae bacterium
GCTTCGTGAGCAGCCAGAGTCTCGGCATCTTTCCATGTCTCACAAATCATAAGCACATCGCAACGTGTGGCACTCTCAAAGATATCGTAAGCGATACACCCTGCATCGGTCAACGAGCTTTTCACAAGCTCTTTTGCTACAATTAACACTTCAGCACGATTTGCCTCGCTAACCTGAATAAATACATTTAATCTAATCATATATATATAATTTAACTGATTATAATCACATTATATACTTCTCTAATACAACGATTTAAATAAATTCGACATACTTGAATTTTTATCGCTTTATTACTAACGACTCATCTTTCGGCGTTAAATACCAATCGTTTGTTCGCGGTGAGGCGAAATTATATGCGTCAGATATATTTTTGTTTTCAAGACACCAGCGGAATGTACTTGATGCATTGTTAGCCGATGGTATCACTAAAACATAAGGATAATCTTCGGTGTTCTTATCGCTGCTTGTGATATAGTGAACTCCATTATTTAGGTAGGGCTTGATAATGGCATTGGCTGGAAAATCAGTCTCGACTGTTTTCTCATAATTTGCATCAAAATTTTTATCATTGACATTAGCATGACCTTTGATATTTTTAAATATTGGGAAATATTCTTCGCCATATTTAAATCCAAATTCGTTGTCAAATGCGCTGCCATAGGCAAGCAGAGTGGTTTTTACTCTTACGCCTTTCTCCGACGAGCCATTAATAAATGATGTAATGTCATAAGCCACCACTAAATCATTAAAGTCGAAATCGCCTTGTGAAGGATAGTTATCTTCAAACAAATACAAACCTTTCTCTACCGAATACTCTTCTAACTTTGGTGGAAATATTTCTTCAACCGGCTTGATATATATCGGATTAGATTCGATGATGCAAAGCATATCGTTATAGTCGCCATCATAACTTTTATGATTAGTCGAGCGATTTTCCATTCCTAACACATTTACTTGGAAGTCGTCGGTAATAAGATGGTAGATAAAGCCATTTGATACAGATTTAATAGGAGTAAACGAACCTTGATTGTTTTTATAATTAAATTTAGTGCCTATATATTTATAATTTCCTTCCGACAAATTTAGTGACGGAGTTGTAAATTGTGCGCGCTCATTTTCGCTCTTAAATACAAAACCTATATTTAATCCTTTATGGAATTTCCCTAGATATTTTTTAGTATATACGCCGTTTTTTACGTTCTTATTCTCTTCCGAGCTGTAAAAAACATATTTGCTATTGCTACTATTTATATCCGAATAGCTAATTTGCTCTTTGTTTCCATCTGCATCAAGACCATAGAATGTGCAATCGTCGACTGTTAGATTTTCACGCTTTGCCGAGTCGTAAGTATAGAACCAAAGTTTGCCATGTTGATTTGAATTAGAAAAACCGCCATCGCTAAGATATGTAATCCATGCTTCGGCTTCTTCAAAATAGCCTGAGGCTTCGCTTTCCGAAATTACCAAGTCGGTGCATTTATACAAATCTTCTCCTTTTATGTTATTCGACTGTTCGGGGAAAACCGTCGAGTTGACATAGGCGGCAATTGTAGCTAAATCGTTAAAATCGTGGCTCGACCGATTAGCTGTGAGTATAAAGTCGCCGCTTGCTACCTTATGTTCAGTTATTTCGCCATCGCTGAGAACATATAGCGTAGTTACATCTTTTGGAATTATTAATTTTACGCTTATTGGAGTCTTAGCTGTGAGGAATGGTGTTTCCACTAAGTCTCCTTCGCTGTATGGGTATTTGTAAAATACCGAGTACACTTTACCGGGTGTTTCACTCTCTACTTTAAAAGTTATTTCGTTGGTATTTTTGAAAGAATTGATATAATCTTCATTACCATAGCTCTCATTATAGCCTGTTGGACTCTTTTCTACACACGAGGCTAAAAGAAATGATATTATTCCTAATATTACAATTTTAAATGCGCTGTTTGTTCTCATATTGCTACTTGTTTAAATAGATTCCCCCTATAAGTATAATTTTGAATGCAGATACAATTCACAAATATAATCATTTACGATAAAAATATTCGAAAAACATCATTTTTTTTTCAACGACTTCTTTTATTTTATCTTTACCAATGTAGCACCAAATCCATATTCTTTAAAGCTGGCGTCTTGGGCTTCGCAGTGCGGATATTTCTTCTTTAATTCATCAATAACAGCTTTACGCAGCACCCCTTCGCCTTTTCCGTGAATAAATACAATTTTAGTGCCATGCTTTTTTATATTAGCATTCATTGTTTCACGAAATTTATCTAGTTGTACATTAAGCATATCGCTATTAGACAGCCCGGCTGTGGTTTCGAGTAACGAATTAATATGGAGGTCGCACTCGATAATTTCCTTTGTGTTTTTCTGGTTGCGTATTACTGGTCGACGCTGAGGTACATCAATGTGTTGTTGCTCAATAATAGCGTTTTTAAGTTGCTGTGGGTCGATTTCAAAGCCGTTATATGGAATGTCATTTTTTACAATTTCAAGAGCAATAACAGCATTATCAAAATATTCATTACTGCGGAAGCTATGTAATTTATAAAATTTGGTTGTGTCAAGTCGATGCTCTACACTTATCGGATTTTTCAGTGCAAACTCTTTATCTTTCTTGAATGCAATCAGTTGTATTGCTATTTTTGAAAGCTCCGGAAGTGTGTCGTGTTTAAATTCTTCGAGAAGAATCTGAATGTTTGGCTCTACTATACCATTATAGCGCAACTTCCAATTGTCGTTATCTTTGCTTAGGTAAGTGAAATATAAATAATAATTGCTGTCGTTGACAAGATATGTGGCAAATCGTGTATTGCTTAGGTCTTTTATATTCATCGGCTCATAAGCAAGAGTTACATTCATCTTGTTGCCTGTTTCTGTCTCTTCGATAGGCAGCTCGATATGTTTCTGTGGCTCTACATATTTTGTCGGAACTACCGGTTCGGGCTTGTCGTAAACGGTCTTAGGCGCTTTGGGACTATCAACAACCACACATTCTCTTGTAAGAACAGGCACTTCAAATCCATCTTCATCTTCTACGTAAGCTATATTTTCTTTTATCTTAGTTATTTTTCCGCCTCCCACCATATTGAGAAAACGTACTGTATCTCCTACTTTTGCCATAATATATTACCTTATTTTTGTTTTGCGATGCTAAATTACAACATCTATTCGAGTCTCTACCATTACTTTTGATTAAATTTGCATTCTTAATTATTAAGAAAGAAAAAAATGCAAGAAGAAATACGTGATATTCGCATAGAAGACTATAATTATCCTCTACCCGATGAGAGAATTGCCAAGCACCCACTTGCCGAGCGAGAAATGTGTAAATTATTGACTTATAGTGGTGGCGAAATAGGAGAGTACTTATTTCGTGATATTCCTTCGCTCTTGCCCGACAATTCGATGCTGGTTTATAATAACACTCGTGTTATTAATGCTCGCTTGCGTTTCCAGAAACCTAATTTGGGCGCAATTATCGAAGTTTTCTGCCTCGAGCCGATTATGCCTCGCGACTATGCGCTTGTGTTCCAATGCACCGACTGTTGCCGCTGGCTGTGCTTTGTGGGAAATGCCAAGCGTTGGAAAGAAGATTCTATTATGCGTATCGTCAACGTGAATGGCGAGGATGTGGAGCTGTGTGCCACTAAGGTGGGACGTCGTGGAAATGCTTTTGAAATAGATTTCTCGTGGAATAAGCCCGATGTTACTTTTGCTTCGATTCTCGAAGCCATTGGCGAAATTCCTATTCCTCCATATCTAAACAGAAATACCGAGCCGAGCGATTCTAAAGATTATCAGACTGTATATTCTCACGTCGAGGGCAGTGTGGCGGCTCCTACTGCCGGACTTCACTTTACCGATGAAATTCTTGAGGAGGTTGATCGTCGCGGTATCACTCGTCGCGAACTCACCTTGCACGTCGGTGCAGGCACGTTCCAACCGGTTAAGAGTGATACGATTGGCGAGCATGCTATGCACACTGAATTTATTTCGGTTACCCGAGAACTCCTTGTCGACTTAATAAATGCTCCTGCCAAAATTATTGCCGTTGGTACTACATCGGTGCGCACACTAGAGAGCCTCTACTATATTGGTGTCATTCTTCATAGCAATCCTAATGCCGGCGAAGAAGAGCTGAATGTGCCACAATGGCTGCCCTATCAAGGCAAAGATACAATAACTACCAAAGAAGCGTTGCAAGAAATAATTAATTATATCGACCGTAATAATTTAGATTGCTATATGGGTAGCACTCGCATTATGATTGCGCCTTCTTATAAATTCCATGTGGTCGATGGAATCATTACTAATTTCCATCAACCTCAATCTACTCTCCTTCTGCTTGTATCTGCTTTTGTCGATGGCGATTGGAAATCGATATATGATTATGCTCTTTCTCACGATTTTCGTTTCTTGAGTTATGGCGATAGCTCGCTATTACTTAGATAGATTGACAATAATAACGATAGTTTTATCGTTATTATATTTAGGCTGATATAATAATGTGCCTTAACCATTATTTTTGATGAGACAATTATATTACATAATTATATTTCTATTCTTCGCGTCGCTGTTTACAGGTTGTAAAACACCTAAACTGAGCGAAGCTAATGAGAAGTATGAGCGCGGCGAATATTTCAACGCCGCCAATACTTATAGAAAGGTTTACAACAAGCTAACAAAGCGCGAGGAGCGAAAATTGCGTGGTGAAGTGGCATTTCAGATGGGAGAATGCTATCGACGCCTCAATATGTCGGCTCGGGCGTCGGCGGCTTATCAGAATGCCGTAAGATATGAATATGCCGATAGTATGGTATATTTCTATCTTGGCAGACAACTGCAAAATGAAGGCAAATATATTCCTGCAATTAAGGCTTATAACGATTTCCTCGAACGCCTGCCCGACGATAAACGTGCAAAGGAGGGAATACGCGGCTGTGAGCTTGCTGTGAAGTGGAAGAAAAATCCTACTCGATATGTGGTGAAGAATGCTAAGTTGTTTAATTCTCGTCGCTCCGATTTTGCGCCTATGTTTCATGGCGATAATAATAATGAACTATTCTTCTCTTCAACCACCGAGAAGGCAATGGGAACTAACAAAAGCGAAATCACCGGTACTAAAAAAAGTGATATTTTCTTTTCTAAAAAGAATGAACGTGGCGAGTGGCAACGCCCCGAACCAATTGAAGGCGAAGTAAATACTGAGCTCGACGAGGGAATAATATCATTCACGCCCGATGGCAACACGATGTATATCACTAAAGCTCGCCGTGAACTCAATGCTAACACTTCGGTCGAAATATATACGTCGCAACGTTCGGATGCTAAGTGGAGCGCACCGGTAAAATATGAAATCACTGCCGACACTCTATCGGCTTACGGACACCCGGCAATATCTGCCGACGGCAAATCCCTTTATTTCTCCAGCGATATGCCGGGAGGATTTGGGGGCAAAGATATATGGCGCATATCGCTCACCGAGCGAGCAGGAAGCCTCGAAAATATGGGCGAACAGATTAACACTGCCGGCGACGAGATGTTTCCTTATTGTCGCACCGACAATGTGATTTATTTCGCTTCCGATGGGCATGCAGGTGTGGGCGGACTTGATATTTTCAAAGCTACTCAAGGTGAATCAGGACACTGGAATGTGGAAAATATGGGAATCCCGATGAACTCGCCGGGAGACGATTTTGGCATCACTTTTGACAAAGGCGAATTTGGATATTTCAGCTCTAATCGCAACGATGCTCGTGGATATGACCATATATACAGCTTCGACTTGCCCGAAATTAAAGTTACCATTTCAGGCTCTGTGCTAGATAAAGACGAAGAGCCTGTGGCTAACGCTATAATTCGCATTGTGGGCAATGATGGCTCGAACCAGAAAGAAATTGCTCGAAAAGATGGCACATTTAAGTTTAAACTCGACCGTGGTGTGAAATATGTTATGCTCGCCGGAGCAAGGGGATATCTTAATGCTAAGCAGGAATTTGTATCCGATATTGCTGAAGAAGATGCCGACTACGGTATAGATTTCATTCTCGCCGCTATACATAAACCACAAGTTGTCGAAAACATTTTCTACGACTTCGATAAGGCTACTCTACGCCCCGAATCGAAAGCATCGCTTGACACAATAGCACAGATGCTTCGAGACAACCCTAATGTGGCAATAGAAATGGCATCGCACACCGACCGAATTGGCAGCAACGAATATAATAACAGTCTGTCGCAACGACGCGCTAAATCGGTAGTCGATTATCTCGTTTCGATTGGCGTGAAACCCGACCGACTACAGCCTCAAGGCTACGGCAAAACTCGTCCAAAGAAAGTTACTAAGCGCATTGCACGCCTATTCCCTCAATTTAAAGAGGAAGATGTGCTTGACGAAGAATTTATTTTAAAATTGTCGCCCGAAGACCAAGAGGCGGCAGACCAAATTAATCGACGCACTGAGTTTCAAGTGCTTTCGATAACCTACGATATGTATTGATTATGAAAAAGAAAAGCGTAATTGAGCTTAATAGAATAAATGTAGAGCAATTTAAATCGACCGAAAAAATACCTCTTATCGTCATTCTCGACGACATACGAAGTCTTAATAATATCGGCTCCGTATTTCGCACTGCCGACGCTTTTGTAGTAGAGCATATATATCTATGTGGAATCACTGCGACTCCGCCTCACCCCGACATTCATAAGACGGCGCTGGGTGCCGAAGACTCTGTGTCGTGGAGCTATGAGAAAGATGCCGCTTCGCTGGTTGAACGCTTGCGAATGCAAGGCATTATGGTATGTGCCATCGAACAAGTGTTCGACAGTATCTCACTGCCCGATTTCAAGACCGAACAAGGCAAGAAATATGCAATAGTGATGGGCAACGAGGTGAAGGGCGTAAGCCAAGCTGTCGTCGATGCTGCCGATTGCTCTATCGAGATACCACAATGTGGCACAAAACACTCTCTAAATGTTTCAATATCTGCAGGCATAGTTATATGGGACTTCTTCAAGCAGCTCCACAAATAAAAACGATAAAATTCCACCGACACTCACCGACGGTATTTCGCATTTGCCACACTCCAACAGCTTGTCAAGCCTAAACAGCCACCGCATGGCTGTCAGCATCACATCCTACGGGGAAGGCTACATTCTACGGGGAAGGCTACATTCTAAGCAACGCATTGGCATAACAAAAAAGCGTGAAGATTTTTCAATCTTCACGCTTGTGTTGTCTTACCAGGATTCGAACCTGGACAGGCAGAACCAAAAACTGCAGTGCTACCATTACACCATAAGACAATCCTATTCTATATGAGACTCATCGTCTCAAAAGCGATGCAAAGATATGCACATTCTGTCAAATGTGCAATAGCTGCCATAATTATTTTACAATAATTAAGAAATAATTTTTCTTTCCGCGCTGTGCTAAAATGTATTTACCATTGAGTAGAAAGCTGTTATCTATTGTAGTGGCAGGATCAGAAATTTTATCTTTGTTGATCGAAACGCCACCTCCTTGTGTTAATTTTCTCATTTCGCCTTTCGATGCAAACACTTGAGTGTGCTCGGCAAGCAAGTCGACAAGAGCTACACCATTGTTAACAATGTCGGCTGCAACTTCAAATTGTGGTACTCCTTCAAATACGGCAAGAAGAGTGTCTTCGTCGATTTTATGCAAAGTTTCGCTAGCTTTGTTTGAGAAAAGGATTTGCGATGCTTCGACAGCGGCTTCATAGTCTTCAGCAGAGTGTACCATTGTTGTTATTTCTTTGGCAAGACGTTTCTGAAGAGGACGAAGTCCGGGATCGGCATGTTGTTCTTCGATAAGAGCATCGATTTCTTCGCGTGTAAGGTCGGTGAATATCTTGATATATTTCTCGGCATCTACATCGCTCACATTAAGCCAGAATTGGTAGAATTTGTAAGGCGACGTGTAACGTGGGTCAAGCCATACGTTTCCCGATTCTGTTTTACCAAATTTTCCACCATCGGCTTTAGTAATAAGTGGGCAAACGAGAGCAAATACTTGGTCTTCGCCGGTAACACGGCGAATAAGCTCGGTACCGGTGGTTATATTACCCCATTGGTCGCTACCTCCCATTTGCAGACGGCAATTCTTAGTCTGATAAAGGTGAAGATAGTCGTATCCTTGAAGTAGCTGATAAGAAAATTCGGTGAACGACATACCTTGTTGAGATTCTCCCGACAGACGTTTTTTAACCGAGTCTTTTGCCATCATATAGTTAACGGTAATGTGCTTACCAACGTCGCGAATAAACGAAAGGAATGAGAAATCTTTCATCCAATCATAGTTGTTTACCATCTCGGCATGGTTAGGCGCATCGCTATCGAAATCTAAGAATTTAGAAAGCTGTTTTTTTATTGCTTCTTGGTTGTGGCGGAGCGTAACCTCATCGATAAGTTTACGTTCTTGCGATTTCATTGAAGGGTCGCCAATCATACCGGTTGCACCACCTATAAGAGCTAGAGGACGATGTCCGGCACGTTGAAAGTGCTTAAGCATCATGATGCTTACAAGGTGTCCGATATGTAAAGAATCGGCAGTAGGATCTATACCTACATAAGCCGTTGTCATTTCTTTGTTAAGTTGTTCTTCTGTGCCCGGCATCATACTGTGTATCATACCACGCCATTGCAGTTCTTCTACAAAATTCATCGATACGTGTTTAATTGTTTGATTTTGGCAAATTTACGACTTTAAAGCGTAACAAGCAAAAAGGAAGTAAAAAATTAAATTATAATTAATAGTTATTAATGCTATGGCTGTTTTTCAGTGTTGGAGTATCAAATAATTGTATATTTTGGGGATATTCGGATTATTGGATAAGACGTTAATAAACTTTTTGCGTATATTTACGTCTAATATAGTAAATGGAGTATTAATTAATAGTGAGATTATGAAAATATATAAATTTTTATTGATAGCAGGTTGCCTCTCGGCTACTTTAATTGGTGCTAATATGGCAACGGCTCAAGGGCATAGAGTTCCGTCATCGTCATCATCATCATCGTCGTCGACAAATAACAACAGTAATAATAATTCAAATCGTCCCGGATACAATACAGGGAATAGCTCGTCGGGAATAGGTAATAGAAATAATAATAATACTAATAATAAGCCTGCCGGAAATGGAGTGAGAGTGCCGCGCAAGCCAAGTGTAGGCGAGGCACAAGTGCATCGTCCCGGAGGATATAATCCTCCGGTAAATTCAGGTACCAGACCTACCGAGCCTGCCCGCCGACCGGGCTATAATAATAGCTACAACGGCAACTATAATGGTAATTATTATCAAAACGAGGCTATTGGTAATCGCGACTATCATTCGGGATATTATTGTCCGCCTCCCGTACGCCCTTATCGCCCGATATATAACCATATTCCACGCCCTATTTATCCCGGTGGCTATCAACCATATTATAGCGCGCCGTGCATCAGCGGAGTCTTGGGCATAGCATTTGGTTTGACTTATGTCGATACTCTCGATTATCTTTATAATCGAGGCTATTCAATCGATGGCTACGACGAAGGGCAAGTATATATTCGCGATGTGCGCGAGATGGATTATAATTGGGAAGATGCCATATTGAGTTACGACGAAGTAGGAAATTTCTATGGAGCTCAATTTATAAATTCGGTAGGTTACTTTAATACTTCTCGCTTTTATAATCTATATAATCGCTTGACACAAGAATATGGAGCGCCAATCAATCCTAATGCAAGAGCAGGATATGATGGAACATGGTTTGACCGTAATGGCGAGACATATATCACATTACAATTTAAAACCGACCGCATTAACGGAATGTCAAGATATTACACGCTTCTCACCTATTCGTATCAATAGATATTAGTAGATTTACTACTGCAGAATAAATGTTTTAAAACAAAGAAAAGGCTGAATTCCTTGCTTGGGATTCAGCCTTTTTTATCATCTATCGGGCAATTCTAGAACATTGCCGCTACTCGTTTTACGGCTGCAACAAATTGGGCAACCTCTTCTTCGGTATTGTAGACTGCAAATGAAGCTCTTATTGTGCCTTCTATTCCTAGCGATGTCATTAGCGGCTGTGCGCAGTGATGTCCGGTGCGTACCGCCACCCCTAGTTTGTCGAGCAGCATTCCCATATCGTAGTGGTGAATGTTACCTACAAGGAACGAAATCACAGAACTCTTGTGAGGAGCTGTGCCGAAAATTCTCATTCCGGGTATTTCTTCAAGTCCCTTTGTGGCTAATTCTAGTAGATGCTCTTCGTGCGATTCAATTTCTCTTATATCTAGCGATTTAATATAATCGAGAGCAGTGGCAAAAGCAGCAATATCAACAAAGTCGGGCGTTCCGGCTTCAAATTTGAATGGCAGCTCGGCAAATGTTGTCTTTTCGAACGACACATGTCCTATCATCTCGCCTCCGCCTTGATATGGTGGCATAGCCTGCAGTAGTTTTTTCTTTCCATAAAGCACTCCCACGCCCGATGGTCCATACATTTTATGGCTCGAAAATGCGTAGAAGTCAACATCAAGATCTCTCACGTCGATTGCTTGATGTGGAGCTGCTTGTGCGCCATCTACCAAGACCGGCACACCGTGTCGGTGAGCTATCTCAACCATTTGTTTCACCGGATTCACTGTGCCAAGTACATTTGATACATGAGTGAATGCCACCATACGAGTATTGTCGGTGAAAAGCTTCTCGTAAGCGTCGATAATCAGCTCTCCACGATCATTTATCGGCACCACTTTAATCGAAATTCTTTTGTGGCGTTTAAGTAGCTGCCACGGCACAATGTTAGCGTGGTGTTCCATGACGGTGAGAATTATCTCATCACCATTACAGAAAGAATCGCCAAAACAAGAAGCAACAAGATTTATCGCCTCAGTAGTTCCGCGAGTGAAAATAATCTCCTCAATCGATTCAGCATTAATATATTTTCTAACCATTTCTCTAGAATTTTCTACCATGTCGGTAGCTTCTTGAGAAAGAGTGTGTACCCCCCGGTGTACGTTAGCTTTTTTATTATAGTACATATTGTCGATAGCTTCGACCACACAGCGAGGAGTCTGTGATGTAGCCGAATTATCGAGATATATAAGTTTGCGCCCCATTATTTCACGAGAGAGAATAGGGAAATCTTCACGTATTTTATTAATATCTAATATTTTACTCATTATATTAATGTTATTGCTTAGGGCATTTTGCGCCACAGTCGCCACATAAAGTCAATTCACCCGAAAGGCGTTTTTCTACTAAGTGCTTTAGGCGGTCGCTAAGAGCGTCCATTCTTACACTATTTATAATATCGTTCATAAATGCTTGCATAAGCAGCATTGACGCTTCTTTCTCCGAAATTCCGCGAGTGCGCATATAGAACAGAGCATTTTGGTCGAGCTGACCAATTGTAGCTCCGTGGCTGCATTTCACATCGTCGTTATAGATTTCGAGTTGTGGCTTAGTGTGCATTTTAGCTTTGTCGGAGGCAATTAAGTTTTTATTACTCTGATATGCTTCAATCTTATCGGCACCCTGCTTAACAAGGATTCTGCCGGTAAATGCCCCCTTAGCCTCGTTATCGAGAATATATTTAAACAGCTCGTTACTAGTGCATCGAGAAGTGTTGTGAGAGATAAACGTATGGTTGTCGATATGTTGTTGCTCGTTTGCAATTGCCATTCCGTTTAGATGCGTTTCGCAATTAGTTCCATTCACCTCGATGGCAAAGTCATTTCGAGTGATTCCATTTAGCAGAGTTATACTGTTGATAAGCAAGTTTGACCCTTCATCTTGGCTTGCAAATAGCGAAGACACACGGCTTGTGCGATTAGATGATTCCTCTAAATCGTATAAGTCGAATGTACTGTTTCTGCCCACCGACACTTCAATCACTTGATTATTAAGATAGTTAAGCGAAGTGTTCTGAGTGTGGTCGCATATTAGCAGCTTAGCTTGTACATTATCGCCAACAGCAATAAGCAAGCGGCGATTTACCATTAACGGCACTTGGCTGTTAAGGATATTCACCAATTGGATAGGACGTTCAAGTATTGTATTGTCGGGGATATAAATAAATATTCCATCTTGCGCCAACAGAGTATTTAGAGCCACCTGAGGGTTCTTTATCGTTGCAGTCTTGCCATAAAATTTCTCGACAAGCTTAGGTTGCTCATTAGCGACTTTATTAAGCGAGTCGATAATCACCCCTTCAGGGAGTTGAATTCCCGATGCTTTTCCGGCATGGAAAGTATCATTAAAGAGGAAATAAAGCCATGTCGACATATTCGGCACGTCGCAGCGAAATGCAAGAGCCGCATCGACAGGCATATCAATGCGCTTAGCATTAATTCCATAGTCGGGACTAAAAATTGAGTTGAGATCGGTAATTTCATAGTTCTCACCACCAATTTTCGGTAGTTGAGAGCTAGAAACGACATCGAGAGCCTCTTTGCGCAATTTATTAAGAATTGTCGCCGAATTTGCCTCAATAGTAGAACGTTGACTATTATAAAAATCTATATATTGTTTCATTTCTATTCTGTGTGAGTGGCTAAAACTAGAGTTTATTATGCTTTATCGTGCATCTTCTTCTTGTTTAATCCAGTCGTAGCCCTTTTCTTCGAGTTCAAGTGCCAATTCCGGACCACCTGTTTTTACTATCTTGCCTTTATAAAGCACATGCACAAAGTCGGGCTTAATGTAATCAAGAAGACGCTGATAGTGAGTGATAACGATAGTAGCGTTGTTTTCGGTTTTGAGTTTATTCACGCCGCCGGCAACAATGCGCAGGGCATCAATGTCAAGTCCGCTGTCGGTCTCATCAAGGATTGAAAGACGAGGCTCAAGCACAGCCATTTGGAATATTTCGTTACGTTTTTTCTCTCCACCCGAGAAACCCTCGTTTACCGAGCGAGAAGCTAATTTGTTGTCAAGCTCGACGATGGCACGTTTTTCGCGCATCAGTTTTAGAAATTCAGTAGCCGATAGTGGATCTTCGTTGAAATATTTGCGTTTCTCGTTGATGGCTGCTCGCATAAAGTTTACCATCGACACCCCCGGAATCTCCACAGGATATTGAAAGCTGAGAAAGACGCCTTCGTGTGAACGATCTTCGGGCGAAAGTGCTAGTAAATCTTTGCCATAGAAGTCGACAGTGCCGGCAGTAACAGTAAATGCAGGATTGCCTGCAAGCACCGACGACAGCGTACTTTTACCCGAACCGTTAGGTCCCATAATAGCATGTACTTCTCCGGGACGTACAACAAGATTAATACCTTTCAATATTTCTTTGCCATCAATGTTGGCATGTAAGTTTTTTATATCTAGCATAGTCGTAAAGTTTTTCAATTTAAATAGTTTGTGAGCTTATCCTACCGAGCCTTCGAGAGTTACTTGTAGTAATTTCTGTGCCTCGACGGCAAATTCCATCGGCAGCTTGTTCATCACCTCTTTAGCATATCCGTTGACAATTAGCCCAATAGCATCTTCTGTGGGTATTCCGCGTTGATTGCAATAGAATATTTGTTCCTCGTTGATTTTCGATGTCGTAGCTTCGTGTTCCACTATCGCCGTATCGTTCTGCACGTCGATATAAGGGAATGTGTGCGCTCCGCTTGTTGAGCTTAGAAGCAGGCTGTCGCACTGAGTATAATTTCGACAATTAGCAGCTTTTGGCACTACTTTTACCATTCCTCGATAGCTGTTCTGGCTGTGTCCTGCCGAGATTCCTTTAGATACTATTGTACTTTTAGTATTTTTGCCGATATGTATCATTTTTGTTCCGGTGTCGGCTTGTTGATAATTATTTGTTACTGCCACCGAATAAAATTCGCCTACCGAATTATCGCCCGACAGCACACAACTCGGATATTTCCATGTGATTGCCGAGCCCGTTTCTACTTGTGTCCACGACAGTTTAGAGAAATCGCCGCGACACAGCCCGCGCTTGGTTACAAAATTATATATACCGCCTTTCCCGTTTTTGTCGCCCGGATACCAATTTTGTACCGTCGAATATTTCACTTCGGCACGGTCTTCCACAATAATTTCTACTATTGCCGCATGTAGCTGATTCTCATCACGCATTGGCGCAGTGCAACCTTCGAGATACGACACATAAGCGTCGTCGTCGGCCACAATAAGTGTGCGTTCAAATTGTCCTGTGTTGGCGGCGTTGATACGAAAATATGTCGATAATTCCATTGGGCAACGCACTCCCTTAGGAATATACACAAACGAGCCATCGGAGAATACAGCCGAATTGAGTGCGGCAAAGAAATTATCACGATAAGAAACTACCTTACCGAGATATTTGCGCACTAAGTCGGGATAATCTTTTACGGCTTCGGAAAAAGAGCAAAATATTACGCCCAGCTCGGCTAACTTATCGCGATAGGTGGTCTTTACACTCACGCTATCCATCACAGCGTCGACGGCAATGCCCGATATGCGCATTTGCTCCTCTAACGAGATTCCTAGTTTGTCGAATGTTTTGCGCAACTCGGGGTCGACCTCTTCCATACTTTTTGGCGAGTCGTCTTTATTCTTTGGAGCTGCATAATAGCTAATTGCTTGATAATCTATATTTGGAATATCGAGATGCGCCCATGTTGGCATTTTGAGTGTCAGCCAGTGGCGATAAGCATCGAGTCTGAATTGTAACAGCCATTCAGGCTCACCCTTAATATTTGAAATATATCTTACGACCTCTTCGTTTAAGCCCTTGGCTATAACGTGAGTATCAATATCCGACACAAAGCCATATTTGTAATCGTTTCCGGTTACATCTTTCAATATGTCGTTTCCGTCAGTCTTATTTTCTTCTTTTTCCATATTATATAATCATCGTGGAGTCGAATGTAAAACAAATTAAAAGCATTTATAGTTCCGGCTAACTTACCGATTCTATTGCTTTGCCCGCAGCCGGGATTAATTGTGAATCTATAAGCCACGGCGCAAGATCGAGGGTAAAAGTCAATAGCCGACCGCCAATCAGTGCCGAGCTGGTAAAGACCTCGCTGGTGGGATATATAAAATGCCATAAATTCAATATTGCACTTAATATGAGCAGATATTTTAAAGAGCAAAAAATCGCACCGAGAATTTTGTCTGCTCCTCCCAGCATTATTGTCTTTGCTAATGCTTTGATCGTCGAGCCGAGCAACGAAATGCTTAAATACACCAGCCCGAATAGAACTATGTGTGCTATGAACGACGAGGCAACGGCTCCGCCACTCATCTTTGACAACTCAGGTACTATTGCATTCAATATCTCGGTCGCCGCATTGCCAAATAGATGTGTAATTATAATTGCACAAATAAATGCGGCAACAGATGTTATTTGCTTGATTACTCCGCGCATAGCTCCACGAACTATACCTGCAACAATTACTAATAATATTACTATATCTATACCACTCACTGCTTTAATCTTATTAACTTGCAAAAATACAAAAAAATCCACTGAGATAGGCAATATTTCATCAAGAATAACATCTCATATATTTTGCAGGCAAAATAAGAATTGGCGATGAATATTATTTATAATTTGTGTTGTATATTTGTGGTATGAATAACGATGAACCAAAAACTAATAAAAAGCCTAGCATTGCGTTTATCACTACTGTGGTGATTACTGCTCTCACTGCTGTTGTGTGGACTCCTTTCGCTCTTGGAAATATGCAGAATCCCGGAGAGTCGAGCGACAAATGGATTCTCATCGTTTGTTATCCTATCTTCTCACTGCTTTCGGTGTATCTGGCTCATTGTGTATATGCCGAGCGAAAATATCTGTCGTGGATTTTGGTTATTCTCGTTTGGATTTCGCTTGCATGCGAGATTATTCTATTGTGAAAAATCTAGTATTGCCTCGCTTTCTGTTACACTGAAATATACATTTGCGCCTTCTATCAGGGGAATGTTTTGATCAATATGCCCTATCGGGAAATTATATGCTGTCGGGTAGCTGTATGGTGCCACCATTCGGCTCACCATATCGTTCATGTCTTCGTTGTTGCGCTCGTCGCGAGCATATCTTGTGAATTGTCCTACTATCAAGCCTTTCAGTGTTGCCAATATTCCATTTAGTCTTAAGGTATACAGCATTCGCTCAACCTTATACACATCTTCGTTAATATCTTCGATAAACAGAATCGTATCGGGCTTGATGAAATCTACCTTTGTCGAAAGCAGGGAACACATTACTGCCATATTTCCGCCTATAAGTTGTCCGCTAGCCTCGCCATTCCTGTTTTTTGCCGTTGGCTCGATGCTATATCGGGGCATTTCGCCTTCGAGAATACCTACAAGCCGACGTGTACACTCATTATCAATGCCAAATAGTGCAAGATGCTTTGCCATTGAGCCATGAATGCTGCACACTCCGGCATTCACCATCACTTCATGCAGAGCTGTGATGTCGCTAAATCCTATAAGCCACTTGGGGTGCTGTCTGATAAATTCGGCTGGCAGAGAATCAATTAGATGCACTGCTCCATATCCACCGCGGCTGCATAATACAGCCTTTATATCCTCATCGCTCAGTGCGCCGAGCAAATCATCTCGACGTTGCTCAAAAGTACCGCTATACGAACCCACGACACCGGTGCAATGCTCTGCCACATTAGGCAAATAGCCCAAATCGAGCAAAGCAAGGCGCGCAGCCTCTACATATCGAGGATTTACAATACCGGCAGGCGATACTATTGCAATCTTATCGCCTTTATGCAATGGAGCTGGCTTAATCATTAATTATCAGAATGTTTCAACCTCTATTCCGGCATTTCTTATTTTAGTGGCGATGCGTTGCATTTCGTCTTGCGAAATTTTCTCAAGATTCTCCTCCGGAGTTTTTCTATCAATAGAATAAATCATCACACTGCGAGGTTTAATCTCCTTATAAGCCTCTATAAGCGCATCGAGCTCCTCATCGGTAGTGTTATCAAATTTTTTGCCATTATGCTCGCCGCGTAGCAGCATAGTCTGAATAATGCATTGTCCTTCAAATTGTTTTAAATCGGCAATAATACCAGCCGGCACGACATCAACATTCACCGGCGCATTAATTATTCTCATAGTCGAAATAATTGCCGAATCGAGTTTTACAATATTATTATCTACCGTCTTCAGAGCTTGCACCACCTTAGCATTAGTAAGAAAAGAGCTGTTTGTGAGTACACTTACCTTTACTTCGGGATAAAAACGATCACGAAGCATAAGCGTGTCTTGAATAATCTCTTTAAAGTGAGGGTGAACAGTAGGCTCGCCATTTCCCGAGAATGTAATTACATCTAGTGGTGCATCATTCTCTTTCATTTGTTTTAATTTCGACGAAAGCGCTTTCTTTACCATCTCTCGCGAGGGTAATCCATTCTGTCCTTGTCCTTGCGAATTATATCCTGCTTCGCAATAAATACAATCGAACGAACACACCTTGCCGTCGGTAGGTGAAAGGTTTACCCCTAACGATGTGCCGAGTCTACGGCTGTGGATAGGTCCAAAAATTGTTTCGTGAAATAATATTGTTACCATGTTTTGTTATCTATTTATTTGTTGCTAATAATGTCGTTATATAATCTATATATGTCTGTGCCACCGTTGAAGAGGCAAATTTACGTGTTATATTTTCTCTAAGCATTTCCCTTGATATTCCACTGACGACAGCCCATTCTATACCATCGGCTATGCTTTTGGCACTTTTATACCGGGCTATGTATCCTGTCTTTTTATGCTCTACAATATCAGTCTGTCCGCCGTTGCCAAATGTTACCGGCACACAGCCCGATGCAGCACCTTCGATCAGCGTTCCGGGCAATGTCTCATATAGCGAAGTCGATACCACAATATCCGAAGACGAATACACTTGCGCTACCTTATCCATCGATATTGAACCGAGATAGGTGTAAGGCAGTTTTATTCTCTCTAAGAGTTCGCCATTGCGAATGTTTCCATAAAGGATTATATGAAGACTCTTTGCCAGCTCGTTGCGATTATCGGCAATGTCGTTGAGTGCATCGATCATATAATCAAATCCTTTAATAGGATCGTCGAGCCGGGCGGCTCCCATCGCAATTACTTTCTTTCCGCTTTCCACGCCTTCGATATTACTCAGTCGCTCGCTCGAAAATCGCTCGACCGGGAAAGCATTTGGAATCACTTTTACATCTATGCGGCTCATCAGCCCACTCTCACCACATTTCTTTGCAAGCCAATTGCTTACAGCCACAAAATGCAGATTTCGACAAGTAGTGTATACTTGTCGCTTTATATTAGCTACCTCTGCCGACAAATCTTTTGACGATACCGACCCTAGATATTGGCATTTGCCACAATCTTCCTTATAGCGGTTACATTCGAGAGCGTGGTGGCATATCCCTGTGCATTGCCACATATCGTGCATTGTCCATATCACCGGCTTCTTGAGCTTGCAGATATTTTCTATTCCCTGCCACGATAAAGCTCCTTGATTAATCCAATTCAACAATATCACATCTGCCTCCTTTATTGCACGATGCTCTGAAATATCGGAACCATATTTTGCAGTAGACACTTTAAACAGATTCTTTCTTGAGAATTTATTGTTTAGAAAGATATTCAGGCGTTCTGCCAGAAAGTAACGCTTCCCTTTAGAATTATTTCCATATTCTTCTATGTTGGCTTCTCTTTCGCCATCGGCTTTCATTACAAGCATCGACACTTCTTCGCCATGCAGTGCCAATGCCTGCATCAGGCGATGCGACACCACTGCGGCACCACCAATGCAATCACTTTTATTTATTATTACGATTTTCACTATATATCAATACGCCTCATTTATAGCTATTTAGGTGAGGGATTTGCCTTTTTATCCGTTTTTAATAATACTCTGCTCTGTACTATCTGCACATCTTTTAGCCCTGTGCGGGCTTCTATATATTGTTTAAATTTATTCATATCTCTAATAGGACTTACATATTCTATAAGCACCATATTTGTGGTATCAATACTATTTGTGCTGATATTACAAAATACATTGCGTGATAATGCTATATCTCTAACTTCGGGATATAATACTCTTATTTCGGGTGCTATCTTATAGGATAGTGAGTCGAAACGCTCTTTTGACGCAAGTACGAATTTTAAAGAATCGATCTGTTTATTCTGAACTTCTATCTTATCAACGTTCGTTTGATATATATCTTTAAATACCGACTGTGTACTTACTCCGGGGCTATTTGACACCGAGAAACCCTGCTGTATCTGAATATTTGTCCCCTTCAAGCCCATTTCTTCTAGTTTTGTCTGCATTGCTACTTGCAACGAGTCGATGTTTAGCTTTTGTCCTATTAGTGTAACAGTAATATATTTATTCCAATCTTTAATATATGCATCTTTATTGATTACCTGCGTGTTTGGAAAATTAAATTCTTTCTCAATAAAGTTATTTGCTGTGTTCACAAAGTAGCTCTCACGCAACATTAAGAATGTAAGATACACACTTGGCATCAAGGTCAAGATTATTATTCCATACACTATATTTCTTACTTTCTTCTTGCGTACGGGGTCGATAAACGATGTCTGTTTAAATTTAAATATCTTTACTCCAAGTGTCGTGGCAAACGCTATAAAAATAGAATTTATCAAAAATAAATAGAATGCGCCAAAGAAATAATGCAACTGCCATGTTGCCAGTCCATAGCCAGCTGTACACAATGGTGGCATTAAGGCTGTCGCTATGGCTACACCGGGAATAGCATTGCCTTTCTGCTTGCTTGCAACGGCTACAATTCCGGCACCTCCGCCAAACAAGCCTATTAGCACATCATATATCGTTGGCGATGTGCGAGCGAGCAATTCACTTCGTCCTTCGCTCACGGGGGAGATAAGAAAATATATTGTCGAGGCTAGCACACTGAATGCCGCCGCCATTGCTACATTGCGAAACGAACGTTTTATAAGATCGAAATCGTAAGTGCCTACTCCCAGACCGATACCCATTATAGGACCCATAAGCGGAGATATAAGCATCGCACCGATAATCACAGCCGCCGAATTAGTGTTAAGTCCTAACGATGCAATGATGATAGCAATGATAAGTATGATTATATTGCTCCCCTTAAACGACACGCCATCAATTATAGATTGACGCGCCACTTGCTCGTCTTCCAAATCATTTGATATATCAAAATATCCTTTAATATATTGCTTCAGTTCTTTTATAATCATCGATTTTTCTCCTCTCTGAAAATTTATTGTAAAGATATGATATAAAAACAAAAAATACAATTCTGCTCCGAGTTTCTATTTCGAGAAAAATAACTGACAAATAATTTTTTTATATCAACAAGTATTTTTACATTTGATATAGTAAACTTGTAGAGACATTTTTAGCACACAGGCAACAAACGAATCAACCCGGAATTTTTTAGTCATTAATACCAAAGTCGATAATTTAGTACAGATAGATATATTAACCCTTTTAAAACCTAATTGAAACAAAGAACAGTTTAGAGATTATTAATTACAATTAAAAAAAACAGAAAGTATGAGTATGAAATATTTATTATTCCCATTCTTATTAGCCATGATGCTGATAAGTTGCGACAAAGACGACAATAAGTCTGACGACACAGACAATGACAACACCATTAGTTATTACAACCAGACGTTGGAGTATGACAATTCAGGTAAATTAATCAGTTTTTCATATAAAGAGGATAACAATATGTCCGATTTTATGAATGTCAAGCTTGAATACAGTGCCAATAAGGTAATTATAAGTGGAAACATTGATAATGAATATGCCACCCAAGAATATACACTTAATGATAAAGGGCTGGCTACAAAATGTATTGAAACCATAACTTCAGGAACCGACAAAGGAGATATCGACATTTTCACTTTTGAATACGACTCTAACGGCTATCTGATTTCTTGTCTGCAAGATAATGACGATCTTACGTTATTTGAAATTATGGACGGAAATATTGTGGGATTCAGCGACGTCGACGGCAAAGAGACACATAGGTATAAAGTATCTTACGGCACTAATTACAACAATAGCAAAATAAATATTATTGATGCCCTATGGGATTCTTATTCAATAATGGCGGCTCGTTTTGCAGGAATTTTAGGAAGAACAACAAAGAACCTACCAATCTATGCAAAATCGCTTGTTGCTGGCGAACATGATTATGAAATGATGTATAAATTTAACGCCTCGAATGTTGTTGAGCTATACACAGTCGATGAAAAAACAAATAACATTGTAACTGATACCGACGTTTTTCGTATCATTTATAATCTTAAATAAAGCTATTACATAATTAGATGGCAGGCTGCTCTCGTGTGAGCAACCTGCCGTTTTGTTTCTACCATCAAAAGG
>JAQVCR010000024.1:21481-31663 GCA_028689665.1 Muribaculaceae bacterium
TTTTGTTGCGCGAGGGGGCTTTGTTAGAGCAGGGCGGTGATTTTGCGATTGCGCTGGGTGATGAAGGAAGCGAAGGTGTCGAAAATATCGGCTAATGCTATTACTGCATTTTGTGTCTCGCGTTCATACAGCCCAAGCCCGGTATTTCCTGTTGCGCTCTTTCCTTGTAATGCGCCCGACACTCCCGATACCTCTTCAAATAGTTTCATCTCCAGCGAGAGGAGTTCGTAGGCTCCTATATTAGTGGCATTTGTCGAAATTTGTTGTGGTAGATTTTCGCGCCCGGTCTCGTAAGGGATTACTGCATTCGGCGTACTCCACAATCGTTTGACATCGCTCCACGTAAAGCCCGCAGGCAGTGCATCGGCAGGATACAGCAACACTCCCTTTGCACTTGCATTCATTATGTGGTCGACTAGCGTAATTAGGCGATTGATATATTTTTGCTGGTCGATAACGTCTTCGACAAAAGCATGCACTTCGCCATCGGTGAGTGGATACAGCTTTAAGATATAGGGGTGTGTGCCATGGTGATAAGGTGAATTGTATTGCGCCAAAATATCGCCCATCGGCGAAATCCAACGACATCGCCACACTTCATCTATTGCCCAATGTATCTCAACAGCGTTTTCCCCGTTTTCTATGCGTTTCTTATTCTCCTTTTCGAGGTTGGCAAGTGATGATATTGGCAACACATACCATTCGCCTTTGTTATAATCGTGGCATCGCAGCACTTCTTCGGCTTCAAGAGTCCACACTTCTATCACTCGGCATTTATTTCCGTGAGCGTTCCAGAATTGTGTCGATAATTCTCGGTCGGCTCCCAGCATATTCTGAACGTTGCACACCCGCTTATTCACATCTTGCGAGTAAATTGTGCGTATCCATTCGGCTTTTTTCCTATCGCCATTAGCCAGACGCATTATCATCTCGGTTAAATCCATATCGTGCAATTCGCCTATCATCTTGCAGTCCCAGCTGCGTGGGTCTTTTATCGAACTTGTGAACAGGCGGTTTACATTCACATTCTCTACAAGAATATCACTCTCGCTCAGCGAACTTGCATAGCTTACTTTCTGCACGCAGCACCCGGAGATAAGAAATTCTTCGAGCATACGACTGTCTAACTCATCTATAAGATTGATTTGCATTACATCTTTTAGACGGCTGTCTTTCGGCTCTGTTGCTCGCATATCGGTTCGATAACGCCCTACTACACTCTTCACCAGCTGCCTAATCATATTATTTGACAATGGTTCTTTGCCGTTTTCAAGAATCGACTCGCGCTCGGTCATCGTTTTGCCTTCCGGGCTTACTACTTTATCCTCCAGTTGCTTGCCATAGGTGAAATTTTTATTCCTTCGACGACGCACTCTAAATTCGGACGCACTATTCCACGCCTTATATGCGGCTTGCAAAATAGTAGTTGCCACTTGGTTCTCATTGTTTTTATCCATACTTTTTTTTCAACAAAAGTATATTGCAAATAATATTATAGTTTGCGAAAAAATAATTTATATCAAATTTTATGTTTGATTTAATTATAAATATTAATACTTTTGCTCATTAGGTAACAGTTCAATTTATTTTATAGAAATTATTTTGCATGCGACAAAACAGAATTAACTTAAGTCTGGGCGAAAAGCCTCAATATGTGCTTTTAAACGGTCTTCGAGGAGTAGCCGCTCTTTTCGTTATCTTATATCACTTAGGCGAAGCTTTTGCAACAAGTCCTTTAGACCAATTTTGCAATCATGGCTATCTGGCAGTCGACTTCTTTTTTGTGCTATCGGGATTCGTTATCGGCTATGCTTACGACGACAGATGGAAGAAAATGGGGGTTACAACGTTTTTCAAAAGGCGGTTGATTAGATTGCACCCAATGATAATAGTTGCCTGTATAATAGGTGTCGTAAGTTATCTTATTCAAGGCAGTGTAAAATGGGACGGCACATCGGTGGCTTTCTCTACTGTGATGATAGCCTTTGTCCTTAATCTTTTTCTAATTCCTAGTTTGCCAACTACCTCAACCGATATTCGTGGCTATGGGGAAATGTTTCCGCTTAACGGACCGTCGTGGTCGTTATTCTTTGAGTATATTGCCAACATTTTATATGCCATTTTCCTTCGACGATTACCTACCAAAGTGTTAGCTGTCTTTGTAGCTCTCACAGGAGGCGTGCTATGCTGGTATGCCTTAACTAAAGCCGGATACGGGCATATAGGCGAAGGGTGGAGCTTAGCCGGAAATCAATTTTATGGTGGTATGTTGAGGGTTACCTTTTCATATTCGGCAGGGTTGCTTATCTCTAGGATTATCAAACCTATGCGTTGGGCTAAAGGAGCTTTTATCATTTCCAGCTTAGGAATTGGAATAATAGTCTTTATGCCTCATCTGGGAGGCGAAAGTGCTACGTGGATAAATGCAATTTACGACACGGCGTGTGTAGTTGTCTTTTTCCCGGCAATATTATATTTTGCAGCTTCGGCAAAGCACATAGGCTCACTTATGACTAAATTTTGCAGCTTCTTAGGCAATTTGTCCTATCCTCTATATCTAATACACTATCCATCAATGTATTTATTCTACTCGTTGGTATGGAATAATAAATACACTTTTGCCGATGTCTGGGTAATTGCAGTAGCAATTGTATTATTCAACATTGCTCTGGCTTATCTGTTCCTTAAATTTTATGACGAACCGGTAAGGAAATATCTATCCAAAAAATTTAGCTGATCGAATCAGCTATAATTCAAAGCCCCCCCTTTTTTTTATGCGATATTATCTATTTCAAATAAATAATATCGCATAAAACGTATTTGGCACCAAAACAAACCATAAAAATACAAATCGATACTTTTATCACAAATTTTAAACATTTTGTTGACTTTTTTCTTTGTTCTTATTATAAATATTAATAATTTTGTGCATCGTATGTGTCAGATTGAAAGAAAAAATCAAGCGTTCAAAAGGCTAAAAGAATTAACTAATCCATAATTTCTACAAATGAAAAAATTCTACAAATTAACAAGTCGAGCATTATTGCTTATCGCCACTTGCATCTCATTGAATGCAAATGCCGGAAATGGGGCTCCGCATACTTTTATATGCGAGAATACATTTAACAATGTATCCCTTAGTTGGAATGCGCCGGAATCGAGTAAAGAACTCAAATGGCACGACAACAACGACTACAATGGTGATGATGGTATTAAATTCAACCCACAAGGTCCTTGTCAAATCTATGTAGGCAGCATATTTACTGCCGACGATCTTAAAGACTATGTAAACGAAACTATCGAAGCTATTACATACTTTGAATACAACCCGGTGCTTTCGGTTACTGCTTTTGTTTACGAAAACGAGAGTATAGTGGCAATGAAAGAAGTTACCGACCTTTCCGACTTCAAGAAAAATACTACTCGCAGAATCGTTTTTGATACTCCTTATCAAATCAAAGAAGGCGTAAACGTGCGTATTGCCGTGAAAATCGTTCATGGCAGCAACGTGAATTTTGCAGCTATCAAGAATAAAGTTCCTAACCCTAAAGGGGGTCAATATTCTTATGATGGTAATACGTGGGATTATATCACCGATGGCAGCTTCCTTGTAACTGCAAACTTAAGAAACAACGTTGACGTTGCTCCTGAAGGATATGATGTGTTTTGCGATGGCAAAAAATTAAATGATTCGCCTATCACTGAGACTACATACGAAACAATCCAACCTAATGGCGAACATAAGTTTTTTGTAAATTCAGTATATGGCACCGAGTCTTACCGCTCGATTGAAAAAACTTTGACACTGAAAAGTGCTGACAGTTATTTCACCGCTCCTTCTTCAATTAGTGTAACTGCCGACAAACTTTCTTGCTACGTTGCGTGGACTGCTCCCCTACTTCGCACTAGCGACAACGAATTGACTTGGTCGAACAAGACTTATGGCAACGCTATCGGGGGTACTGCTTCTAGCAACACTAAAGTATGGATTAAAAACTCTTTTGAGCCTAACGACCTTATCACTTTTGTCGGATCGCAAATAACTGCTATCAACACTTCGTTTAAAGAGGCTACAATCACAGGGGGTACGCTTTTCATTATGGAAGACGATGTGTTCGTTTATTCCGAAACACTTTCTGCCGAGGCTGTCGCTTCTATTAAAGCCGACACCTGGGTCAAATTTACTCTTGCTACTCCTTATACTATTAAATCGGGCAAATCTTATGCTTATGGTATTTATTGCTTGCAAACTAGCAAAACAAAACCTATCAGCGTCGACAATAAGCCTAATATTACAGGTAAAGGCGACTCGTTCTCTGTCTCTTCTCCTAGCTCTTCAAACTTTAAGAACTCTAAGCCTACATGGAAAACTCTTACTTCGGGTGGAATCGTAGGAAACTGGATGATGACTGCCGATATTATTCCTGCCGAGGGTAGCACGTTATCCGAACTATCGCACTACAAGATATCGGTAGATGATAATACGATTGTAGATAACTCTACAGAAAACGAACTAGATTACGAAGTTAACGAGCCGGGCACTTATGAATTCAGCGTCGAAGCTATTGGTAAAGACCTTAAAACTTCTAGCAAAATAAGCAAATCTATTAAAATAGGTCTTCCTAGCGAATATCGCGCCCCGATACTTGAAAACAGCTCTTTCGATCCTGCGACTAAAACGGTTAAATTTAATTGGAACACCGATGCCGAGCTTCGCCACTACAATGTTGCAAGCTACACTGCCGGATTTGAGGAAGAAATGGCTCTTATATATGGCACTCGCTTCACTGCCACCGAGCTCGCCGCTTATACCGGATATTCTATCAAGAGTATTAAATTTGTTATCGGTGCAGCTCTTCCTTCTTTAAAACTAGAAGTTTATAAAGCCGATGGTACTCTGCTTGCCTCGGAAGAAATCGAAGGTAGCGCAATTACTCCATTGACGTTCTACTCGCTAAATCTTAAAACTCCGGTAGCTATCACAGGAACCGACGATTTAATTATAGCTTACAGTGCGACTCTACCTGCACAAATCACCCCATTGGTATTAGATGCAGGTCCTGCTGTTACTAATGGCGCAGTTGTTAGTCTTTCTGGTGGCGCTAATTGGATGAACTTAGGCACTATTAACTCTACATATAAAAATTACAACTTAGTTATCTCGGCATTGGCATCTAAAGGAGATGGCAAAGAATCTAATGCTAAATCTATTGAATTGTCTGACGGACAAATAAATGCTGTTTCTACTTTGCCTCTCATCAAAGCAAACGAGATCGAACGCGAATTTGGCGTTGAAGCCGACATTTCAATCATTGCTCCGGTTGCTAAAACTGTCAACAACGATCCTATCGCTTTCCGTGTTTATTGCAACAACGAACTTGCCGCTGAAACTCCGGAAAAGACTTTTGAAGAGACTTTATCTTCTTATGGCGTTTACGAATATGCCGTTTCGGCTATTTATCCTAATTCTTTGGAATCTCCTAAAACTCAAGAGATTGTAGTTACTAACACTATTCCTCAACTTGCCGCGGCTCCTTACGACCTTAGTGCCGTGAAGAACGATAAAGCTATTACTCTTAACTGGAAAGCTAACACTGAATCACCTGAACTTACTTATCAAGTGGGAAGCCTTAGCTACGGAGTTGGAATGACCGGTTCGAGTACTCGTACTTCTTATGCCGTAATAGATTACACTAAAGAAGACCTTGCCGAAAAACTAAATTCGGTAATAACTCACATTTCTTTTGGATTATATACAACCGAAATCAAAACCGCTAGTGTACTTATCATCGAAAACAACAACATCGTTTTTGAACAAGATGTCGACGTTAATTCTCTTGTTGCTATCAAAGATGGTATGAACACGGTTCGACTTGACACTCCTTTCAGAATCACTGCCAACATTCAAGATCTAAAGATTGGTTACCACATTACTTACGCAAGTGGTATCAAGCCTCTTCTTGGCGACGAAGGTCCGGCTGTCGACGGTAAAGGTAACTTGCTTTCTGCATCGGCTTCTTACACATCGTGGAAATCATTGAAATCAATGAGTAGCTCTCTCGACTACAACTGGCGTATATCGGCTACTCTTCAAGCTCACGAAAAGAAAGTAAAAGCTGTTCAAAAAGCCGAAAACGGAACTACTTACACTATCTACCGTGATAAAGCAATTGTTGCTAAAGACATCGCCGAGACTACATTCACCATCAACAACGCTACAAGTGGTGCTTACAATGTTACCGCTGTAATTGATGGTAAAGAGACTTCTGAATCTAATACTGTAATGGTAGAGATGGGATCGTCGGTCGATGGTATTAACGCTAACGCTGCGGCTTATTACGATGCTGCCAGCAAGTGTGTTGTATTCGGAAAGACTACATCGGCTAAACTATTCAATGCCGGCGGGGCTTTAATTGCAGCTGCCGAAAACGCAACATCTATCAACATGGCAGAATGTGCAGATGATGCTTACATCGTAGTATTCGCCGATGGCTCAATGATTAAATTTGTAAAATAAAAATACAATCCTAAAAAACTGCAACCTGAACGGTTGCGCAAAGAGAGTCGGAATGTTTTATATTCCGACTCTCTTATTATTATAAGATAATTAACAGCTACCTGCCACAGCGCACTGTCTGCCACACAACATAAGCACTATCAAGATGCCCGACACAGAATCTCTAAATATTAGGGAAATCTTGGAAAATATAATATCTTTGCACATTAAACATTAGCTCTTGCATCATGAAACAAGCACTTAAATTATTCGGAGGATTTATATTAGGTATAATAGGCGGTTTTACTATTGCCACATTAGGCGTACTTATCTTCACCGACATCAGCGCAAGCAAATTCTTAAACAAATTCTTCAGCACCGAAATAAGCGAATTAGCAATTGTTACACTGTCAAACATCGCTTTCCTGATATTTGCTTTCTTTTTTCACGTCATCACACACGAGCTGGGACACCTTATCTGTGGATTAGCTTCGGGATATAAATTCGTCTCTTTCCGTATCCTTAAATACACTATCATAAAAGAAAACAACAAACTGCGCATCAAGAAGTTTGGAATCGCAGGAACAGGCGGACAATGCCTGCTAACTGCTCCCGACCGCCCAATTAGCGAAATCTCAGTAATGTGGTACAACATCGGCGGAGTGCTAGCCAATTTATTATTCTCAACCATCACTCTTCTGGCAATGATATTCATCGACATGCCCGCTATCATTTTTGCAGGACTTGCAATATTTATTATCGTTGGTTACCTTTTTGCACTAATCAACGGAATACCTCTGAAAATTAGTGGCGTAAGCAACGACGGTATGAACATACTTCAACTAAACAAAAATATTAACAGCAAATGGGCTTTTATAACACAGCTACGTGTCAACGCACTCGCTCAGCAAGGCACTCGAATTAAAGACATGCCCGCTCAATGGTTTGAACCGATTAGCAAGCTAAATCCTAAAGATGCCATTCAAGCAGCAGTGATGATTATGACAGCATCAATCCCTCTCGATAATAAAGACTGGAAAAAGGCAATTCAGATGCACGAAGAGCTATATCAAAACAGTAAAGACATCATTAAATTGCTAAACATTGAGGTGAAATGCGAATTAGTTTTTCTATATCTTATGGTTGGAGAAAACCAGAAAGCAAGAGAATTATACGACGACGAACTCAAAAAATATATAGCCGTCTACAAAAAACTTATGAGCTCAAAAATGCGACTGCTGTGCGCCACAACTCTAATAATCGACAACGACCGCACAAAAGCCGAAGAAATACTTAACCAACTAATCTCAAACCGCAACAAATTCCTAATGCAAGGAGAAGTAGAGATGGACATCGACCTAGCCCAAACAGCCCTAAGCACCACCCCACAAAAAGCCACCGAGCCGATACCCGGTAGTTTTCTATAAAGCTAGTGATTTTTGCTAGCCTATACCACTTTTATTCATACTATCTGCGTGCGTTTTTCCTTGGCGAGGGTAAATACTTTGTGCGTTTGTGTTTCTTCTAACTTAAATATAAAAGCACGGTTATTATTAATATCAGAGCCGAATAAATTGTCGACGATTCTGCGGCCTGAACCATTTTATTGCCGGTCTTTTCACTTATTTTCTTGGCTGTTGGTTGCGTTTGGCTAAATTGTATTTCTAATTGTCGTTTCATTTCTTTAGAGAGATTAATTGTTATGATGCAAAGATAGCACCATACATGCGCCATATACCGGCACATCAAATTTAAATTTTGTCAATACTATCCCTCGCTTTTTTATTGCAATTATGTAATATCTATACCGTTTATATAAATTAATTATTTGTATGGCAGTATAAAAAATTGCAAATGATTAAAAATATAGTATCTTTGTAATTACAAGAAAGAAAATCATTATGCCTCACCTATATTATAATACATGCCTTATTTTTGTCACCACAGCTGTGCTATGTGGTGTGATTCGATGGTTTCACATGTGTAGACCATTCGACAGTGAAGAATATTATTTCTATCCGGCACGTCGTTTTGTCGCTGTTGCCTATATACTCACGGCGTTGCAAGTGCCTTACCTGCTCTTTCCAGAGTCGACCGATGTGTGGCTATTTATTCGTATATGGGGCGTAATATTCTATGGAATAAGTTTTTCTATTATTTTCCAAAGATATTTTTTCAAATCAAAAGCTATAAAGATTATACAAAAGTCGGTTTTGGCAATAGCTATACTATTCCTCTTTCTCTTGTTTGCAATTGCTACTCTGGGCGGAAACTACCTAGCCCCCTACGCCAACTATATTATTGTTGCCGGAACGATTATTGGTATTGCCACAACGGTGCTGTTGACTACCAGCCTGCTTCACCTGAAGCAGATTATCTACAATTATCACCGCGATGGATTCTCTAACAGGGAAGACTTCCCTTATCGTTTTGCTCAGCGTATTATTTTCGTGCCACTCGTTGGTATGATATTCGTCTGGCTTATCATGTTTTGCGACAATAAATTATTGAAATCGGGCACAGATGTGCTTTTCACGGTATTGCAAAGCATTCTGCTTATTGTTATTCTTCACCCACAACGCAACCGCTCTGTTCAAGAAAGAATCTTACAACAAGAAGAAAATCTTATTATTAAGAGCAATCTTAAAGATGATGATTTGCTATATAATGACATTGATGATAAAATCGATAAAGAGGCTGCTAAAATTGAAGAATTACATAAGCTACTTCTTAAAGTAAAATTTACTAATTATTTTTTCTCGACCCGCATATTAACCGCGATCAAGTGAGCAATTTACTTAACTGTAGTCATTCTTTTGTTTCTAAAATTGCTAAAACTCATTATGGGTCTTTCTATATTATGATTAAAACATTCCGACTCGAGTACGCTAAAAAGTACAAAAAGTCGCACCCTCATGCTTCAGATCTAGAAATTGCGAGAGCTTCTGGCTTCGATAACGAACGAAATTATAGATATGCACTCGAAAATTTGTTCATTTCGTAAAAAATGGCTCCATATGGAGCCATTTGTATTTTTTCAATATGCCGTTTACAGCCTCCTGAAGCATCTTTTTTACCATATGGAGCCATTTATGCATTTTTGTACGATTTGACACTTTTTTATTATGCTAAAATTTGGTCTCAAAAATTGTTATTTATAACTTTGAATGATTTTATATTCAAATTCATCTATTTCATACGAATCTTTTTTGCGCTCTTATTTTTTTTGAGGATAATTTAAAAACGCATTTTATTAAGACTCGTTTTTGTATTCAGAATAGTAATTGTTTTATAATAATAAATGTTTTTTTTGCATCGAGTAGCTTGGCAAAATTTGTATTTTTTTTGATTCCCCGCCGACATCACTTACACTATGATTTTTTATACACATATTTTTATTTATTGCTGGCTGATGCTCTACTCTAATCTTGCCGGATACAGTAAGTAAGAAAGACTCATCACCTTTTAAAAGTGATTGAGATTTGAAAACTTTTGAATAATCTGTATGCATGGTTATCACTAATTATGGATTATTCAAAAGTATATTTAGAAAAAAGAATAAACTAAAATAAATAATCAACTTTAGAGATGAGAAAACTACTTACTTTTTTGCTGCTGGCAATTGCACTGTGCGCGGCAAATCCTATGAAAGCCGATTCTCCGGAGCCTAACCCGCTCGGCGAATC
>JAQVCR010000025.1 GCA_028689665.1 Muribaculaceae bacterium
AGTAAAGGTACTCGACACAACCTCAAAATGGTTTGGCGTAACTTACGCCGCCGATCGCCCGGCAGTAGTAGCAAAATTTGCCGAGCTACACAGCAAAGGCGAATATCCCGAATCATTATTTTTATAAAACTTAGACATCTTTACGATAATGGCACTACATAATGAATTTGGTAAACTAGGTGAGAAGATAGCTGCAGAATATCTTATAACAAAAGGTTATACTATAAGAGAGCAGAACTGGAGCTGTGGAAAAGTAGAAATAGATGTAGTTGCCGAGTTGCATCAGCGGCTTGTTATCGTAGAGGTAAAAACTCGAAGCTCGGATTATGTAGATCCACTCGACTCGATAGACAAGAAGAAACAGCATAATCTAGTTCGTGCGGCAAATGCTTATATTAATTATTGGGATCTGGATATGGAAGTTCAGTTTGATATCATTACAATAGTAGGAACCCCAACCGACTATAAGCTGGAACATATTCCTGATGCTTTCTATCCTCCACTAAAGACATATTAGAGAAATGGTGCGTAAATATAAAATTACGCACCATTTTAATTTTTAGTCATTATTATTTAGCTCGTCAAATTTTGCTTTCATTGTAGGATTTCCTTTTGTGAGTTTTCTAATTGTCAGGCCTTCGGCTTTGTCGTTAGCTAATCTTAGATTATTTTCCGAACCGATAAGAGCGTTTTTGATTTTTTGTAAATGCTCGATAGATTTGTCAATTTCAGCAATGGCAGCATGGAATTTTTCGCTGGCAAGCCGGTAGTTGTATCCAAATTTATCTCTGAATTCGTTTAGTTGTCCTTCAAAGTTTGTTATGTCGATAGATTGATTTTGGGCTTTTATTAATTCCTTTTTATAGTCCAGACTTTTCTTTGAAGTTTGTATTAACAGTGTGATAAGCGGTATAAAGAATTGCGGCCTAATTACATACATTTTAGGAAAACGGTGAGATACATCAACAATTCCTGTGTTGTATAATTCACTATCCGGTTCAAGTAGCGAGACCAGCACTGCAAATTCGCATTTCTTTGCAATTCTATCATCATTTAGTTTTCTCAAGAAATCTTCGTTACGATGTTTAGTTGCTGTCTCGTCCATTTCATTTTTCATCTCGAACATAATAGAAAGATATTCAATTCCATCTTCATAGTCTCGAAAAATGAAGTCGCCTTTACTACCGGCAGATGCATCGTTATCTTTCTCGAAATATGCGTTTGGAAACATTGGGCGGATACGATTAAATTCAGTGTTGCAATGGATTTCGAGGGTCTCGCCAATCATTTTGGTCGACATTCTTGATTTAAGGTCTTTGTAGTAATCTACTTGATCTTGTTTTTGTCGAAGTTGAATTTCGTAACTTTCTTTAATCCCGCTCTCGCGAATGGTTGCTTCATTCTTTTGTGAGTCGATTCGGCTTTTCAGCTCGGCAATTAAACTTTCTTTTGATTGAATATCAAGTAGTGCTTTACCTTGTTCTTGCAGGATTGCAATTTTTATAGCCGAGTCGTTCTTTTCGATGACCGATTTTAATTCAGCAATTTCTTTTTCTTTGTGAGATAATTCAATATTCAGCTCTAATTGTTTTGCTTGAGAAATTCCGTTTAGCTTCTCGGTTAATTTAGCTATTTCGGTAGATTTTTCACTTATTAGTAATTCTTTTGATGATAATTCTTTTTGGAATTGTTTCTCGGCTTTAAGCGATTCGGCGGCTTGTTGCGTAAGTGTCTGTTGGCGAAGTTCCGACAAGCGATTATTTATCTCTGTGTCGAATTCTAGATTTTTCACTTGACTAACAATGCTTGCATAGTCGGCTTCGTCGACAGTAAAAACGCTACCGCATTTAGGACACTTTAGCTCTTTCATATATATTGTGTTTTCTATCATGAATAAAAAAAGGAGAGTCAGTCTTATTTAGAATTGACAAACTCTCCAATTATATTATTTTCAATGTTTTAAAATATTGTCAATAATCTTTAGTCTTCTAGTTTGTGAATTACTAAGCCAGAACGAAGTTTAGGCTCAAACCAAGTAGTTTTAGGCGGCATTATGTTACCCGTGTCGGCAATATTAATTAATTGCTTCATACTTACAGGATATAGTGCAAGAGCCATAGCCATTTCACCACTATCAACGCGCTTTTTAAGCTCGCCAAGTCCACGTATGCCACCTACGAAATCTATGCGTTTGTCGCTACGAAGGTCGTGAATTCCAAGTATGTCGCGAAGTATTAAATCTGAAGAAATAGTAACATCAAGCACTCCAATTGGGTCGTTATCGTTAAATGTTCCTTGCTTAGCAGTAAGCGAATACCATCTGCCATCGACATAAAGGGCAAAATTGTGTAGAGAAGCCGGGTGATAAATTTCAGTTCCTTTATCTTCGACAATAAAATTCTCTCCAATTTTATTAATAAATTGTTCTTTTGTGAGTCCGTTTAAATCTTTAACTACACGATTATAGTCAATGATTTTAAGGTGCGACTCGGGGAAACACACAGCAAGGAAGTAGTTATATTCTTCGTTACCGGTATGGTTTGGGTTAGCTTTAGCTTTTTCGTTTCCAACGAGAGCTGCTGCTGCGGTACGGTGGTGTCCGTCGGCAATATAAAGATAAGGAATACCGGCGAAAATCTCGGTGATTCGATTAATCATATCTTTATCATCAATTTTCCAGAAATGGTGTCCGAATCCGTCGGGAGCGACAAAATCGTATTCAGCCGAGTCCGACGTAACCTTTTTTATTATGTTTTCAAGCTCCTCATTATCGGGGAAAGCAAAGAATACAGGCTCGATATTTGCATTGTTTATCCTTACATGCTTCATACGGTCTTCCTCTTTGTCGCGACGAGTGAGTTCGTGCTTTTTGATTCTCCCTTGCATATAGTCGTCGACATTAGCCGCAACAACGATTCCATATTGAGTTCGCCCGTCCATAGTCTGGGCATATATGTAATAATGTTCTTCGTTGTCTTGTACCAGCCAGCCATTCTGTTGGAATGCGTTAAAGTTTTCAACGGCTTTGTTATACACTTTATCGTCGTGTTCATCGGTGCCTTTAGCGAAATCTATTTCGGGCTTAATAATGTGATAAAGTGATTTTTCATTGCCTTCAGCCTCTTTTCTAGCTTCCTCAGAGCTAAGAACATCATAAGGACGTGAAGCAACTTGTGTAACAAGTTCTTTAGGAGGTCTTACTCCTTTAAATGGTTTTATCTTTGCCATAATATGATTATTTATTGCGAATAATAGTTTGTTCTCTATCCGGTCCTACAGAAACTATTGTAATAGGTACTTGTAGCTCGTTCTCTAGGAATTTAATATATTCTTTGAATTGTGCAGGAAATTCATTTTCACATTTAAATCGTGTCATATCAGTCTTCCAGCCTTCTAACTCTTTGTAAATTGGAGTTACATTATTCTCGATGGAGAAAGGGAAGTCGGTTATTTCTTTGCCATTAACATTGTAAGCTACGCATGCTTTAATTGTCTCGAAGCTGTCGAGAACATCACTTTTCATCATGATTAGTTGAGTAACTCCATTTAGCATTATGGTGTAGCGTAGAGCTACAAGGTCGATCCAGCCACAGCGACGTTCGCGCCCGGTAACTGCTCCATACTCATGCCCGATATCTCTTAATTTTGCGCCTGTGTCGTCGTGTAACTCGGTTGGGAAGGGGCCACTGCCAACTCGAGTGCAATAAGCTTTAAAAATTCCGAAAACTTCACCTATTTTATTTGGAGCAACTCCGAGTCCGGAACAAGCCCCTGCGCATACTGTATTAGAAGAAGTAACAAAAGGATAAGATCCAAAGTCGACATCGAGCAAGCTGCCTTGTGCGCCTTCGCAAAGCACGCTCTTCTCGTTTGCTAAAAGTTTATTAATAACGTGTTCGCTGTCAATAAGTTCGTATTGCTTAATGTATTCAATTGCTTCCATCCATTTAGGCTCGATTTCAGAAAGGTCGGGATTGAATCCAAGAGCATTAAGCAGAGTAAGATGCTTTGCTTTTGCTGCATTATATTTAGGTTCAAAGTCGTTCAAAATATCTCCAATTCTTAGTCCATTTCGGCTAATTTTATCGGTATATGTAGGTCCGATACCTTTACCGGTGGTTCCAATCTTAGCGTCGCCTTTTAATTTCTCATTTGCGGCATCAAGGATGCGATGAGTAGGCATAATTAGATGAGCCTTCTTTGATATTTTCAAGATTTTCTTAATATCAATACCACTTTTTTCAAGCGAATCGGCTTCTTCTTTGAAAAGGACAGGGTCGAGGACAACACCGTTGCCGATTATATTAACTTGTCCGTGTTGGAATATACCTGAAGGTATAGACCTTAGTACATATTTTTTACCCTCAAATTCAAGAGTATGTCCGGCGTTAGGTCCGCCTTGAAACCTAGCAACAACATCATAACGAGGAGTAAGGACATCGACTACTTTGCCTTTTCCTTCGTCGCCCCATTGTAATCCGAGTAGAACATCAACTTTCATAATTGTAATTAGCTCTGTTATTATTTAATATGAGATATTTTATTTTTATCAGAAGCATTGCTTCGTTTAATTTTTCGTAAGCAGTTATTGCAAATACCATATACATAAAGTGTGAAATAAGAAATAGTAAATGCATTATATTTCTTAGAATTCATGTATCCAAGAAATTCAGGGTCTTTCACTTCTTTGATTTTGCCACATTCGGTGCAGATGAGATGGTGGTGGTTGATGGTTGCTCCCACTTTCTCATATTGGGCTTGTTGATTGCCAAATTGGTGTTTTCTCACCAGTCCGCATTCGCAAAGGAGGTCGATGGTATTGTATACTGTCGCAAGGCTTACATGATATGAATCTTCTTCCAGCGATAAGTAGAGCGATTCGATATCAAAATGGTCGTTGGTAGAATATATCTTGTCAAGGATAGCAAACCTTTCAGGGGTTTTGCGTAGCTTTTTCCCCTCAAGATATGACATAAATTTTGCCTTAGCTGCTATTTTTAATTTATCTTCTACCATATATGTTTTTTCTTGTCTCTTGCAAAGATAATGTAAATGCGTGGAGAAAAAAACAAGTTTACTTTATTTTTTATTTCTAAAGTAGCTTATCTTATTTAAACTAATGCAAATTAAAATCTAGTGCATCGTTAATAGCAGTAATGATAGATTTGCATCTATTATCTTTAGGCTCTAAAGATGATAATATTGTTATGTCTATTTCTTTGCCAATCGTTATGAGGTTCAATGCCAGACGAAGTGCTGTGTATTGTTTCATTCGGTCGTCGGTGTGTGCCAGCTCTGAAAATAATTGGCTTGCATAGGTGGTATATCGCAATAGCTTATGGCATAGTATATCTGCTACTTCGGGGCTTGGAATGCTGTCAATCCACTGTAATGCAATTTCTTTATTAAACTCGTCGATGGGATATAATAGCGGGGCAATCAGCTGGCTTTCGCGCGATGTGGCGTTTGTCCAAAGCTCATTTGCCAGCGTTGCATTTTTTTCAAATTTAGACGCAATCTCAACTATTTGAGGGAGATTAAGTCCGAATATTATTTTATGATTATCGCCATTGGCTCTTAGTGTGTCGGCGATAATTCCATTGCGATATGTGAAAAACAAATGTTTTATTTCTTTCAAAGTCTCTTTCATACATGCAAAGATAATATATCAACTTATAATAACAAACGAAAGAAGCCTTCCATATTTGTGGAAGGCTTCTTAATAGCTCTTAATTCTCTGTTATTTTGTGAGAGGAGAGTAATCTTTAGAGTAACGCAACATCTGCTCGGCATAGCCTTCGGTGTAGTCGAGAGTGATGTCTTGAATATTTCCGTTTTTATCCATTACGGCAGTGTAAACTGGATTTACAAAGCCTTTATATGGAGCGATATTTAGTTTTGCATATCGTTCGAGAATCTCTTTGTGAATGTTTTGGTCAACTTTTACAGCATATTCTTCCACAATATTCTTGCCTGCTTCATAGTCGCCTTCCGATTTAATTCTTTGAATCTCGGCAAGTAATTTTCCAAATAGCTCGCGCAGCTTATTATAATCGTTTATTTTTAAATAAGTTTTGCCATTTTTCTTTACATATTCAATGACATTATCTTTAGCGCCCTTTTCATAAACCCATTCGGCGATGAGTTTGCGATTACGCATATGAGATTCTTCGATGTCTTTTCCCGGCTCTATTCTCATAAGTTGTGTCATTAGTCCATTGAGAATATATTTGTAATATTCGGCTTTGTATGCGTCTTTATTGCTTAGCAGACCTAGCTCGATTAGTTTAGGGTCGGCAAGATAATAAAGGGCGAAAAGGTCGGCACGAGTTTCTTCGAGTGTAGAACCATAAGATTTAAGAGCATCTGAATCGACTCCGTCAAGTAGCTTTCCTGATCCATGACCTAGGCACTCGTGAAGGTCGGTGTGAAGGTTATCGGTAATAAACAGATATTTATCCATTAGTTCGCGATCTTTAGCTTCGAGTACAAATTCTTCGTTGAACCCGTTTCCATGAGAAGCTTGGTCGTAGGCATCTGTAATATTTTCAATAGTTACCGATTTAGAGCCATATGTTGCTCTAATCCAGTTTGCATTAGGGAGATTAATTCCAATTGGAGTAGCAGGATAAGCATCGCCGGCAAGTATACACGCAGTAATAACTTTAGCCGAAACGCCTTTCACTTTATCTTTCTTAAAACGAGCATCGACCGGCGAGTTGTCTTCAAACCATTGAGCATTGCTGCTAATTATTTCTGTACGGTGAGATGCTTCAAGGTTTTTAAAGTTAACTATCGATTCCCATGAGCCTTTCATACCGAGAGGGTCTCCGTATGATTCAATAAATCCGTTAACAAAGTCTACTTGGCTTTTTGTGTCTTTAGCCCAAAGGATTGAGTAATCGTCGAATGTTTTTAAATCGCCGGTAGTGTAATATTCAATTAATTTATTGATAGTCTCTTTTTGTACTTCATTTTCAGCAACTTCTTTTGCTTTGTTTAGCCAAAAGACTATTTTTTCAATCGCCGGTGAGTACATACCGTTGATACGATATACCTTTTCGACTATCTTCCCATCTTTTTTTACTACTTGAGAATTAAGCCCGTAAGAAACAGGAGTGCTATCGTTAGGCTTTTTAAGGGCATTATAGAAGTCTTCAACTTCTTTTTGGTTAACGTCTTGGTAGAAATTATTTGCCGATGTAAGAATAATATCAGCTCCTTTGGCTTGATTAAGTCGCTTATTCATAAAATCGGGGTCGAAGATTACACGGCTAAGAGTAGCGACTAAATCTTTAACATTCTCGCCTTCAGCCAGCGGTAATTTATCGTTAGATAATTTCTTAATCTGAGCTTCAAAGAATTTTTGAGAAAAATCGGGCTTGAATTTGTCCATACTGTAGTGGTGATGAATACCATTGGCAAACCACACTTGTTTAAGGTATTTCTCTAATCCAAGATAGTCGGGATTTTTTTTATCTCCTTTATAATTTGTATATATTGCTTCTAGTGTTGAGCGAAGAGCAATATTATATTTACCGTTCTGGTCGGTTAGAATGTCGCGTCCTTGAATAGCTGCCTCGGTAAGAAAATATATAAGTTTCTTTTGATTCAGCGAAAGCTTGTCAAATCCGGGTACATCGTAGCGTAATACTTCTATGTCGGCGAAACTGTCGGCATGATAGTTTAATTTTGAATTTGCGGCATTAGTCATATTCGATGAAGCTAGTGCAATGATACCTGCCATTATAAATGTTTTTTTCATATTTAATATATTGAAATTATTCTACATATAGGACTAATCCTTTAAGATATTCACCTTCGGGGTGATATATATTAATAGGGTGGTCGCTTGGTTGTGTGAGTTGGTGTAGAATCCTTACTTTGCGTTTCGATTGAGCTGCGGCACTGAATACTGCTAAGCGAAATTGTTCTCTCGAAACAGCTTGAGAACACGAGAATGTGAATATAATTCCACCCGATTTAATTTTTTCAAATGCTTTAGCATTTAGTTTACGATATCCAATAAGTGCATTTCTAAGTGCGCTTTTATGCTTTGCAAAAGCCGGAGGGTCTAAAATAATCAAGTCGTATTTATTGTCGATGTCGTTTAAAAATTTAAATGCATCTTCGGCAAATGCTTCGTGTCGGCTGTCGGAAGGGAAATTCAGCTCTACGTTATCTTTAGTGAGCTGTATAGCTTTTGCCGAGCTGTCGACCGAGTGAACGAGATTAGCTCCGCCGCGCATTGCATAAAACGAAAATCCACCGGTGTAGCAGAACATATTCAGTACGTTGCGTCCGTTAGAATATTTTTCGAGTAGCGAGCGATTATCACGTTGGTCGACAAAGAATCCTGTTTTCTGTCCTTTGAGCCAGTCGACGTGGAATTTTAGCCCATTTTCGATAGCTATATTAGTCTCAAAGCTACCAATAATGTAGTCGTTCTGAGGATCTAATTGGGCTTTATAAGGGAGTGTAGTCTCTGATTTGTAATATACATTTTTAATATTAGCATCGCTTAGAGCGACTAGAGCTTTAGCAATTAGATGACGAGCAAAGTGCATTCCTGGAGCGTGAGCTTGGACGACAGCTGTATTTCCATATACATCAATAACAAGTCCGGGGAGGAAATCACCTTCGCCATGTACAAGGCGAAAAGCATTATTATCTTCTCTAATCAGCCCAATGCTTTTGCGCATTTTATATGCTTCAGTAATACGCTTTGAAAAGAAATCTTGATTAATTTCGTCTTCAGAGAATGTGAGTATTCTCACTGCGATACTACCAATCTGATAGTAACCATTACCGATGCAACGAGAGTCGGCAGTGTATACAGATACTAAGTCGCCTTCTTCTATGCCATTCTCAATATGTGCAATTGCGCCCGAGAATACCCATGGGTGGAAGCGTAGAAGAGATTCTTCTTTACCTTTTTTTAGAGTTATTTTTTTATATATCATTGTCGAGTTATTTAAAGAAGAAACGATAGATGTCGTTACCATTAGCGTAGATTAATAGTGCAAATAGAAATGCCATTCCTGCCATTTGCGCATATTCTAAGAATTTTTCGCTAGGTTGGCGGCGAGTTATAATTTCGTATAAAAGGAAAAATACGTGTCCGCCATCTAGTGCAGGTATTGGTAATATGTTCATAAATGCAAGTATTACTGAAAGGAAAGCAGTTATATTCCAAAATTGCAACCAATCCCATGTCTCGGGGAAAATGTTTCCGATAGCACCAAATCCGCCAATGCTTTGTGCGCCTTCTTTAGTGAAAATTAGTTTCATCTGGCTCACATATCCTACAAGTTTATCCACGCCCATTTCGATTCCGCGAGGTATTGACTCTAAGAATGAATATTTAACGTATTCAACCGGATAAATATCGCTGATTGGGGTTAGCATTATACCGATTTTACCGCCTTCTGAAATCTTTATATCAGAATTTTGTAATTTATTGTTGCGAAGATATTGAATGCCTACAGTTTCTCCTTTATGAGCCATTAGTTCTTTAGTGAATTTAGAGAAAGATGCAGTCGGTGTGTTATTAACAGAGACAATCTGGTCGCCTTTTAATAGCCCGGCTTCGGCGGCACCTTTTCCTTTTTCAATCTCAGATACAACGACCGGTATTGAGTAGTACATAAAGAATTTATTATCTCTAGTCTCGTTTTCGATTCTGAAAGCAAAGTCTTCGGGGATGTTGATGCTTACGGTGTCGTTGCTGTTGCGAAGTACATTTACTTGCTTAGCCATAACCATTTTCAGCATTACGTCGTTTGAAGGATATTCAAGAATATCGCCATCGGCAAATAATGGAATATCGCCATCTTGAAAGCCTACATTATGGGCAGCTTCGCTATATTCCATCCCTTGTGTAGCATCTCTAAAACGAATAAATTCCTCGCCCCACGAGAATACGATTGATGCGTATATAATAATAGCCAAGATGAAATTGAAAACCACTCCGGCTACCATTATTAATAATCGTTGAAGAGCAGGCTTAGAACGAAATTCCCACGGCTGTGCAGGCTTTTGCATTTGCTCTTTATCCATCGATTCATCAATCATTCCGGCAATTTTAACGTAACCACCAAGAGGAAGCCAGCCAATACCATATTCGGTATCTCTCCACGAAGATTTGTTGGGATTATTGTCTTTTCTTTTGGGCTTGTATTTAAATAGAGTGAACCACGGATTAAAGAAAAGATAAAATTTTTCTACTCTCACTCCAAAAATTCTAGAAAAAAGATAATGTCCAAATTCGTGAAATGTTACTAATATCGCAAACGCCAGCATTAGCTGTACTGCTTTAATTAAAAAAGTTTCCATTAATTGTTATTGTCGTTATTTTAAAAGCGACGAAGTGTATTGTCTCGTCAATTTATTTGTTATTACTAGGTCGTCGTATTGAGGGTTGCTGATATAATCGGTATGATTAACGGCATTCTCTACTATTTGTGGGATCTGAATATAGCTTATGCGCTCGTCAAGAAATGCAGCTACTGCTATTTCATTTGCGGCATTAAGTGCGCATGGAATGTTTCCGCCTTTCGCTATAACATCGAATGCCATACTCAGCATAGGGAATTTATTAAAGTCGGGCGACTCAAATGTGAGATTTGAATAATCCGATACTTTGAGTTTAGCGCAATTAGACGCTAATCGAGTAGGAAAGCCAAGTGCATATCTAATAGGTAGGTGCATATCCGGCAGTCCCCATTGAGCTTTAATTGAGCCGTCGACAAATTGTACCATCGAATGCACAATAGATTGAGGGTGTACTACCACTTCAATATCTTTAGCGTCGACATCAAACAGCCATTTGGCTTCTATCACCTCAAAGCCTTTATTCATCATTGTGGCAGAATCAATGGTAATCTTTGCTCCCATTTTCCAATTTGGGTGGTTAAGAGCATCGGCTTTAGTGATTTTTGCCATATCGTTAATATTCCATGTGCGGAAAGGTCCGCCTGAGGCTGTCAATATGATTTTTGAAATACTATCGTGCGATTCACCGACAAGAGATTGGAAAATTGCTGAATGTTCCGAATCTACCGGGTAAATCTTCGACTTAGAGCGTTTGAGCATATTTGTTATTAGCTCTCCGGCTACTACTAATGTCTCTTTATTTGCCAGCGCAATAGTCTTTCCTTCTTTTATAGCGTTGATTGTTGGTTCTAATCCACTATATCCGACCATTGCTGTTACTATGGTGTCGAGCTGACTGTCTTTTACCGCTTCGGCGATAGCTTTTGCTCCAGCCTCAACCTTTATCGGATATTCGTGAAGTGCATCTTTAAGTTGCTGATAATAACTTTCGTTGGCAATTATTACGTGTTTAGGCTTGTATTTAATGGCTTGAGAAATGAGCAAATCGATGCTTGAATTGGCGGTAATAAGATAAGGATAGAAAAGAGAGGGGTATTCAGAGATAATATCAAGCGTCTGTCGGCCGATAGATCCTGTACTCCCAAGTATTGCTATATTTTTTATATTATTCACGTATCTATATTTTAAACAAAATGCAAAAATACGAGAATAATCTTGGTTATGAAAGTTAGAACATATAAAAAATCAGAAAGTTATGTACTCTTTTGGATTAACTGCACTTCCGTCATGCCAAATTTCTAATCCCAGATTGTTCTCTTTAATGATTGCTATGCGTTGCCCTGCTGTAACTTTATCACCTTTAGCTATATAGCACGATGATATGTTATAATATTTTGATATAAATCCATTAGGGTGCTGTATAATTATTTCAATAGCATTATTGATCGATTCGTTAACCGAAATTATTACGCCATCATAAATACTAGCGACTTCTTTATTTTGTTTGGTTTCAATTATTATTCCATCTTTATTATTGGCATTGTCGGTAGTCTTAACCGTTCCATCTATTGGGCAGGCAAACACTATACCTTCGGCAGCAAGAGGTGCTAGGATAGATAGGTTGAATTTTTCTTCATCATCATATTGCTTAATAAATTCTTTTTCGATAGCTGATGGCTTAAGTAAAGAGTCGGTGGGTGTACCATTATAGATAGAATCGATTGATTTATTAATATTGCTTGCTTTAATATTATCATTCAATATATCATGGAGATTGTTGAAATATAGTGCTTTTGAGCTAATTTCCTGTTCGAGAGAATCGAGCTTAAGGCTGTTAAGTATATATTCGTTGCGTTGCTCGCTTTTTAGGTATCCGGGTAATAATGTTTTAAGTGGTGTGCTTACTATTATTGTGGATATTAGAGCGACGAGAGATAGAATGATTATAATTATTACGACAGTAACTTTTATCCGAGTGAGCTTAACACTCCAAAGTTCGTTTAGGGTGTTTTCGCTCTGAAACGCCAATCTATAACGGCGTTTAATCTTGTGAGAAGCTAATCTATGTCCTTCAAATAATTTCATCAAGATTGAAATTTAAATAGTAATGTAGATACAAACATACGGAAATTTTTTTAAGACTTGCTAGTCTGTAATAAATATTTATTCAATTAATTATTATTATTGAGAGCCTTACTTTAATTGAGTAGTCTAGTTGGCGAATGGTGATATCATTTGCGTAAATGCTTTAATAATAATATTGGTAAAAAAAATGAAAGTTTTTTCGATAAAATAATTTGAAATAACAAAAATAGTTTATATTTGCATAAGAATTGAAGCGGTATCAATTTGTAAGTGGTTTGTGCTTAAGATACGCCTCTTTGAGTGAAAGATACACTTAAATTGGAATATCATGGTAGATATTGTGGCAAAATGATACTACGGCATATTCAAAATATAATAATATAATACCATTTAAACTTTTATTGATATGAATGTAAATGAAGTTCTAAGCAATTTAGAGGCAAAACATCCCGGAGAAAAGGAGTATTTGCAAGCTGTAAAAGAGGTTTTACTTTCAGTCCAAGACGTTTATAATCAACATCCTGAATTTGAAAAGGCAAAAATAGTAGAAAGAATGGTCGAGCCCGACCGCATATTCACCTTTAGAGTAACGTGGCTTGATGATAAGGGAGAAGTTCAAACAAATATAGGTTATAGAGTACAATTTAATAATGCGATAGGTCCATATAAAGGCGGAATACGTTTCCACGCATCTGTGAATCTATCAATATTGAAATTCTTAGGTTTCGAGCAGACATTTAAGAATGCCCTTACGACATTACCAATGGGTGGTGGTAAAGGTGGATCAGACTTTAGTCCTCGAGGGAAATCGGATAAAGAAATTATGAGATTCTGCCAAGCATTTATTCTTGAGTTATGGCGTAATTTAGGACCCGACAAAGATGTTCCTGCCGGAGATATAGGCGTTGGAGGTCGTGAAGTAGGATATATGTATGGAATGTATAAAAAGCTAGCACAAGAGCATACCGGAACATTCACAGGGAAAGGCTTAGAGTTTGGTGGCTCAAAGATACGCCCCGAAGCTACGGGATTTGGAGCATGCTATTTTGTACAAAATATGCTTAAGACTAAGGGCGAATCATTTGCCGGCAAGACTGTTGCAGTTTCAGGTTTTGGAAATGTGGCATGGGGTGCTGTAACAAAAGCCACCGAGCTAGGGGCAAAAGTAGTTACTATCTCAGGACCGGATGGATATGTATATGATCCGGAAGGAATCTCAGGCGAAAAGATTGATTTTATGTTGCAGTTGCGTTCGAGTGGCGAAGATATAGTAGCCCCTTATGCAAAGAAATATCCCAATGCAACATTCTATGCAGGTCGTCGTCCATGGGAAGTAAAAGTAGATATTGCAATGCCATGTGCAACGCAGAATGAAGTAAGCAAAGAAGATGCCGACAATATTGTTAACAATAAAGTATTCTGTGTAGGTGAAGTATCAAATATGGGTTGTACTCCCGAAGCAATCGACACCTTTATTGCAGCGAAAATAATGTATGGTCCCGGAAAGGCAGTTAATGCTGGAGGGGTAGCAACATCGGGACTTGAAATGAGTCAAAATGCAATGCATCTATCATGGTCGGAGGTAGAAGTTGATGAAAAATTACATGGTATTATGAATGATATTCATGTACAATGTGTAAAATATGGTACTGAAAAAGATGGTTACATCAACTATATGAAGGGCGCAAATATCGCAGGATTTATGAAAGTAGCTCATGCAATGATGGGACAAGGTATTTTATAAATTAGAAATTCATAATTCAAATAATTTAAAAAGTCGTGAATACTTGCATTTAGCGGTATTCACGACTTATTTTATTCTTTATTCTCATCATCAGGGTGCCAGTTTCGATAATGTCGTTCGTATAATTTAGCTTCAGTTGGGTTTTTGCCGGGATTCCACAGGGTAGGGTGTCCTATTTCTTGAGGCATAAATTGTTGAATTACAAAATTTCCGGGATAGTCGTGAGCATATTTGTAGCCATCGCCGTATCCTAGATTAGACATTAATTTAGTCGGTGCATTGCGTAGATGCAAAGGGACAGGAATATTTCCGGTCTTCTCAACTAATTGGAGCGCCGAATTAATTGCAAGGTAAGCCGAATTACTTTTAGGTGAAGTGGCGAGATATATAGTGCATTCAGAAAGTATAATACGTCCTTCAGGCCAGCCAATCTTAGTGAGGGCATCAAATGTAGAATTAGCAAGCAACAACGCATTTGGGTTAGCCAGCCCAATATCTTCGCCGGCTAAAATTACTAGTCGCCGAGCTATAAATTTAGGATCTTCGCCACCGGCAATTAGTCGGGCAAGCCAGTATATTGCAGCATCGGGGTCGCTTCCTCTCACCGATTTAATGAAAGCTGATATAATATCATAGTGCAATTCTCCATTCTTGTCGAAGGCAGCAGGATTCTCTTGTAACCTGCTTGTAACAATCTCGTCGTTGATTATGAAAGGCTCGGTGCCTTTAACCGACTGCATAATTAGGTCTAATATGTTTAGTAATTTGCGAGCATCGCCTCCCGAATAGCGTAGAAGAGCATCTGTCGATTCGATTTTCACCTCGCGAGATTTAAACATATCGTCGGTTGAGACAGCTCGATTAAGGAGCTCTAATAAATCTTCATCTTCAAGAGATTTGAGTACATACACTTGAGTGCGTGAAAGCAAAGGACGTATTACTTCAAACGATGGGTTTTCGGTGGTTGCGCCTATAAGAGTAACAGTTCCGGTTTCTACTGCGCCAAGAAGAGAATCTTGTTGCGACTTATTGAAACGATGAATTTCATCGATGAATAGTATAGGTCGACCTTTTGCAAAAACACTTCGAGCGTCGGCTTTGCAACGGTCGAGAACTTCGCGAACTTCTTTTACACCCGAAGTTACAGCCGATAGTGTGTAGAAAGGGACTTTTATTTGCTCTGCAATGATCTTGGCAAGAGTGGTTTTCCCAACGCCCGGAGGGCCCCAAAGGATAAAAGAAGATATATTACCAACTTCTATCATACGGCGAATGATAGCTCCGTCGCCAACAAGATGTTTTTGTCCTATATAATCGTCGAGCGACTTAGGTCGCATTCTTTCAGCTAAAGGTTCGTACATTTCAATAGATATAATTATTCTTCATCAATCATTTTAAGAAACTTAGTCTCGTCAATGATTGGAATACTAAGTTTCTGTGCTTTTTCTAATTTTGCCGGTCCCATATTATCTCCGGCAAGAACATAATTAGTCTTTGCCGATATTGATCCTACATTTTTGCCTGCATGGTCTTCTATCATTTTTTTGTATTCATCGCGCGAGTGAAGATTGAACACTCCACTTATCACAAAAGACATACCACTCAATCGTTGCGATTTTTTTTGAGTTGCTTCTTCAGAGAGCGACATTTGCAACCCGGCAATTTTAAGGCGTTCGATAATGACACGATTGATAGGCACAGCGAAATAATCAATAATGCTTTCGGCAATTTTTACTCCTATCTCATCGATTGAGGCTAATTCTTCGGCATTCATTTCCATTAATCGGTCGATATTATTGACACCTAGAGCCAGCTTCTTAGCAACAGTCTCGCCAACGTATGGGATTGATAGGGCAAAAATGACACGTTCAAAAGGTACATTTCGAGATTCGGCGATACCTTTCATAATTCGTTGGGCAGATTTCTCGCCGAAACGGTCGAGTGTAAGCATCTTCTCTTCGGTGAGGTCGTAAATGTCGGCAATGTTTTCGACAAGTCCTGCGGTGAATAATTGTTCTGCCAGTTCTTCGCCTATTCCATCAATATTCATCATTCTACGACCTACAAAATGCTCAATCTTGCCGGTGATTTGAGGTCGACAGTGATATTTATTAGGACAACACCAAGCGGCTTCGCCCTCGATTCTTATTAATGGAGTGCCACACACAGGGCAAGTGGTAACAAATTTTATTGGGATTGAGCCATTCTTACGTTTGTCAATATCGACTCCCACAATTTTAGGAATTATCTCACCTCCTTTTTCAACAAATAGATAATCGCCTTCGTAAATTCCAAGATTATTAATAATATCTTCATTATGAAGAGAGGCGCGTTTTACAATAGTCCCCGACAGTAACACCGGCTCAAGATTGGCAACCGGAGTAATAATACCCATTCTGCCAGTTTCAAATGATACAAATTTTAATTTAGTAGAGGCTCTTTCGGGCTGGAATTTATAAGCAACTGCCCACTTTGGAGATTTTGCAGTAGCTCCGATGTTGCGTTGTTGTCTTAGCGAGTTTACTTTAAACACTAGTCCGTCGGTAGCGATAGGGAGTTTTTTTCGTTCCGTGTCCCAGCTGTTAATGAAATTGAGAGCATCTTCAATCGATTTTAAAATAGTCATTGACGAAGACACTTTGAACCCCCAAGATTTAGCGGCAAGCATATTATCGTAATGGTTGTCGAATGGCAGATTATCTCCGAGCAAATAATAGATATAAGCATCAAGATTACGTTTTGCTACTTCGGCTGAATTTTGCATTTTTAAAGTGCCCGACGCCGCATTACGAGGGTTTGCAAATAGAGGTTCTTCGTTAAATTCACGTTCACGATTAAGCTCATCAAAGACACTCCACGGCATAAGTATCTCGCCTCTTACCTCAAATTTATCGGGGTAGTTGCCTTCGGGTAATTGCAAAGGGATACTTCGTATAGTCAAAACGTTAGCAGTAACATCATCACCTTTAGTTCCATCTCCTCGAGTAACAGCCCGCACCAATCGTCCATTCTCGTAGGTTAAAGAGATAGAAGTGCCATCAAATTTCATTTCGCCTACAATTTCAAAGTCTTCGCTTTGAAGTTCTTTTTTAGTGCGATTCAAGAAATCTTCGACCTCTTCGATCGAGTAAGTGTTGGCAAGCGACATCATAGGACGCTCGTGAATAATCTGTTTAAAAGCTTTATTAATATCACTTCCTACTCTTTGAGTGGGAGAGTAAGGATCGAAATATTGAGGATTATTGTCTTCAAGCAATTGCAGCTCTTTTAGTTTTGCGTCGAAATCAAAATCAGAGATTGTAGGCATATTAAGAACATAATAATTATAGTTATGCCCATCTAATTCTTTGCGTAAAGATTCTATTTGTTTTTTGATGTCTTGCTCCATTGGATATATGTTATCTTGTTTTACAATGCTAAGTTACTACAATAAACACATAAAACAGCAATAAGTATTGATAAAAAATGTAATAGATATATATGCACATAAAGATAAATGGGAGTTGGTATATTTTATAAATTGATTGAAAAAGTATCATTTTACTTGTAAAAAATCAGATAATGTGCCTTATTTATTGACATAATGTAATATTTGGATTATCTTTGTGAGTCAAATAACAAAATTGAAGAAATGACAAAATCTACACATAATAATGCAGTTCTTTTAATGCATTGTCCTGACCAACAAGGTATCATTGCGGTGATTACAGAATTTATTAATACAAATGGAGGTAATATTTTATACCTAGATCAATATGTAGATAGAGTGAATAGTGTTTTCTATATGCGTGTGGAGTGGGATCTTGATAAATTTATAATTCCTAAAGAGAAGATCAATGATTATTTTAATACACTATATGCACAGCGTTACAATATGGAGTATCGAATTAATTTCACAGATCGTCCACAGCGTATGGCGATATTTGTATCTAAAATGTCGCATTGTTTGTACGATATATTAGCTCGTTACACTGCAGGTGATTGGGAGGTAGAGATTCCATTAATAATAAGTAATCATACCGATTTACAAGATGTGAGTCGGCAATTTAATATACCTTTTGAGGTAATAAATATAACAAAGGATAATAAAGTAGAGCAAGAAGCAAAAGAATTTGAATTACTCGAAAAATATAATATAGATTTTATTGTATTGGCTCGATATATGCAAGTGCTTTCTGAAGATTTCATACATCGTTATCCTAATAAAATAATAAATATCCACCATTCTTTCTTGCCTGCATTTGTGGGGGCAAAACCTTACCATGCCGCTTATGAAAGAGGTGTTAAATTAATTGGTGCTACAAGCCACTATGTAACCACTGAGCTTGATGCCGGTCCTATTATCGAGCAAGATATAGTTAGAATTACTCATAAAGACACGGTTGCCGACTTGATTCATAAAGGACGAGACCTTGAAAAGATTGTCCTTTCGCGTGCTGTTGAGAAGCATATTCAGCGAAAAGTGTTGGCATATAAAAACAAAACTGTGGTGTTTGCGTAATTATCTAATAGTAAATTGTGTATGCTTGCAATCGTAAAATATAATGCCGGAAATATATTCTCTGTGCAATGTGCGCTAAAGCGTATAGGTGTCGAGGGGGTATTGACCGATGATGTAGAAATCTTGAGTAGAGCCGATAAAGTTATTTTTCCGGGAGTTGGCGAGGCCTCGAGTGCAATGAATTATCTCAGAAATAAAGGGCTCGACAAGGTGATATGTAATCTGACACAGCCTGTATTAGGAATATGTGTTGGTTTGCAACTTATGTGCAAGCATTCAGAGGAAGGGAATGTAGATTGTCTAGGAATATTTGATACCGATGTCAGTCGCTTTGAGAGCATTAATAAAGATATGAAAATTCCACACATGGGCTGGAACACAATACACACTGAAGACACTAGAATATTTACCCCACAGCTCAATGAGGCATTTGTGTATTATGTTCATAGCTACTATGCCGGGATATGTAAAGACACTATAGCCACTACTGATTATATCAATCCATTCAGTGCGGCATTGAAAAAAGATAATTTTTATGCCACACAATTTCACCCCGAGAAAAGTGGTGAGGTGGGCGAAATTATATTAAAAAGATTTATAGAATTATGATTGAGATAGTACCCGCAATAGATATAATCGAAGGAAAATGTGTGAGGCTTTCTCAGGGCGATTATGGGAAGAAGAAAGTGTATAATGAGTCGCCACTGGAAGTAGCTCGCCAATTTGAAGATTGTGGTTGCTCACGTCTTCATTTAGTCGATTTAGATGGTGCGTCATCTCAACACATAGTGAATTATAAAATTTTAGATTCAATCGCCGGCAAGACTTCACTCGTCGTTGATTTTGGTGGAGGATTGAAGAGCGATGAAGATATAAAAATTGCTTTTGAATGTGGCGCATCAATGATTACAGGAGGCAGCATCGCAGTGAAAAACCCGGATTTGTTTATCCGATGGATAGAAAAATATGGAGGCAAAAAAATAATACTTGGAGCCGATTCAAATAATGGTAAAATTGCGGTGAGTGGCTGGGCTGAAGATAGTGGAAAGGATATAATACCATTTATTAGTGAGTATGTCGCACGAGGAATAACAAAGGTTATAAGCACTGATATTCAATGCGATGGAATGCTCGGTGGCACTTCAACAGCTTTATATAAAGAGATAACAGAAAAAGTGGACGGCATATATTTAATTGCAAGTGGTGGTGTTGGTTCGATGGCAGATATTGAAGCTCTCGAAGCCATAAATCTACCGGAGGTGATTGTAGGGAAAGCAATATATGAAGGATTTATATCATTGTCTGATTTAGAAAACTTTAATAAACAACGATAATGCTGGCAAAACGTATAATACCTTGTTTAGATGTCAAAGACGGAAAGACAGTAAAGGGAGTTAATTTTGTTAACTTTAAAGATGCCGGCGACCCTGTCGAGCTTGGCTATCGTTATAGCTTAGAGGGTGCAGATGAGTTGGTATTTCTTGATATTACAGCGTCGTATGAAGGACGAAAGACTTTTCTTGATACAGTGAGGCGAGTAGCCGAGAATATAAGCATTCCATTCACAGTCGGAGGCGGAATAGGCAGCGTAGCCGATGTAGCTAAGTTGCTAAATGCAGGAGCCGACAAGGTGTCGATAAATTCGTCGGCTATACGTAATCCGCAGTTAATCGACCAGATAGCTTCACACTTTGGGAATCAAGTGTGTATAGTGGCAATAGATGCTAAAATGCTTCAAAACGAATGGGTGTGCTATTTAAATGGCGGGCGAATAGCCACAGAAAAGAAGCTATATCAATGGGCATACGAGGCTCAAGAACGAGGCGCAGGCGAAATATTATTTACGAGTATGGACCATGATGGGGTGAAGACCGGATTTGCTTGCGACGCATTAAACTATTTACACGAAACTCTTTCAATTCCTATAATAGCCTCAGGTGGAGCCGGTAAAAAGGAGCATTTCGTCGAAGTTTTTGAAAAGGGGCATGCCGATGCGGCATTAGCGGCAAGTATATTTCACTTTAATGAAATATCAATTCCCGAATTAAAAGATTATCTTTACAGCAATAATATAACTACAAGGAAAATATATTCAAAAAACATATAGTATATGGATTTAGATTTTGAAAAAATGGGCGGTCTTATACCGGCAATAATACAAGATGCACGCACAAAGAATGTGTTGATGCTGGGTTTTATGAACGAAGAGGCATATAAAAAAACTCTTGAAATAAATAAAGTAACATTCTATAGTCGCACAAAAAACAGATTATGGACAAAAGGCGAGGAGAGTGGTAATTTCCTTAATGTAGTCTCGATAGAAGAGGATTGCGACAAAGACACATTGCTAATAAAAGTCGTTCCTCAAGGTCCGGTGTGCCATACAGGAACAGCGACCTGCTTTAATGATGATAATAGCTATGGAATACAATTTCTATCTTATCTACAAGATTTCATTACACGTCGACATGAAGAAATGCCCGAAAATTCATACACTACGTCGCTATTTAAGAGTGGTGTGAATCGTATGGCTCAGAAGGTTGGCGAAGAAGCCGTAGAGACAGTAATTGAAGCTACTAACGGAACTGATGATAGATTAATATATGAGGCATCTGATTTAATATATCACTTAATAGTATTGTTGACATCTAAAGGCTACAGAATAGAAAATCTAGCCGATGAATTACAAACTCGCCATAAAGAATAATTATAGTTATGGAAAAAATTATAGATTATAAGAATGTAGAATTACATAGAAAAGAGCTTATTGTATTGAAAGACGTAAATCTGTCGATCGAGCGGGGCGAATTTGTGTATCTAATAGGGAAAGTAGGTAGTGGCAAAAGCACACTATTAAAATCGATGTATAGCGAGATTCCTATTATCGATGGTGATGCAACAGTTTTCGATTATAATCTAAAAACAATAAAAAGGAAAGAGATACCATTGCTTCGTCGTAAAATTGGCATTGTATTTCAGGATTTTCAATTGCTAACCGATCGTTCGGTGTATGATAACTTAGCTTTTGTGCTTAAAGCCACAGGCTGGAAGAAAAAAGAAGAGGTCGAAGAACGAATTGATGTGGTGCTTAAGGCAGTTGGAATGGAGAATAAATCGTATAAAATGCCACATGAATTATCGGGTGGAGAGCAACAACGAATTGTCATAGCTCGAGCATTGCTTAATAAGCCCGAGCTGATACTTGCCGATGAACCGACCGGAAATCTAGACCCCGAAACGGGACATCAGATAGTGTCGTTACTAAATAAAATATCCAAAGAGGGTACAGCAATCTTGATGGCTACACACAATTTAGCTCTCGTAGAGGAGTTCCCGGGAAGGACAATTAAATGTGAAGATAAAAAAGCTATCGAGTGCAATTAAATAGATATATTGTATAAAAAATAATATTTATATTTTTTGTATATTAGCACCCTGGTATAGAAAATTAAAAAGAAATCATATAGAATGAAAGTAATGAAATTTGGAGGCACTTCGGTTGGCTCCGCAGAACAAATAAAAGAAGTAGCGCACTTGGTTACATCTCGTGGTAAAAATATTGTTGTACTTTCGGCAATGTCCGGCACAACAAATACTCTTGTTGAAATTTCTGACTATCTGTATAAGAAGAACATAGATGGTGCAAAAGAGACAATTAACTCTCTGGAGAAAAAGTATTTCATTACAATAGATAAATTATTTACCGACGAAAAATATAAAGAGGAAGTATTGGCTGAAGTTAAAGCTTGTTTTAATTATATACGTTCGTTTACTAAAGATTTATTTACGTTATTTGAAGAGAAAGAAATTCTTGCGCAAGGCGAATTAATGTCGACTGCGATGATGAATATCTATCTACGTTCATTAGGATTCAAGTCGGCCATGCTTCCTGCTCTCGATTATGTGAGAACAGATAAAAATTCGGAGCCGGATACTCAATATATTAAGCAAAAACTTCAGGCTCTGCTTGACAAATATGCCGATGCCGATATTTATATCACGCAAGGTTATATTTGCCGTAATGCTTATGGCGAGATTGATAATCTTCAACGAGGAGGAAGTGATTATTCAGCATCGCTAATTGGTGCTGCCATAAATGCCGAGGAGATTGAAATATGGACTGATATTGATGGAATGCATAATAATGATCCTAGATTTGTAGATAATACTAAGGCGGTAGATACTCTTCACTTTGAGGAAGCAGCCGAATTAGCTTATTTCGGAGCAAAAATTCTGCACCCCACTTGTATATTGCCCGCTAAGTTAAATAATATTCCTGTTCGTTTGCTTAATACGATGAAACCCGATGCAAAAGGGACACTAATATATAATAGCACTGCATCGAGAAAGATTAAAGCTGTGGCTGCCAAAGATAATATCATTGCGATAAAGATTAAATCGGGAAGAATGCTTCTTGCTTATGGTTTCCTTCGTAAAGTATTTGAAATATTTGAAACTTATAAGACACCTATCGATATGATTGCCACTTCTGAAGTAGGAGTGTCGGTATCGATTGATAATGAGAAGAATCTTGATAATATCTTAGACGATTTAAAGAAATTTGGTACAGTTACGGTCGATAAAGATATGGTGATTATATGTGTGGTAGGCGATTTAGAATGGCAAAATTGTGGATTTGAATCGGCGGCACTTGATGCGTTGAAAGATATTCCGGTGCGTATGATTTCGTATGGAGGAAGTAACTATAACATATCGTTCTTAGTAAAAAAAGAGGATAAGGTGAAAGCGCTTAATCTATTAAGTGATAATCTATTCAATAAATAAATTATATGTTCCCCATCAGTAAATTTGAACAGATAGATACTCCATTTTATTATTATGATATAGATTTGTTAGAGCAAACTCTTGCACAGATTAATCTTGCCATAAATGGATTACCTTTCCATGTGCATTATGCGATTAAGGCTAATGCAAATATTGAAATATTAAAGGTGATAGAAAAAGCCGGCTTAGGTGTTGATTGTGTGAGTGGTGGCGAATTAGCTCAATCATTGAAGGCGGGTTTCACCGGCGATAATATAGTCTTTGCCGGAGTGGCTAAAACTGACAAAGAAATCATTGCCGGGCTAAATTCCGGAATCAGATGTTTCAATGTTGAGTCGCTTAATGAGCTCGAAGTTATTAATGATTTGGCAGAGAAATATGACAAAATAGCCAATGTCGCAATTAGAGTAAATCCTAATGTCGATGCTCACACTCATAAATATATAACTACCGGGCTGAGAGAAAATAAATTTGGAATTGATTTAGAGCTTCTTGATAGCGTGATAATTAAGGCTGTTGAGATGAAGAATATTAATCTTTGTGGATTACATTTTCATATTGGTTCGCAGATCACTGAAGATGCCCCATTTGTGAAACTATGTCATAAGATTAATGAGCTGATTCCTCGAGTTGAGGCTCTTGGTGCCAATATTAAGATAATTAATGTGGGAGGCGGACTCGGGATTGATTATAAGAATCCTGATGCTAATCCTATTCCTAATTTTGCCGGATATTTTAAAGTATTTACTAAAAATTTAAATTATCAAGGCAAAGAAGTTCATTTTGAGTTGGGACGCTCTGTTGTAGCTCAATGTGGCTCATTAATATCTCGAGTGATATATGTAAAGCAAGGCGTGAAAAAGAAATTTGTAATGCTTGATGCAGGAATGTCCGATTTGTTGCGTCCTGCGCTTTATCAAGCTCACCATAATATTGTAAATATAACATCCGAGGCAACCGATACCGACGTTTATGATGTCGTAGGTCCTATCTGTGAGTCGTCGGATATCTTTGGTGCTAATGAGACTTTGCCGATAACCAAGCGTGGCGATTTCGTGGCATTAAAGTCGGCAGGAGCTTATGGCGAGATAATGGCATCTCGATATAATTGTCGAGAATTGCCGGGATCATTGCTGTCGAAATAAAAAAAGATGTCGGGTAATTAATACTCGACACCTTAATTAATTGTATTTGAAATTTTAGAAATATTTTTTAAGCTCATTTTCTAGGTCGGCAGCTGTGCGTACACCGGATTGACGCCATACTTGCTTTCCACCTTTGAAAATCATCAGTGTAGGCACTGATTGAATTGTAAGTTGAGATGCTAAATCCTGATTTTGGTCAACGTCAATTTTTATTATTTTTGCACTGTCGCCAATTTTTGTTTTTAGCTCTTCTAAAATAGGGTGCATCATCTGACATGGACCGCACCATGTTGCGAAGAAATCGACTAATACTGGTTTATCGCTTGCAATTAATTCATTAAATTGGTTCATAATTGGTTGAATTTTTTTATTGTTTGATTGTAGATAAAACAAATAGCATGCCAATGAGTTCATATTTCATAACCAAAAAAAAATTTATATAGCCAAAAGGTACTATATATACATTAAATTGAAGAAAAATAAAAATATATAACACTATTATATGCATAGTATTAACTTAAACGGTATGGGTGTAGCGCTAATTACACCTTTTCATAGCGACAAATCGATTGATTATGATTCGCTGGCACGCCTTTTGGAATATCAAATCCAAAATGGAGTGGACTATATCGTGGTGCTGGGTACCACAGCCGAAACCGCAACGTTGACCGAAGAAGAGAAGGATAGTGTCCGCAATTTCGTTGTAGAGAGAGTAAATGGTCGTGTGCCTTTAGTCTTGGGACATGGCGGAAATAATACGATGGGTCTTGTAGAGTCATTAAAACAGATAGATTTGTCGGCTTTTAGTGCCATTTTATCAGTCGTTCCATATTATAATAAACCATCGCAAGAGGGGATATACGAGCATTATAAAGCTATTGCAAAGGCTTCACCACTGCCAATAATTCTGTATAATGTGCCTGGCCGTACGGGGGTGAATATGAATCCTAAAACTTCATTGCGACTTGCTCGTGAATTTGATAATATTATTGGTATTAAAGAAGCGTCGGGCAATGTGTCGCAAATGGACGAAATAATAAAGAATAAGCCAGCCGACTTTATGGTGATTTCGGGCGATGATGGAATCACTTTTCCGCTTATTACTCTTGGCGCAGTGGGCGTGATTTCGGTTATTGGAAATGCCTTTCCACGTGAATTTAGTAAAATGGTGCGATTGGCTCTCGAGGGCGACTACAAAAATGCACTCCCAATTCACCATAAGTTTACCGAGCTATTTAGCTTGCTGTTTGTCGACGGAAATCCTGCCGGGGTAAAATGCCTGCTCCACGCAATGGGCTATATTGAAAATGAATTAAGATTGCCACTAGTGCCAACACGGATTACTACTTATGAGCAAATTCGTGAAGTGCTTAATAGCTTATAATATAAGCTATTAAAAGGTGGTAGACTAATTTAATAAAGAATAATCGAAATTTTAGGCGAAAGAAAATAGTATAAAATTTGTATTTTACGATAGAAATAAATACCTTTGCATCGCTTTTAATGGGAACTCTATTAGAAGACAAGGCATGGTCTGGTAGCTCAGCTGGATAGAGCAACAGCCTTCTAAGCTGTCGGTCGAGCGTTCGAATCGCTCCCAGATCACGAAACCACTCGTAAAGAGTGGTTTTTTTGTGCTTGATAATGTGCTTATTCCCAAAAAAATAATGTGCCATCGGTCGCTTCAACCGGTGGAAATATGCAATCGTATGCCACCCTCCTTGGCGACCCATTAAGTTATCTAATAGCTTAATATTGACTGTTATACAAAACCATTGAAAAATAACTCATACAGCCAATCTTTTAGTTAACTATTTATAAAACTTTGAGCTACAATTTATGCCTTTGTTTTGGTACAAGTAGTCGGTATATTTCTTTTAAAACGACCGTAAATGCTTAATATACTTTTTTAGCCATGGTTAAATTAAGCTTAAATAAGGTTATTTATCTGATAATACATTTATAATTTTATATATTTAAAAAATCAAATTTAATACCAGTGAAACGGGATACTTACATACAATTGGATTCTATGGATTGTGGAGCGACCTGCCTTCAGATAATCGCAAAGTATTATGGAATATATTTTTCACAACAGAGGCTTCGTGAATTATGCCATATCACCAATAATGGAGTTTCAATGCTAGGAATAAGTGATGCTGCGGAATCTGTTGGATTTAGACCCATTGGGGCAAAATTAACATGGGAACAATTGAAAGATGATGCTCAACTACCTTGTATTGTTCATTGGAATCAGCGACATTTTATAGTAGTTTCCAAAATACATGAAAGAAGAGGAAAAACATTAATAGAAGTTTATGATCCAGCAAAAGGACGATTGAAATACCCCAAAGAAGATTTCCTAAAATCATGGCTACAGATTAAAGGCGAATCTGATGAGAAAAGAGGGGCTGCTCTCTTACTAAGCCCCAAGTCTGATTTCTTTGATCAAGAAGATGATGACAAAAAGAGTAATAGCAAATCAGTTATTAATTTATTAAATTATTTAAAACCTTATAAATATCAGATATTACAAATTGTACTTGCAATGATTGTTGCGAGTGTAATAAGTTTAATATTTCCTTTTCTTACACAGTCGATAGTTGATACCGGCATAGGGACAAAAGATATAGGATTTATTATTATTATTCTCATTGCTCAATTGGGTTTAGTTGCAGGGCAAATGATTAATAATGTGATACGTAGCTGGCTTATGCTCCATGTTACTACCCGAATAAGTATCTCTTTGATAGCAGATTTCCTTAGTAAATTGATGCAATTGCCAATAGCTTTTTTTAATTCTAAAAATATTGGTGATATAATGCAACGCATTCGGGATAATAGCAGAATTGAAACTTTCCTGACTGGAGCATTAATAAGCACTGCTTTGTCGGCTGTCTCTTTTTTAATTTATATCATAGTTATTGCATCATATAGTGTAAATATCTTAATTGTATTTTTCATAGGTAGTGCTATCTACATCACTTGGATAGTCGCCTTTATGAAACGAAGAAGGAAATTAGATTATATGCAATTTCAACAACTTGCCAAAAACCAAAGCTCATTGATACAACTTGTTGATGGAATGCAAGAAATAAAGCTTAATAACTGTGAGCGAGCTAAACGTTGGGAATGGGAAAAGATACAAGCAAGATTATTCCAGATTAGTACTAAATCTATGAATTTGAGTAACCTCCAAAATACAGGAGGCAATATGATAGACCAAATTAAAAATATACTTATAACTTTTCTTTCGGCAAAAGCTGTTATAGATGGTAATATGACTATAGGCGGATTAGTTGCTTTACAATATATAATAGGGCAACTTAATGCCCCATTATATCAATTTATAGCTTTCTTGCAATCATTGCAAGATGCGAGGATAAGTCTAGAGCGTATGGGCGAAATTCAAAACATGGATAATGAGGAAGAAATTAAAGATTACTCTTCTAAATTAATATCCAACGAAGCCTCCATCATATTTAAAAATGTAACTTTTCAATATGATGGACCAAGATCTCCTAAGGTAATAGACAATCTTTCTATAACAATTCCGGCAAATAAGACCACTGCTATTGTTGGCGTTAGTGGTAGTGGTAAGACGACTATACTAAAATTATTATTAAGATTTTCCGACCCTGTTAGTGGAGAAATATTGCTCGGAGGTCAAAACTTATCTAATTATAACATTAGAGAGTGGAGGCGGAATTGCGGTGTTGTTATGCAAGATGGTTATATTTTTTCCGACACAATAATGAATAATATTGGAGTTAGCGATGAGAACGTAGATTCTGAACGAGTTGTCTTTGCGGCTCAGCAAGCTTGCATAAGTGATTTTATTGAATCACTTCCTATGGGATATAATACCAAAATAGGTTCTGATGGGCATGGACTGAGTTCTGGGCAAAAACAAAGGATATTAATATCTCGTGCGATATATAAAAATGCTCAATATATACTTTTCGACGAAGCCACAAATTCGCTTGATGCTAATAATGAAAAAAACATAATGGAAAATTTAGAGAAATTCTTTGAAGGGAAAACGGTGATAATAGTCGCACACAGATTGAGTACTGTAAAGAATGCTGATAATATAATAGTTCTGGCAGGTGGTGTAATTGCTGAACAAGGAAGTCATGAAGAGCTGATATCGGCAAAAGACATATATTATAATTTAGTGAAAAATCAATTGGAACTTGGAAATTAGTTTAACTTATGAAGGAAACAAAAGTCATAAACATATTTGAGGAGACTGATACTATAATCGGACAGATTCCAAAAAAGCTTATACGAATTAGCAATATAGTAATTTGGTCTATTTTAGTTATTGTAATTATCATAGGATTCTGTGTCCCGTATAAAGATACAGTGAAAGCGCCTATTATGATTACTCAGAAAGATGGGAATACAAATTGCAAAGCCACAATAAGCAGTTCCAATTACGGTAAAATAAAGAAAGGACAAGTTGCTCTAATTTACCTTGATATATATCCTAAAGATGAATACGGATTTTTAGAGGGAGAAGTAATTAGTTTAAATGATGAATACATAAATAATGGCTATGAGGTTAATATAAAACTACGTTCAACTATTTTGAGCAATAATGAAAATGTAAGATTATTACAAAAAATGACAGGAAGTTCTGAGATTATTATAAGCAAAAAGCCTTTTGCTTATAAGTTATTTCCAGCACTTAATAAGATTATAAAATGGTAGTGAAGTGTACTACTTTGACTTTTAATAATTAATTTAATATCTTTCAATATGAAAAAAGAAAAAGAAAATTTGAAGAATGAAGATTTTGAACTTCTTCGTTCTGGCATGAGTGACAATGCGAATCTTCTTAACGATGATGAGCTAAGTGAATTATTTGGCGGGTACATAATCGATTGTGATGCCAACTACAA
>JAQVCR010000026.1 GCA_028689665.1 Muribaculaceae bacterium
ATACAACAACAATCGCCAAGGTGGCTACAACAATAATCGTCAAGGTGGTTACAACAACCGTCAAGGAGGCTATAACAATCGTCCACAAGAAGGCGGATATACCCCACAAGAAGGCGGATATACCCCACAAGAAGGTGGATATACCCCACAAGAAGGAGGATACAACCGCCCACAAGGAGGATACAATCGTCCACAAGGAGGCTATAATCGTCCACAAGGAGGCTACAACAACAATCGTCAAGGTGGCTACAATAATAATCGTCAAGGAGGCTATAACAACAATCGCCAAGGTGGTTACAACAATCGCCAAGGAGGCTATAACAATAATCGTCAAGGAGGTTACAACAACCGTCAAGGTGGCTATAACAACAACAATGGAGGCATGAGAAGCCAGATGCGTTTCACTCCACGTCCACAACGTGTAGAATATGAAATGCCCGTTATTGATCCAAACGAACCAGTACGCTTGAACAAATTTATGGCAAACGCAGGAGTATGTTCACGTCGCGAAGCCGATGAATTGATAGTAAAAGGACTAGTTACTGTAAATGGAACACCTGTAACAGAATTAGGAACAAAGATTACAGCAGCCGATATTGTAGAATATCAAGAAAAGGTAGTAACACTAGAAAGCAAGTGCTATATACTTCTAAATAAGCCAAAAGATTGTGTTACAACAAGCGATGATCCAAATGGCAGACTTACAGTAATGGACTTAGTTAAAAATGCTTGCCAAGAACGCATATATCCCGTAGGTCGCCTAGACCGCAACACAACAGGTGTATTGCTACTAACAAACGATGGCGAATTAGCATCAAAACTAACACACCCTAAATATATAAAGAAGAAAATATATCATGTGTGGACAGATAAAAACATAGCCGAAGACGATATGCAACGAATCGCCGATGGAATAGAGCTGGAAGATGGCCCAATCCATGCCGATGCAATAAGCTATGTATCAGAGGTAGATAAAAAACAAGCAGGAATTGAAATTCACTCAGGGCGCAATCGTGTAGTTCGTCGCATTTTTGAATCGCTAGGTTATCATGTAACAAAGCTCGACCGTGTTTATTTTGCAGGACTTACAAAGAAAGATTTGCCAAGAGGTCGCTGGCGTTATCTGACACAAGAAGAAGTGAACTTCTTAAAGCAAAATTCATTTGAATAAATAAATTATAAAATATGAGCTGTGATTAGATTTGCCTATCACAGCTCATAGCATAGAACAGATTTTGAAATTATGGCTCAGATTTAGATGCTAAGCCAAAAAAACAGAAATAATTATGGCAATTAAAAGAACTAGAATAGTCGATATATTTGCACCCCAACTAGTAGGTAAACAAGTGAGTGTAAAAGGGTGGGTGCGCACACGTCGTGGAAATAAGAATGTACAATTTGTAGCCTTAAACGATGGCTCGACTATAAAAAATATTCAGATAGTTTTCGATCTTACTAAATTTTCGGATGAAGACTTGAAGCCTATTACTACCGGTTCAAGCATTCATGTAGAAGGTCTGCTTGTAGAATCGCAAGGAAAAGGACAGACAGCCGAAATTCAAGCCGAGACGCTGGAAATTTATGGCACAGCCGATCCCGACACATATCCACTTCAGAAGAAAGGACACACATTAGAATTTCTTCGTGAAAAAGCGCATCTACGTCCGCGTACCAATACATTTGGAGCAGTGTTACGTATTCGCCACACATTGGCTTATGCAATTCACAAATTTTTCAACGATCGTGGATTCTTCTATCTCAACACCCCATTAATCACAGCAAGCGACTGCGAGGGAGCCGGAGCAATGTTTCAAGTTACGACATTAGATCTAAATAATCTACCAAAAACCGAAGAAGGAAAGATAGATTATGAACAAGATTTCTTTGGAAAGCAGGCTAACTTAACAGTGTCGGGACAGCTAGAAGGCGAGCTCGGAGCTACTGCACTAGGAGCAATATACACCTTTGGACCAACATTTAGAGCCGAAAATTCAAATACACCACGCCACCTTTCCGAATTTTGGATGGTTGAGCCTGAAGTAGCATTTAATGAAATAGAAGAGAATATGGATCTCGCCGAAGATTTCATTAAATATTGTATTTCATACGCACTCGAAAATGCAAAAGATGATATAGACTTCCTTGCACAGATGTATGATAGCGAGCTTGTAGAACGACTTAAATTTGTTGTTGAGAACGATTTCGTACGTTTGCCATATACCGAAGGCGTTAAAATACTAGAAGCATCGGGACATAAATTTGAATTCCCGGTATCATGGGGAATCGACTTACAGAGCGAGCATGAGCGTTATCTAGTCGAAGAACATTTCAAGAAGCCGGTAATCTTAACCGATTATCCTAAAGAAATTAAGGCATTCTATATGAAGCTGAATGAAGATAACAAGACTGTAAGAGCAATGGACGTTCTATTCCCAAAAATCGGAGAGATTATCGGAGGTTCGCAACGTGAAGAGAACTATGATAAACTACTTGCACGCATCGAGGAATTGGAAATTCCAATGAAAGATATGTGGTGGTATCTCGATACCCGACGTTTCGGAACAGTACCTCACTCGGGCTTCGGATTAGGTTTTGAACGATTAGTACTATTTGTAACCGGAATGACAAACATTCGCGATGTCATACCATTCCCGCGAACTCCAAATAACGCTGAGTTCTAAAAATTATAATAAAAGAGAGATGACAATATAACGGTTATCTCTCTTTTTTAATTATAAATCCATCAAAACAATTGGGTATTTTATAAAAAGTAATTACTTTTGAGCATTAAAAGATGATATAAATATTATATACGAGTTTTTCTTTTCGATATAAAAATGGCATAGGGGTATTTTTTCTGATGTTAAGCAAGTCAATTTGCTATAATTAGTTAGAGTAATAGAATAAAAGAAGGATAACAAAAATCCAAATTAATTGTAATAGATAGTGCGTAGTAAAGCAATACTACAAATTAATTTAAAGACCGTTCTTGCTTAGTGATGCAAATTCCAGAGTTTGGTGTTATGTGTGCCGAAACGCACATAGATAAGAATAGAGTTAGATTGTGGCTGCAAATAAAAATCATTGAGTTATACTGTGTGCTTTAGAAGGCAAATCGGTTATAAACCATAATCTGTGATTAACTATTTGTTTACATTTTACAAAAAAAACAATAGCGAATAGCGATATTTTATTGTCCTATTTTACTTAAAGTGAGGCTATATATGCTATATTATTAGTATATTTGTGTTCTAAATACGAAATAATATGCTAAGCTGCTCAAAAGACATGTTGGTAACAGATATCAACGCAATCATAAAGAAAGACAATATAGATAATGATATATTTATATTCGATGATATTCGAGATATTTCGATGCCCGATAATCCCATCAAGCTCCAGATGCCTATATTTGGAGTGTGTACGGCAGGATATGGGACAATAAGAATCAATCTAAAGGAATATAATGTAACGTCGAACACATTAATAACCTTATTGCCCGACCATATAATTCATGGTTACAACATATCGGCAGACTTTAAAGGACTTTTTATTGGAATTTCGCCACAATATTCAGAAGAGATAATTCCCGATATTCATACCTTGCTACCGTTTGTGCTTAATTTCAAAGAATCACCAATGATAAGGCTGAACAGTGAGGAGGTAGAAAGTATTGCAAATTTCCATGCATTTCTTTGGCATAAAATGAGAAGTGCAACTGGCTTTTATCGTAAACGTATAGTTAATCATTTATTGCAAGCCCTTCTATTTGAAACGCTTAATATTTATAAGAATCGAAATGATGTTACGCCGATGCGAAGATCTCGAAACGAAGAGATTTTTTATTCTTTTTTTCTGTTGGTAGAGAAAGAATTTAAGGTAGATCGGTCGGTAGCATTTTATGCAAATCGGCTATGTATATCGCCCAAGCATCTTTCGGCAGTGATAAAGGCAGTGAGTGGGCGTACGGCAGGAGAATGGATTGATAATTATGTAATATTGGCTTCAAAAGTATTACTGCGCTCATCGTCTCAGACAATCCAAGAGATAAGCGCAGAATTAAACTTTGCCAACCAATCATTCTTTGGTAAGTATTTTAAGCAACATGTAGGAATGTCGCCCAGTCAGTACCGCGATGGCACGATAGGGCGTAATAGCTAATCTTTAAGAGCGTAATCGATCGATGTAACGACTCTTATATGTTTAATATAAGGAGTGTTTGCATCACGGTCTTCAATAGTGAATTGTCCTTGATTAGCGTGGATAATCTTTCCAAGCTCGCTATCCGAGTCTTTTGCAAATTGTTCGGCGGCAAGGCGTGCATTTTTTGTAGCTTCTTCAATCATTTTAGGCTTAATGTCGTTGAACGAAGTGAAATTGTACTGAATAGGGTTCTCATAACCACCTTCAACGATAGCAATTCCGTCTTTTAGAAGCTCGCCTTGTGAAGCAATAAGGCTGCGAATTTTATCGACTTGCGATGATGTTACAGTAATAATAGATTTGATATTATAGCGATATATGGCTTTACCATCGCTATATCTATCCGACTGTAAGTCGATTACCAATGGAGCATTAACCGAGATTTCTTTATCCGAGATGCCATTGCTTTTCAGATAATCAAGAATTGATTTCGTAGTAGAGTTTATCCCGCGATATAGAGCAGGAAGGTCATTTCCTACTTCTTTAAATACGATAGGCCAAGTTACTTTGTTAGCAGGAACTTCTACTTCGGCTAATCCTTTTACGCTTACCATTCTACCTTTATCAGCAAAGTTGTCAATACCACCCTTGATAAAGAATCCAAGAATAATAACTGCGACAGCCAATATTATGGCTTCAATAGTCCACGAATTTTTCATAATTGATAATTTTAATGTTTGTAAAAATAGCAACTTAATTTAAACTTGCAAAGAAAAGAATCAAAATAAACACTAATTAGCACGATAGTAGTTCTGAAGATATAATCGTGCTAAGAAATCCCAATTATCAAGAAGAATGTTTTTAGAGTTATCCCATTTGAATGCTGCATCGGGGACAAGATTATTTGAGAAGAGATATTTAATCAAGTCGATAGGGCAGCGACCTTGAACAGTGATAAGAGAATAGGCATTCTCTTTAGCGTCTTGTTCGTTGTAAAGGGGATTTGTAGGGTGGCACACATATTGTGCTATGTCGGGAGCTATTAGCAAGCCTTTTTGTGGCGATACATATAGAATAAAGTTTGAAAAGTCTTTAAATTGAGGCAGATGTCCATCTTTATCGGCATTTCCCCAATTCATATCTTTGGATAGAAACATGTTAAGTGTGCTATAATTGGCAATGAATTTTATCGGGACATTCTTGTTTGCTTTCATAAACAGCGAGTAATATTTATGCGTTTCTTTTTCGGCACTGTGTTTAGCTTTTCTAAAAGGCGATTTATTTTCGGTTATTGGAGCAAGCCATTCGTGAATATATAGCGAAAGAGGACCGGTAGGGTATTCTTTCATCGTTCGCTGATTCAGGTCTTGTAGTAAATTTCGTGCTTCATCAATATTTTGGTGTCTCTTTACAATCTCGCGACCTTCGGCAAGCGTGGAGCGCATCGTTGGCGATGCTGCATGTTTCATAAAATAACTGTTCCAGAACAGCCAATACGAAAAGTCGTAAATCTCGTGAATTTGCTCTTCGTCGTGAATGTCCAGCTCAGAGAATGTCTGATAATCCGGCGAAATAGGAGCATCATCATAATTGAGGTCGAGGACTTCAAAAATACGATTTGCGGCTTCGTCGATATCGTTATCGAAAGGCGATATGTTTCCGTTCTCTTCAAGTGAGCATTCAATAATATACCAAACGAGAAATTTAATATCCACAAGGTTTAGCTCGCTCTCTATATAATCATCATTAATCTCATAGAAAGGGATTAAGCGATTATATAATTCGTAATGAGTAGTGCAGAAACTGCGCCATATACCTGAATCGGCTACTATGTCTTGATAATATCCCGTGATGCTTAGAATAATCTCTTTTGTGATATTTTCGCCATATTTTTTTAATATATTAGAATCGTGAAGAGTATCGATAAGACTTAAAACGATAGAGTAATAGAAATCGTCAGATTCAGAAGTCTCGGGATAGCCCGGTTGTAATAATAGAAATTCTTTTTTGCTTATTTCCATAATTATTGGTAATAATTTTTGAGTTTGAGTATCAATTCCTCAATAGAATTTAGTGTAAAAGTTTTGTCTCCCGAAATGGTGAGTAATATATCGTTGTGGCTGTTTACAACGATTGATGTATCGTTATTACTATCGTTATTAGGCTCGATAGCCGACCGTCTTAGTGCATTTTCAGTCCAATGTCGTAAGATGCTGTCTTTGCAGATTAAATTTGTGTGGATTTTATAATTATCGTTAGTTTTAAAAATCCCGTTTTTGCAATCAAATATTATTTTTTCGGAGTCGAAGATAGTTGATAGCGAGCCATTAATAATAAGGTCTTCGGTGTATCCGGAAATAAGAGTTCCCGATTTGTCAATTATCCAAAGCCGATCGGCCATCAATATTGCTTGCGACACGTCGTGAGAAGATAACAGTATAGCTTTATTGTTATTCTGAGCGAGGTCGTGTAGCAGCCTCATTGTATCAATTTTGCTTGCAATATCGAGAAAGGCAGTAGGCTCGTCGAGAAATATTATGGGAGTCTCTTGAGCCAGCGCACGAGCAATCATTGCTTTTTGCCTTTCGCCATCCGAAAGTTCGGCAATAAAATTATTGGCTTTATGTGCGATTCCGGTGTCAGCCATAGCTTTTTCTACGATTTTATGGTCGTTTTCGTTTAGTCGTCCAAGGAAACCGGTGTGTGGGTGTCGTCCAAGTTCTACCAATTCTTTTACCGTAAGTCCGCCGGCTTGAGTGCGGTCGGTATATACGAGGCTGAGGATATTTGCCAGCTCGCGCTTAGATATTTTATCTATATCGTTACCATTAATTTTAATGCTTCCTGCAATAGGTTGTTGTGTCCCGGCAAGAGTTCGAAGCAGGGTAGATTTGCCCTTTCCGTTAGCCCCCAGCAGACAAATAACTTCACCATTTTTGATAGATACATTAATATTGCCAGCCACAAGATATGTATTTTTATTACTATTGTGGTAGCCTATATCGAGAGCTGATGTTTTTAGTATCTCCATATTTTTTAATTGAAATAATGAATCTTGCGGCGATTTAGAATAATATAAAGAATTATGGGAACTCCGATAATTGGAGTAATAGCGTTAATAGGGAGTATTCCATTATCGGGTAATATGCTGATGAGAGTACAAAGCAATGCGACTACTGCCCCGCACAATATAGTTGCCGGTAATAGAGTGTTATGGTTCGATGTGTTGAGCAGTAGGCGTGCAATATGAGGCACTACGAGTCCTATGAACCCAATAGGGCCACAATATGCAGTAACAATTGCTGTTAATAGTCCTGTGATGATGAGCAACTTGTTTCTTACTGATTTTACATTTACGCCCAGATTAGAGGCATATCTCGCCCCGAGTAGTAAAGCATTTAGCGGTTTTGTCATTGCTAACGCCCACAATAGGGCAATTGCAACCGTAAAAGCAAATAGTGGAATCTGATTGGCAGCAACGCCACTAAAGCTTCCAAGTCCCCAAATAACATACGAGTGAACCCCTTCTTGTGTCGAGAAGAAATTGAGTAATGAGATTGCCGAAGATGTGATATAGCTCACTAATATACCTACGATTAGCAGCATTGTAGTGCTTTTAAGAAACGAAGAGAAAATTAATAGAATAGCCAATACTGCAAAAGCGCCAATAAAAGCTCCGGCGAGAATACTTATGAAGCCCCCGGTAGAAATTCCAAATGTAGAGCCTAAAGAAGTACCAAGCGAGAGCATTATAATTGCTACCCCTAGCGATGCTCCGGTAGAGACTCCAAGAATTGAAGGTCCGGCAAGAGGATTATTAAATACAGTCTGAAGTAACAGTCCTGCAACCGATAATGCGCACCCCGATAGTGCGGCTGTAATAATCATAGGTATTCTTGATTCAAGAATAATAACGCTCCAAGTAGGGCGTTCTACTTCGTTACCACACAATATGTCAAAAATAGCTGAAGCCGGGATGTCGACAGCTCCGAATATCATATTTGAAGCGACGAGAATTAATAATACAACTATTAGTAAAATGAATATTATTCTATTTCTGTGTTTACTCATTTTGTTATTTGCTTGTAATATTTTGGTTTATAATTAGTCAATGCATTAGGGTGAAATATCGAAATGTATTCTTTCAGTAGAATTTGTGGGTGAAAAGGGAAATCTTCAAAGAGGGTAGTGCTTTTGGTGTCGCAAGCATATATACCATTGTTTTTGAAAGCATTCATTTTGGCGTTTAATGGAAAAGACTCCTCGAGATAAGTGCGAGTAATCTCGGTGCCAAAAGTTTTTAGAAGCCAGATGTCGGCATCGTGGGCTTTATCGAAAACTTGAGTGAAATCGAGTTGTAAAGAGCCGGTACTTTTATCATCTTTCCATGGGTATTCGCCTGCGGCATCGTCGATTAAATTAGCCATATAGCTATCTCCTCCGGGTACATACCATGTGCCGTTGATTACATTCTCGGTGATTATTTTGGGGCGTTTCTCGTCGATTGATATTGACTCTTTAAGTGAAATATATTCGTGCGCTGTGGCATTGAAAATCGAATCGGCGATATTAGTCTTACCATATAGTAATCCAAAAAGTTTTATCCATTCGGCGCGACCAAGAGGTGAATTTTCCATGTAGTCGGCGCATTCTATTATAGGAATACCTGTCGATGTCAATGCTCCATATCCTGCATTTTGAAAAGGTGATAATATTATTGCGTCGGGTTGTAGATTTATTATTTTTTCAAGCGATGGCGACATAGAGCTTCCACAATCGGTAATTGATTTATTAGCCAGACGACTTGATATATCGGCAATGTTGAAATATTGAGCATCGCATATTCCTGCTATGCTGTTGTAATTACCACATATTTCTCTAATTGCGCTAGCGTGAACCGACGAATATACCAGCACTTTAGTAAGAGGGACTTTAATTATTGTGCCTTCGGGAATGTTTTTGGGTGATGGGCTGTTACGGTCAATCAGAATATAATTTTGTAGTATTGCACCTTTTTTCCATGGATTGTTAATCGTAACTTGAGTGTAATTATCACTTTCGATGATTTGCAATCCTTTAGCATATTGTAGTATTGAATCGCAATTACTTTGGTTATCGTTTTTGCTCTTATTTCCACAGCTTGGCAATAATAGTAGAAAAGAGATGCATATTAAAATTAAATTCTTCATATTGCAAAAATAGCTATTATATTAGATTTAGGCATTAAAATAGTGTATAAAAAAACGTCTTCGAGCAATGAAGCTCGAAGACGTTAAATATGTGATAATTAAATCTTTTTTATTTAATCACTTTCACTACTTCAGCTGTTCCGTTGGTGTAGTTGATTGAGATTAAGTAAAGTCCGCTAGCTAGACCGTCTACCGAAATAGTAGAGTTTGCTGTTACTTGACGGTTTGCAATTGTTGCACCATTAAGAGCAACGATTCTTACTGTTGCATCAGCAGGAATTTCTACGCTAGTACCTTTAACAATAGCTTTTTGAGATTGGGTAGCTACGTTTTCAACTCCCGATGGAACGAATACGTTAGCAACACAACCATAAGCTTCAACATCTTCTACTGCATATTTCACTTCAGGTGTGCCACCCTTAGCCGAGATAGTTTTGATACCGCTCTTGTGAAGTGGGTTTAGTGGATTAAGTGGTTCTGCACCGATAAATGCTTCGCCATCTTTAGGAGCAATATAAGACCAATATATGTTTGTACCGTTGCTGCTTATTTGAGTTATACCAGTAAGCTCGTTAGGATCAGAACCTTCTTTAACTACCGGAGCAGAGTCGATTAGAGTACCATTAGCTTTGAATGTTGCTTTTTCTTGAAGAGATTTCAATTCAGTAAGGCTGAAACGATATACTCCCGGGACAGAACCGTCGCTAGAAATAGCAGTTTGTAGGTATGCATATAAGAAGTCGTTAGCTTCGTCAAGAAGGAAAGTAGTGATTTGAGCACCTTCGAATAATACAGTGAAAGGCATATCTTGAGGTACGCCGACAGCATCTACATAGATGTCGCTTTCGTTGAAACGGAATATACCGTTACCGTTGAATTTTTTACCCATCCAGTAAAGACCGTTTGAGTCTCTAACGATACCGCAACCAATTGCACCATAAGTGATTTTTTGATTGTAATATGCTAACCAGTTGTTTTGTAATAAGAATGGTTGTTCGCCATATAGTCCCGGACGTTCGCAGTCGATGATGTGAACACCTACGTTACGGTCGGCTACTAATAATTTGTGATTTGGAGCATCTACTGATAGAGAGAATGGGTCTTGGAATGCGTGGTACCCAACGTTTGATACTAGAGTTACACGGTAGAATGATTGACCGCTCTTGTTTAGATAGAATACTTCGCCTTCGCCTTCGTTAGCCGGTGATCCTGAATAAGTGAATCGACGTCCTGCATATCCTACATATATACGATTGTGAGCTGCGCCTAATTGGAAAGCGTGAAGTCCAGCAGGAATGCCGGTATCTTCGATTTTTCCTTCAGTGTCTTGGAACATTAATTTACCGTCTTTTGTAGCAAAATAAAGTCCTGATGGGCAACCTAAAACTTCTTTTTCGCCTACGATTGTAGCATCGCCAACGATGTTAAGGAACGACCAACCTGTAGCTGCTTTGTAATCATTAACTGCTACTTCGGCAACTTTACAAGTTACATTGCTCATAGATTCGTTGAACAAGTTTTCGTTGATGATAGGCACGTTTACGTTGTCGCAAGTGATAGTTTCGATGGTTGAAGGTATTGCACCCGATTCCATGTAGTTAAGCAATTTGCCTAATTTTATTTCTTTAAGTTTAGAACAACCGCTTAAAGCATCAAGCATAATAACATTAAGTGTTGTAGGTAGTTCAACCTTTTCGAGGTTAACACAGTTTTTACAAGTTGATACAGGGATAAGAGTAATTCCTTCTTCTACCGTTAACGTCTTAATTGCCGAACCTTCAAGGATGTTGGTATTTGCTTCAGTAGTACCTTCCAAAGTAAATGAAGTTAGCTTTGAAGTGTTATAGAATGCGCGGTAGCCAATTTTCTTAGCTGCCCAAAGTTTGATTTGGTCGATATTTGTATTAGCAAAAGCGTAGTCTTGAATTTCTTCTGCACTTGTTGAATAATAACCACTTAAAGTTGGTAATGCAAAATATATAATTTTGCTGTCGACACTTGCAAGCAACATTTGGCTATTAATTTTAAAGCTTGTGTTTCCAGCATCAACAGTCATTGAAGAAGTTGGGTTAAGCGCAAATGCTGCAACTCCGATAGAATTAGTGGCGGCAGGAATAGAGAATGCTTTGATTTTGCTATTAAAGAATGCTTTTTCCCCGATTGTAGTTACGTTAGCAGGAATTGCTAAGTTATCAGATGTGATTGCGTTCTCGAATGCGTTAGCTCCAATTGAAGTTAATTGAGCAGGAAGTTGAGATAATGTAATTTTTGTGTTGCGGAATGCGTAAGCACTAATTGCTGTGATGCCATCGTGAAGAGTAATGGTAGCTAGACTGCTACAATTGTTGAAAGTTCCATAAGCTACTGTAGTGATAGCAGTAGGGATTGTGAAAGAAGTAAGTGATGAACAAGCATTGAATGCGCTTCCACCAATAGAACTTAGAGCAGATCCTTCGCTAATTACTACTGTTGCAAGCCCGCTACAACCAGAGAATTCATTATCGCTAAGAGCTGTAACTTTAGGACCAATAGTAACTTTCTTTATTGATGCTAAGTTTTTGAATGGTGTAGAATATGTTCCTGCAATGTTACGACCGAAGTATATTTCTTCGATTTCGGGATAAGGATAAGATTTACCATCGCCGAAAATATTTAATCCAACAGGAAGAGAGGCGTCGCTATCTAGTATTGATAATTTTTTTAAGCCGGAGCAACCTGCAAATTCTAATGTTGCAACTTGTTTTGTTACACCTGCAGGGATAATTGCTTCGGTGATTGAAGTACAACCTTCCATTGCATTTGTTCCAAGAGTTGTAACTGTTGTAGGGAATGGACAGTTTGTTAAAGCTGTACAGTTTTTGAATGAGCTACGACCGATGTTGATACATGTTTCGGGAAGAGTAAGTTTTGTTAGCTCAACGCAGTCTTTAAATGAGTTGGCGGCTGTTGCTACTACAGTGTAAGTGATACCATTAATTTCAAAAGATGCAGGGATTACAATTTCGCCTTTGTATAGGTTGCCTGCTGTTGGCTTAGCTACAGTGGCTTTAGTTCCCGAAGTTGAGTAGTTAATTCCTTCGAAAGTAACTGTGGCGGCATTAATACTGAAGAGCCCGAATATTGTCAGCAAAGACAAAATAATCGAACGCCTAAACTTGTTTAAGTAGTTAGTTCTCATGTTAATTGGTTTATTAAGATATTTAGTATTATATAATAAATTGTTTATGTTTATGATATCATTAGCAAAGATATAAATTAATATTCAAAAAAGAATATTTAGAAATAAAAACTATGCGATTTAGCTTTTTTTATAATAAAAAGGGGCTGCCCGATTGTGAGCAGTCCCTAAAAATATAGCTGTATGCTATTTATGAATTATGTTTATTTGCCGTGGCAGTTTTTATATTTCAGTCCGCTACCGCAAGGGCAAGGGTCGTTTCGTCCAATTTTCGGTCCTGCAATTATTGGTTGGTGTTGACGTTGTTGCTCACCTTGTTGAGCCGATGCAGCTGCACGTTGTTCGCTTTGTCCCGGATACTCGTCTTTTTGAGTTTTATATTTGCTGTAATCTTCTCTTCTTTGAGGTGCCGGAGCTTCTTGAACTTGAGTTTCTTGTATAGGAATCTGTCCGCGCATAAGTATTGCAATAGCTTTCTCGTTAAGGGTGTTAAGCATTGTTTTGAATAGCTTGAACGATTCCAACTTGTAAATCAATAGTGGGTCTTTCTGTTCGTAGCTTGCATTTTGTACCGATTGACGTAGTTGGTCGAGCTCGCGAAGGTGTTCTTTCCATGCGTCGTCGATAGTCATTAAGCATACTACTTTCTGCCATGATTTAGCAATTGATTTGCATTCGCTATTGTATGCTTCAAGGATGTCGACTGTGATGCCATACATTCGTTTGCCGTCGGCAATAGGGACTCTGATAAGTCCTTGCCCGTTACGTTCTTCTACTATTTGCTTTATAATAGGGTTGGCTACTTCGACAATTTTCTCGCTTTTGCGTTTAAATCCTGCAACGGCTACTTGATATATGCGGTCGATAATATCTTCATCTTTCAATGATTTATATTCGTTTTCGGTTATCGGCATCTCCATTGCGTAGGTTTTTAGGATATCGAGCGATAATGCTTCGTAGTCGTCTTGACTTCCATATTCTTCTACAAGTCCTTCGATGTGGTCGTAGAACATATTCATGATGTCGAGCCCTATTCTTTCTCCCATTAGTGCGTGGTGGCGTTTTGTATATATTACGTTACGCTGTGCGTTCATCACGTCGTCATATTCTAGGAGGTGTTTACGAATACCGAAGTTGTTTTCTTCTACTCGTTTTTGAGCGTTTTCGATGGCGTTTGTAACCATTTTGGCTTCAATCATTTCGCCGTCTTTTAAGCCTAGTCGGTCGAGCATTTTTACAACTCGGTCGCTTGCGAATAGTCGCATTACAGAGTCTTCAAACGATACGAAGAATATTGATGAACCCGGGTCTCCTTGTCGTCCCGAACGTCCTCGTAGCTGACGGTCGACGCGGCGAGATTCGTGTCGTTCAGTACCGATAATTGCTAGTCCTCCTGCATCTTTCACTTCTTGTGTAAGTTTGATGTCGGTACCACGACCAGCCATATTGGTTGCTATTGTTACTACTCCTTTGCGTCCTGCTTGAGCTACAATTTCGGCTTCTTTCTGGTGTAATTTAGCATTAAGCACGTTGTGTGCGATTTTGCGCATAGAAAGCATACGGCTTAATAGCTCTGAAATCTCGACTGATGTTGTACCCACAAGTACCGGACGGCCTAGCTCGACTTGTTTTTGTATCTCGTCGATAACGGCGTTGTATTTTTCCTTTTTAGTTTTATACACGTGGTCGTCCATATCGTGTCGTGCGATAGGGCGGTTGGTAGGAATTGTTACGACATCGAGTTTGTATATATCCCAGAATTCACCGGCTTCGGTTTCGGCAGTACCTGTCATACCTGCCAGCTTGTGGTACATTCTGAAGTAGTTCTGAAGAGTGATTGTAGCGAATGTCTGTGTTGCGGCTTCTACTTTCACTCCTTCTTTAGCTTCTATTGCTTGGTGTAGTCCGTCGCTGTATCGGCGACCTTCCATAATACGGCCTGTCTGTTCGTCAACAATTTTCACTTTGTTTTCGATTACTACATATTCGGTGTTAAGCTCGAATAGGGTGTAGGCTTTAAGAAGTTGATTGACAGTGTGAACGCGTTCGGCTTTCACTGCATAGTTTTGCATTGCAGTGTCTTTTTTCTCTTGTAATTCTTCGGCAGGAAGATCGCTTCCTTCGATAGCCGACAGCTCGGTTGCGATGTCGGGCAGAACGAAGAATTGAGGGTCGTCGCTAGAGCCTGTCAATACGTCGATACCTTTATCCGTAAGCTCTACGCTGTTGTTTTTCTCATCGATTATGAAATATAGAGGGTCGGTAACTATGTGCATTTCGCGACTATTGTCTTGCATATAGTGTCCTTCGGTTTCGAGCATTAGAGGTTTTATTCCGTCTTGGCTGAGGAATTTAATTAGTGCGCCATTTTTTGGCAGACCTTTAAATGCACGGAATAGCAGTAATGCTCCTTCTTTGCGTGTTTCTTTGTCTTCGCTGGCGATTTTAGATTTTGCCGAGCTTAGTAGTTCAGTAACTAGGCGACGTTGTGCGTTTACAACTTTCTCAACATTTGGCTTAAATTCCATGAATAGTTGGTCATCACCTTTTGGGATAGGGCCTGAAATGATAAGCGGAGTACGCGCATCGTCGATTAGCACAGAGTCGACCTCATCGACAATAGCATAGTTGTGCTTGCGTTGTACTAAGTCTTCGGGCAGAGTTGCCATGTTGTCGCGAAGGTAGTCGAAACCAAATTCGTTGTTTGTTCCGAACGTAATATCGGCGTTATATGCGTTGCGGCGTTCGGGCGAGTTTGGCTGAGTTTTGTCGATACAGTCTACCGAAATTCCGTGGAACATATATAGAGGTCCCATCCATTCCGAGTCACGCTTTGCCAAGTAATCGTTCACAGTAACCACATGCACACCGTTTCCGGTGAGAGCGTTAAGGAATACCGGGAGTGTAGCAACAAGAGTTTTACCTTCACCCGTTGCCATTTCGGCGATTTTACCGCGGTGAAGTACGATACCACCAATTAGCTGAACGTCGTAGTGAACCATATCCCATTTCACTTCGTTACCCCCGGCTAACCAATGATTTTTGAAAATAGCTTTATCCCCTTCGATAGTAACGAAATCACGACCTTGAGCAGCAAGGCTTCGATCGAAGTCGGATGCAGTTACTTCAATAGTTTCGTTGTCTTTAAATCTTTGCGCTGTTTCTCTTACAGCGGCGAATACTTCGGGAAGCACTTCGTTTAACTCGTCTTCAAGATCTTTAAGAATATCTTTTTCAATCTTGTCGATTTCGTTCCAAAGAGGTTCACGCTTGTCGTATTCAAGAGTTTCTACTTCGGCTTTCAGCTCTTTAATTCTTTGATGCTTAGTGGCAACACATTCTTGCAGGCGAGCTTTAACGTCGGTAATGCGTTGGCGTAGTTCGTCGTTAGAAATGTTTTCAAGAGTTGGCGAAATCGCCTTAATCTTATCAAGAATCGGTTGAATAACTTTCAAATCTCGTTGCGATTTGTTTCCGAAAATTGATTTTAATACATCGGTAAATCCCATAATATATATTGGTGTTGTTAATTCGTTTTAATTGTTGATAAATTATCAATTGTGCAAAGATAACTTATCTAATTTGTAAAATAGTGGATTTGTAAAGGAAAAATGTGCTATAACTTTGTACTTTACAAAGAAATAGGCTTGTGAGAAGCCGCATTCGGTGAGCGAATACGCAAAATTCGTGCCACAGTGGGTGCCAAGAATGAGGCATCGACAATAGATGTGATTTTTTGTGCTTTAATTTGGGGCGCTAATATGAATGCCGGGGTATTAACAGCATTTGCTCTTACTAGCTTTGAAGGACTGTTGTCTTCGTTTACTATCTGCCACCCGGGAGTAATTGTCAGGAATAAGTCGCCGGCATAGTTGATTGTTGTGCCGCGATTTATTTTCTTAGCATTGTCGGATACCGGGTTGTTTATTATGTCGTCGAGTGAATATGCTTCGGCTATGCCACTCATTTGACGAAGAAATTCGCAAGATTTGCGTCGTATTTCTACTATATCTTTATTTCGCTCTTTTATTAATTCGCGATTAAGAAAAATCTGTTGATTGTCGTATCCAGCTATCCATTCGCCATTTCCATAGACAGCCATTAGATACATATTTAGCAGCGATTTAGCACGAGCCGGGTGAAATTCGCCGGTGGGTACGTTAAATCGTTGGTCATCTATTCGGTTGTCGTTGAAATATCCGGTTGATGATATAAATATTATTGCATTTTCTCTGCCTACGCTTTTGTCGATTGCGGTGAATAGTCGTTCGAGTTGCGCATCGAGTTTTATATATGTGTCTTGAAGCTCCAGACGATAATCGGCATCTATTCCATATTCAAAGGGGGCAGTAGTGTAAGCGATATTCAGCATATCTACCGGACCACGTTTGCCAATGTTTAAGTTTTTGAGGTATTCAAGGGCTACCGATGTTACTTCCTCGTTAACCAGTGCCGATTGTTTGTAGGCACGGTAGCGGTCTATGTCGTTGCGTCCGAAAATATATTTGAATGGATAGAATTTTCGGTGAGTAGGAATGTCGGGGTATGAATTAATGTCGATAGAAGGAGTCCAACTTTGGCTGTCAAGTCGAGATGATAGTGGTGAGCTATAATTACGAGCTTGCATGAGCGATGGCATATCTTTGTAGTAGGTTGTCGATGCCCAATTTCCATTAATATCGTTAATCCAGAATGCGCTGTTGCCGGCGTGTCCAGCCATTAATATAGCCTGTTGTGCGTCGGGAGCAATAGCATATACATAGCTTAGTCCGTTGCTGTTGATTCTCATTTCGTCGGCTAGGGTAGATACTGTTAGAGCCGTTGGTGAGAATGTTTCGGATGTAAAGTTGCCAATTTTAGTGGCATCGTTAAGGATTAAGTCGGTAAAACGTTTCTTTGTATTGAAAATTTTCGAGCCGGGAATTCCGTTTACATTTGGATATGCTCCGGTGAATATTATTGCAGTACCCGAAAGCAAGTCGGGCTGAGAAATATTGAAATCTACATTTTCAAAATATGCCCCTTCGTTTATCAATCTATTAAATCCGTGCTGTCCGAAGTGGGCTTGGAGCAATTCGATATAGTCGCTGCGAAGCTGGTCGATTACAATTCCTACAACGAGAGTTGGTCGTTCGCCTTTGCTTTGAGATAATGCGCTTAGCACTACCATCGACATAAGCATCGATGACAGCAGCCTTTTCATTTGTCTGTTTTTACGCATTGGCGATTTATAATTATATAATTTAATTGTCGAATTGTCGGAATTAGCATCAGTGGCACGAAAGCACAATCTCCACTCTGTGGAAGGAAGCCCCATAGCAATACCGTAATCAATAATTGCGCAAAGTTAATCATTTGATATAAATTGAGAAAGGACTTTGCCGGTTTTATCCAAATTATTATTGCAGGTATTAAATAAAAGGGGTGCAACCATAGCCCTACTAGGTTTGGAGATGTGGCGGCGTGAATAGAAACGAAGATTAAGAAGAATATTATGCAACCTGCACAACCGTATATAAAGTAGAGAAGTGAGTCGTATATTTTGTTTATTTTCTTTCGTCGTTGGTCGTATATTGTTATTGCGACAGTTATTAATAATATATACCATGCTATTGTGCAAGGGGTGTAGTACCATGGTGTGGGTGGTAAGATCGCTCCGCTATCACTGCCGTTGTTAAGAATTACGGTGTTGGTTACAAGTTTTTTCGTTATTCCGTTGCTATCGGTGTAGCTTGCCCCTTCGAGAGATTTAAGTAGATATATGGGTGCAAACATTTTCTCTCGGTTGCTGATGTTGTGGTCGAGTTCGTAGCCAAGAGCCAAGTCGATACCAAAAGCCTGCCAGGGATAATTTGCATTATATTGTCGCATAATGTCACGAAACGAGAGCGAGTTGGCATTGCTTTCGCCATATTTTAGCTTAGAGCCAATTGTGCGTTCGATAATATCTCGAGGGCGAGTGGAGCAATTGTCGTAAATATAATTGTAGCGATAATTTCTATTTTCGGGCAAGGCATTGTCGAGCAGAAGGTATAGCATACGCTGACTGTCCTGCTGATTTAGGTTTAGTTGTTGCTCTACTACCTTTGAATGTCGTTTCTGATATTCGTGAAAAAATATTTCAAAATCATAGAAACTCAGCATATAGTTTGCATCGCCTTTTACGAAGCGATATATAAAATTTGGCTCTGAGAAGCTGAAAATTCCATAGTTGAATGTAACATCACGATTGCCTTGTTGCACACGTATTGCTGTGTGTCCGTATAATTCATACACTTGAGGTCCCGGATAACAAGTGAGTATGCTTATCTTTATAGAGTCGGAGTATTGGCTGCTTGCACTGAAAGGTGTGAGCAGAATAGTAGCAAATAATAGGATTGAATATAAAAATCTCATTGAAAAAATAATTTAGCGTAAAATTACATCTAATTTTTGAAAGAAGAGATTAGTCGGCTAAAAAATTAAATTATAGCTATTTAAATATGTAGATATTAAGCATAAGAAAATTAATAAAAAAAATTGTTAGCTTTGTGCAACGTTTTGTCGATTGGTTACGTCTAAAAGACAAACAAATGAAAACAAAACATAATAATAAATAAGATGAATCGTTTAAAATTTTCAATCGTTATTCTATTTTCTACAATTTGTACAATGTTAAGTGCGACCAATTATTCTGTTAGTGGTTGCGTAGTTACAGAAAAAGATGAGCCTGTAGAATTTTCTACAATTGTATTTCTAAATAATGGTATTCAGTCGTCGGGGACAACAACCGATGCAGGTGGTTGCTTTTCTACCGAGATGCCAAAAGGAAGGTATGAAATTAAAATATCTTATGTCGGATTGAAGACTTACTCTGATACGATAGAGGTTAATAAAAATATAGATTTAGGTAAAGTGATATTGTCGAGTGGCTCGGTGGTGATGAAAGAGCTTACAGTTACAGCGTCGCCAATACGCCGTGAAGCCGATCGATTTATTATGCAGCTAGAAGGTCAGCCTATTACAATAGGTAAAAATGGTGAGGAAATACTAAAACAAGCCCCCGGCGTATGGATTTCTAACGACGATAAGATTTCTATTAATGGTAATAGTGGGACAAGAATTTATATTAACGACCGCGAGCAGACTATGAGTAACGAACAATTGCTTAATTTTTTGCGAGGTCTTAGTGCCGAAGATGTTAGTAAAATAGAAGTCATACCTCGTGCCGGTGCCGAATATAGTGCCGATAGTCAAGGTGGTATTATCAAGATTACACTCAAAAAGAATAAAGACAATGGAATTATGGGTAATATTGGAGCTAATGCCGATTTTGCTAGCGATAGGACAGCTTATTCACCTCATGGGAATATTAATTTTAAGAGTGGCAAGTTATCTATCAATGGAGGAGCATGGCTCTATCATTTGCCTAAATTAGGGTTTGAAACCACTGAGAATACGTCTTATTTTAGTTCTAATTCTCAGCTCTCGGCGTCAAGTAAGCAGAATCGTGATAAGTGCTTGTATGCCGGTGGCAATCTTGGGGCTATATATGATTTAAATGATAAGAACTCAATAGGTGCAGAGGTGCAATATTCGATGAATGATGAAAAGACTAAACTAAGTACGGTATCGAATATGCTAAATGCCAATCTATTGACATCGACAAAAAGTGATTATATTACAAATGGAGATGGATATAACTGGAATGCTAAGTTTAATTACATTCACAAGCTCGACACACTAGGCTCGACACTTAAATTTCTAGTAAATTATACTTATAGTAAGGCTACTTCAAACGATGATAATAAGTCGTCTATTATTACCGGCTCGCTTTCGCAAGATTCAATATTTCGTAATTCCACAAAGGTGAAATATAATGTGCTTAATGGCGGACTTGATTTAAATAAGGTATTTTCTAAAAAGTGGAGCTTAATAGCAGGTGTGAAATATACATTAAATGATACTTATAACTATGCTTATTATGATTATTTGAAGGGGGAGGTGTGGCACCCATCGACTAATTTTAATTATGATATAAACTATACCGAGAATATTTATGCTCTTTATGCTATTGGCAGCTTTAATTCCGGCAGATGGCAGGTTAAGGCAGGTTTGCGCGGAGAGTATACTAACACAATAGGTAGCGGGGATTTTGTAACAAAAAATTATTTTGATTTGTTTCCACAAGCCAATGTTAATTATTTACTTACCGAGAAAGGTGATTACTCGATAGGCTTGGGATACGACCGTAAGATTTCACGTCCTTCATTCTGGGATTTAAGTCCGATACGTCAACAAATTTCTGACTATTCTTTTCAGACAGGAAATCCAAATTTGAATGCCAGCTATCAAGATAACATTTCATTTAACATGAGTTTTGCCTATAAATATTCGTTAAGTGCAGGCTTCTCATTTAGCAACGATGAAATAAATCAACAGATGCGTGTCGACGAAACCGACCCTCGCTATATGATACTCACTGCGGTGAACGAAACAAAAATACGCAATTTATATATCAGTGCATATGCTCCTGTGCAAATCACCAAGTGGCTTAGTGTTACTGCGAATGTTACCTACGCAATGCGTAGCGAATTAAAGGCAAATACAGACAATTCTTTTAAAACTAATCACTTGCTTTTTGCCAACGGCTCGATAGATGTTACTCTTCCATATAAATTCTATATAAGTTCTAATGTCTATTATAGCAAAGCTATGACAATGGGAAATATCTCGATGAGTAGCAGGGTGTGGTGCGGTGTTGACTTAAAGAAGAAATTTGCCGACGATAAGTGGGTAGCGTCGATAGGTGTAGGCGATATTTTTGCTACCGATTTCAAAATAACAGGAACGGGACCCGATTTTAATAGAGAATTTACGATGAAACGATACCCTTCTTTTAAATGTTCGTTGACTTATAATTTCAATTCGGGAAAGAAATTCCAAGCGCGCACCGTGGAATCGAACGAAGACGTATCGCGTATGCAGAATTCTTCAAAATAATCGACTTAATACGCTAGGTAGTGATATTAAAGTAAAGCGGGCTGGGGAATAACCTCAGCCCGCTGCTTTTTTTATACTGTTTGGCTACATTGAAGTGCCGCCGAATGCTATTAGTAATGACCAACTGATAGTCATATATATCAACATTCCTATAATATCGTTTGTGATAGTGATAAATGGACCTGTGGCTAATGCCGGATCTATGTTAAGCTTTTCAAGAGTAAGAGGAACAAGAGTGCCAAAGACTGAAGCGAAAATTACGACAGCAAATAGCGAGAGAGATACCGCCGCCGTCGTGATGTTCCACGGATCGAGACGGAAACAATTGTACACAAATACCAGAGCCGAGATTACTAGGGCGTTGATAAGAGCTACTACAATTTCTTTTCCGAGTTGCTTAGAAGAGTGCTTTATGTCGAGAGTACCATTAGCCAAGCCTTGCACTACGATAGCCGATGATTGTATTCCTACATTACCGCCTGTGCCTCCAATAAGCGGAATGAACAGTGCCATTGCAGGGTTTGTGGCAAATCCGGCTTCAAAGTTACCCAATATCACTGAGTTTGCAAGTCCGCCAACCATACCGATAAGCAACCATGGAAGTCGTGCTTTAGTCTGAGTGAACGTACTGTCGTCGGTTTCGACATCTCCCGAAAGACCTGATGCTAATTGGTAATCGCGTTCGCTCTGTTCACGTACACTATCCATGATATCATCTACCGTGATGCGTCCCACCAGTCGACCAATGGAGTCAACTACAGGCATCGCTACAAGGTCATATTTCTCGAAATCGAGAGCCACATCGTCGATAGGTGTGTCGGTCTTTACCGAAATTGGTTCGGGCTGCATTACATGCTTAATTTTTGACACAGATGGGTGTGTAATCATTTTCTTTAGCGGAAACACCCCTTTAAGGCGATTATCGTTATCGACAACATATACATTATATATCTCGTCCATATCTTCGGCTTGGTTGCGCATTTCTTTTACGCATTCGGGCATACTCCAATTTTCGTTAACGACAATCATCTCCGTACCCATCATACCGCCGGCAGTGTCGTCGTCGTATTTTAACAGGTCGATAATATCGCCGGCTTGCTCTACATTGTCGATGTGCGAAATCACCTCATCGCGCACTTCCTCGTCAAGCTCTTGAATAAGGTCGACGGCATCGTCGGTGTCGAGGTGCTCGAGGAATTGCTTTGCAATATCCTCTTTTGGCATATTTGCGAGGAGTTTCTTACGGTCGTCTTCGTCCATTTCCATTAACACATCGGCGGCAATATCTTCGTCGAGTAAATGGTCGAAAAATTCGGCTTCGTTGATTTCCAGCTCATGAAACAGCTCGGCAATATCGGCAGGGTGGAGGTTCTTCAGCTCTTCGCGTGCTTGTTCAGTATCGCCAATGTCGGCAATATTTTTAAGCTTTAGGATATAATCGGGTGCAAATTCTTTCATTCTCTAATTCTTGTTGCATGATTCGATAAGATTGGTTAGCTCTACAAATTCGGCAACGCCCAACTGCTCGGGACGTTTGTTGAATATTGGTGATGCAAGTTTTTCGCTGTCTTTAGCAAAAAAGCTGCGAAGAGAGTTTCTTAAAGTTTTACGTCGTTGTCCGAATGAAGTCTTTATTATAGTTTTAAATAACTTTTCGTTACAGCCTAAGTCGGTTACATCGTTGCGTACAAGTTTAATAACTCCCGATTTGACCTTAGGCGGAGGGTTGAACACATGCTCCGGCACGGTAAATAGATATTCTATATTGTACCATGCTTGCAGCAGCACCGACAATATGCCATAAGTTTTCGAGCCCGGCTTTGCCGCAATTCGCTCGGCAACTTCTTTCTGAAGCATACCGCTGCAACACACTACTTTTTCTTTGTAATCAAGTACTCTGAAAAATATCTGTGATGAAATATTGTAGGGGTAATTTCCGATAATGCACATCTTACCATCAAACACTTTATCGAGGTCGAGCTGCAAGAAGTCTTCGGCTATAATATCTCCGTTAAGCGAAGGAAAATTTTTATTAAGATAGTCAACACTCTCATTATCAAGCTCGACTACTTTAAGTGTATGCTCTTGCTCAATAAGAAATTGCGTCAATACCCCCATACCCGGACCTACTTCCAATATTGGTGTGCCGGTGTATTCGGATAGTGTGTCGGCAATATCTTTTGCGATATTTAAATCGATCAAGAAATGTTGACCGAGAGCTTTCTTTGGCTTTACTTGTTGCATACTTTGTTATGTATAGTCGATTAATGAAGATGTTACACTCATTTTTTTATTAAAAACAAGTTGCTGTTGCGCCAAAACGAGAAAAATCTTCTATCTTTGCAACGTACAAAGATAAATAAAAAATTGGAAAAAAAATCATTAAAGCAAATATTGGGTACTACTATTAAGTATCTTATCCCATTTATTATCGGTGTCGGGCTGTTTTATTGGCTCTATAGTAACCTAAATGTGGAGAAAATGAAAGAGATAATGCGCTCGGATGTTAACTATTGGTGGATTGGTCTTGCGTTGGTTATCAGCGTGTTCAGTCATATTTTTCGAGCATTTCGTTGGCGATTGCAATTGCGTGCGCTCGATATTGATGCTCCGATAAGTGCATTAATAAATTCTATTTTTGGTACGTATTCGGTGAATCTTATTTTCCCGCGTCTTGGTGAGGTGTGGCGTTCGGGCTATATTGCTGAGCGACAGAAGACATCGTTTACAACAGTGTTTGGCTCGATGGTTGGCGATCGACTATCTGATAGTGTAACGGTGCTGGCGCTTACTTTCTTTACATTTTTCTTGGCGCAAGATGCTTTTTATACATTTCTAAATACATATCCTCAAATCAAAGACGGATTATGGGATATTATGATGTCGCCACTCACGTGGATTGTGGTGATTGGTGCAATAGCTTGTGTGATTGCTCTCTTTACTGTAAAAACTCAAAATAAATTAGTCGAGAAAATCAGACTAATGGTGAAAAACCTATGGGACGGGCTGTATGTAATCACAAAAATGAAAGGTAAATGGTGGTTCCTGTTTTATACTTTCTTAATTTGGGGCTGCTATTTCACTCAGCTTTATGTGGCTACTTTTGCATTCTCTTATACTGTCGACTTAGGACTTAAAGCTACGTTGGTGCTGTTTGTGCTTAGTAGTATAAGTATGGGAATCCCTACAAATGGTGGTCTTGGAGCTTGGCATATTGCCATAATCTTCGGATTATCGCTGTATGGAATTGGTGCTAATTTCTCGCCATCAGGTCCGTTTGACACTCAAGCATCGACTTTTGCAATGGTAGTGTGGGGTGCGCAGACTCTTTTACTTATAGCTTTAGGAATATATGCTTTTGCTTATATGGCTGTGGATAAGCACAAAATAAAGAATGGAAAAGTGATAGTGAGAACAAAAGGAACAGGAATAAAACTATAAAAAACAATATAATATGGCAGACAAAGACGATTTTAATGATTTTTTTGATGGTCCTGATATTGAGGAGGCACCCAAAGAACCTACACCCGAAGAGCTTGAAGAGCAACGGGAACGGGAGGATACTATCATTGTTAAGAGCCATAGAAGACGTAAGTTTATGATATGGAGCATCACGATTGTTGTCCTTGCGATTTTCCTATGGGGCTTCTTTAGATATGGCACACCTTATGTCAGCGATGCCCAAGAGACCGGATATGTTGTGAAAGTGGAGAAACGAGGCTTTATTTTTAAAACTTATGAGGGCGAAATGGTATCGGAAGCATCGATTAACGACACAACAAAAATATATCAGCGAGATTTTAAATTCTCAATAGTTAATGATTCTATTGCCGGTGAGGTTATGAAACTCAGTGGCACTGCCAAGAAAGTAACTCTAAAATATCAGGAATATGGTGGAGTGCTGCCATGGCGCGGTAGTAATAAGTGTATTATTACAGGTGTAGAATAATCGCTACACGGCAGGAAGACTCATTCCATTTAATTTACGATACAAATCGAGCGCATACACATCGGTCATTCCACTAATGTGGTCGATTACCGCTTGAATTTTACCATATAGTGAAGGTGCTGCAACATCATATTGTTGTGGCACTTTGTTTAGTAATAGCTGTGAATAATATTTGTCGGGAAACCTCACTGCATCTATTAGTTTTTCTAAAAGAAATGTGATGATTTGATTACCGGCAAGCTCAATGTCGACTACATCGCTTGCACGATATATCTTGTCGTAAGCTACTGCCGAACATTGGCGATAGCCGTTAGATGCCTGCTCGCTGATGCTGTCGATCAAGCAACCATCAAAAGTTCCACTCAATATGCTCTCTTCGTTGGCAACAAATGCAGTGGCACATTCGTTTACAAGCTCGCCTATTGCGCACGAACGAAGATAGCCTATTTTCTCATTCTTATCGTCAATATTACCCATTATTATCTTTATGCGCTCACTCCGTTCTTGTTCAAAGAATCCAAGCAGCAAATCTATCGTTTCGCGAGTGTTGAGAATTTTAAGTTTGTGGGCATCTTCAATATCCATAATTTGATAGCAAATATCGTCGGCGGCCTCGACTAGATACACTAGTGGGTGGCGTGCATATTGTTTTTCGCCTTTGTTGATAATTCCAAGAGTAGATGCTATATCTTTAAATGTATCGGACTCGGATGTGAAGAATCCGAATTTACCTTTGCCATTGGCTAGCGATGAGGCATAAGGATATTTTACGATAGATGCGAGTAGCGAATAGGTCATGGCAAATCCACCCTTGCGTCGCCCTTTAAACTGGTGGGTAAGCAGGCGGAATGAATTGGCATTACCTTCAAAGTGAATTAAATCGCACCATTCGCCATCGCTGAGTAGGGGCTTTAATTCCTGTCCTGCGCCTTCGGAGAAAAAAGCACTGATGCACTTCTCGCCAGAATGTCCAAATGGTGGATTCCCCAGATCGTGAGCAAGACAAGCGGCGGCTACAATTTCGCCTATTCCATTTAATTTATCGCACCAGTTGAAGTCTTTATATTTTAAGATAAGCACATTGGCAACTTCATTAGCAATCGAGCGACCTACACCCGACACTTCTAGGCTGTGTGTTAGTCGGTTATGAACAAATATGCTGCCCGGAAGAGGAAACACCTGAGTCTTATTTTGTAGTCGTCGAAAAGGAGAAGAGAAAATAAGACGGTCATAATCTCGCTGGAAATCGCTGCGTATGTGGCTGCGATTGTCAGTGTAATTTTCCATTCCCAGACGTTTATCACATATAAGTTTGTCCCAATTCATCTTTTCCATAGTTCTCTATTGCATTATTAATGAGATACAAATGTAGCAAAATTATTCGCTCAAAACTGTAACAACCCAAAAAAACAATCGAATCCGATTAGATAATCATGCTAGCAGCCACTGTAATAGTAAAATAAAACTCTTAGAATTAAACAAAGTTAAAATGCCTAAATATTTAGGCATTTTATATTTTAATTTTCATCTTTAAAAAAATTGAAAAAAGTATGAGTGTTGAGAACAAAATATTGCGAGATTTAGCTTTAAGAAGTGGAAATTTTTAAATCAATATATATTATGAAGAAGATAGTTTTAATAATGTTATTGCTGCTTGTGGTGATTCCTCTCGGAGCAAAGAATGTGGTATCAATATCTGACTCAAATAAAGTGCTAACAGGTCTTGTAACAGATAAAGAACACAAAGCAGTAGCCGGTGCTAAAGTGATGCTGGTTGCTCCTAATAATGGATATGGAAGTGTGGTTGAAACCAAAAGCGATGGGACATTTTTGATAGATAGTATTAACTTGCCCAAGGGTGCAGTGGCAGTTGCTAAGGCGATAAGTGAAGACGGCGAAGGACAATTATTTATATAAATAGCAGGAAAGCCATCGAAAGTAAAGCAAATAGATATTTATAGAGCTATATCATTGGCATCAATGAATCGAAAATCTATAGAAAAAGCCGCCATTACTTCGATTGATAGTTTGTTAACGGTAATTGATGGAATGAGAATAGATGACAACTATATTTACTATGGCGAAATCCCTGTGGCAATGTGTCTGAATGGTTAGTTTCTGGGCTACACTCGTGAATTTAGCAGTAAAGTAACAACATTCTATTATAATAAAGAATACGTACAAGGAGTTACCGATATGAGCTATCCTTTTTTGTAGCAGATAGAGGCGCAACTCCGGATTATGGTAAAGGTTTTCTTACTATGCCTGATTATCGTCAAGCGAGTGTGAGTGGACTCTTTGGAGAGGGAGTTTGGACAGCATACGACATATTGATGCCCAAATCAATAGGACATAAAGGCCGACCTATGCCGGGGAAAAAGGCGTATAAAAAGATTTATAATTATAGTGTAAAAGATATTACAGAATTTATGTTTATCCCGTTTGGTTGCAATATCTACAATGGCGATGCTACTTATGGATTACCCAATATTATAATATTCACAAATAAGAATCAAGGTGAAACTGTGAGCAACCTGGAAAATGACATTGCCGTAATCAAAATTGAATGAAATAGATATTGGAATTAGTTTACTTGTTTTGTGTTCTCCACTCATTTGCACTATCTTTGGATAAGATAGGCTGCACTCGGGAAAACAAAAACAAGTAAACTTGTTTTGTGTTCTCCACTCATTTGCACTATCTTTGGATAAGATAGGC
>JAQVCR010000004.1:0-31095 GCA_028689665.1 Muribaculaceae bacterium
CTACGAATTTTCACGAATTTTTTTGTGGCTTGGGATTCTTGTTTGTTGTTAGTTTGTTGTTTGGGCGTTGCTGCGTTGCTACTGGGTGTGGCTGTGGGCGAGGTGGCACCCGCTTCGGGGTGCGGATTGCGGGTGGTTTAGTGTCCGTGCGCTTAAAAGCAAACGTTTGTTTGTGCAATATTGGTCATTTGTCTTATTTTAATAGTCTTATTTTACAATTCGACGTTTATGTCCCAACTTTGTTTTAACTCAGTGTCCTTTTTACAATTAGGCGTTTCTGAAGCTATCACACTCGTTGGTGGCAATATCGCCATAATGTGGCGCGATGAGCATAAAAAGCTCGCCAGAAATGGTTTTTCGTTTGGTAATTCAGCTCAATTTGAGAATTATATCGTTTGGCGGAGATAAAAGGCTTCCACTTTTGATGTTGTTGCTAGTGGGAGTAAAAAGTCGCTCAACTCTTTTTTATTAAGATGTTGAGCGACTTTTTTATATATCTGCTGTACTAATTAATTTTTACTTTCTGTGTATATGTGCTATAGTCGGTTGTCGCTTTAATTATATATAAAGATGTTGTTGGAGATATAATTGATGTAAAATTAGAGCTGTAAGGCTTAATTTTTTCAATACAACGACCGTCGATAGTAAATATTTCTATTGAATTAATTATATTATTCGCAGTTGAATATACATTAATGTTTCCGCTGTAGCTACAATTAATGATTATGTCATTATCTGCGACATTTGCTTCAACACCACTTGAGCTATCTAGATGGCATTCGGCAGAATTAACGACATTTCCAGTTTCGTTTTCAATTATCGAGGCAATCACTTTCACCTCATTTAAATTTGATATGCTTAACGGTAGCTCATATTGTCGCACTGTCTCGATCTTTGAGCGTTGAGGCGTTTCGTTGGCGAATGCATCTACGTCGCCACTATAAGAAGGGAATATTGCGCGTCCGATGTTAGCGTATACATAATTAAGGATAGGGTCGGTCAATTTGTTGAATCCACCTAAGTCGTCGGAAGAGCCAGCATATCCATTTCTTTGAGGCAAGCCTTTATAATTATCTTCGACGACGATAAAAGCCAGATTATACATACCGGCAGAAATTGGTTTGCCAAATTCGGATATAGCTTTAATAGCAATCATATTATCCTCGTTTAGCGAAGCAGAACATTCAATTTTAGCCACCGGACCTTCGGTTAAAGCCTTTAAGTATCGTTCTTCGACATCATAATAAGGGTCGCCAACGTAGTTTTTGTTACGGTCCATAACGCAATGAGGAATGCCCAGCGTAAAAAACTTAATAGTTTCAGATGCATAATCAGTAACAGAGTAGGTGTCGTTGATATGCACAGCAACATCGATGAGCTGAGGATATTTTTCTCTAAGAAGAGATAATCCATATTGTCCTCGCGGACAATGGATACACCAATTACCCGTACCCTCCTCAATAAGTACGCGGCGAGAAAAGCAAGATATAGATTGATCGATAGAAAGGACATCGTCGTCGCCCGAACAGATAGTAATGTTATAGTTTTTAGTCTCGTCGAGGTCGACAAAAATAGATTTAGAGAAGTCGAAATGAATAGTTTCCCCTTGATTGATAGTAGAATTGGAGAAATCTTGAGTGAAAAATTCCCCATTATAAGATAGGACAGCTTTAAAACCCTTAACAGGAAGGAAGCCCGAAGTCATTATAGCTCCTTTGATATCTACATTACCCGGCGAAGAAACAGCTTCTGCCGTTTCGCTAATATAGACAAATGAATTATCGTAATAGAATACATTAATGTCGTCGAGAGCCAGCAGGTTGCAATTAATGCTATTGTTGACAAAAGCGATGTAAATTTTCTTACCAGCCCATTTTTCTAATGAAATATTGTGAGAAGTCAACGTCGTATTTTCGTTGAGGACTGAATATATAGGTTGGCTTTCAAAATCTTCAGGGTTAGCACTTTTCTCGGATATATACACAGCGTAGCCATCTGGATTGTTAGCGTCGATAGCATGAGCCGTCCATGAAAGTATTGCTTGTGGCTTCGTTATTTCGATAGCAGGAGTAACCAACCAGTCGTTAGACTGATTGGCTTCCTTGTACCACGACCCACTATAAGCGACACCATTTGATTCTTCAACATATGGCACCCATGCTTTGCCGATTTCAAATCCAAACTTTTTCATACCTCGAGAAGGTTCAAATCCGTCGACATCGAAAGTCGAGAACTCCGAAGGAATTCCATTTTCAAAATCGCAATTGAAAAGAGAAGTTTGTGCGCAAATCGACAAAACGATGCCACTTAAAAAGAAACTTAAATATAGTCTTTTAGACATTTTATTTTATAATAATTTTTTGAGTTATAATCTTATTACCACAATTCATTTTGACAATATATATTCCCTCAGCAAGATTATCAATAGCAATATATTCCGCTCCAGATGCTACCAGAGTTCCATTAATAGCATATAGCGAAGCCGAATTGACTTGTTGAGAGAACACGATATGATTACCAATTACACAAGCATTACAAGTATCAAAAGTAACTTTATCTACTCCCGAAGTAGATTTATTAATCACATTACTAACAGTAGTATTTGAAGCTTTATTATTACGGTAAACAGCCGAAACTCCATATTTGTATTTACCGATAGCAAGATTAGCCCAAGAAATATCGGATAAATAAAGCGCAGATATAGGCGATTCATTTATAGAAGTATTATCATTGCTTTCGTTGCTACGAACTATATTGTAATTTACCGTAGGAGCTTCAGTTTCATTAGTTGCAAGAAGATATCCTTTGAAATCGAGGAAGAAATTTTCCATATACGAAGCTCCAATATTTTCTACATAAGTGATTTCGGTAGAAATTTTGTAATCGTCTATAACTCCCCATGTGGTGGCTAAGAAAGGATATGCTGAAGTAGGAGCAACCGTTCCAATTCCTAACGAACCTTTATCGCAACTTAGTCCAATAAAGCATCCATTAGGCGCAATAATAGTTTCCGGTAATTGATAAGTAGAAAGGTCAGCCATATTGTTTTTAGCTTGCTCGTCTATATATAGCACATCAGAAGTAATTTTGCCATTTTTATCGAGAGCAAGGATTACAATATTAATGTCGGCACTAAAGAAATAATCGATCCAATTAAGCGTGCTAATAGCTACAGGCTTATGTACCATCATACCAATCAACGTGTTAGCAGTACCATCATTCGCCCCAAACGTAGCCGAGATAGCTGTATCGTGAATGTCGGTAACGTACTCTAATCCCGGATTCGACCAGTTAATATTAGCAATAGATTCAGCGTCATCTGTAGTAGCAGAAACTGTGGCAGGGGCAAGAATTAAATCGTTAAGTATCAACGATGTCGAAGTATTCGTATTTGTAATAGCGATGGTATTGGCAGCGTCGTCATAGAAAGCTTTAGACGCCTTAATAGAATAAGCATCTTCGGCTTCATAGACGCCATCGATATTGAATTTACCAGTGGCATTAGAAATGGCAGTATAAGAATTGTAGCCCGAAACAGAAATTTCGGTATTAGAAAGTGGCTCGCCATATTCATTATTTATATTTCCAGAAATAGAATATTTATTGCGAGCGGTAATGTCAAGTTCGACATTTGTAGTTTTCAATTCAGTAACAGCTACAGGCACATCGTCGGCTTTATATCCTAATTTAGTCAAACTAAGCGAATATGACCCTTGAGGGACATTAATAATTTCAAATTGTCCTTTGGCGTCGGTCGTCGCCGAGAAGTCATTACCAACGACAGAAACAACAACGCCTTCGATAGGGTTATCGTTATTATCCCATACATCGCCTCGAATATTTCCATCATGATTAATCTCGATAGACACAGCCGAAACAGCAAAGTGGTCGGCGGCAGCCGCCGAAGAACATCTTACCGCAATAGCGTAATCGCCACCATCGGCATTGTTAACGTCGGCGCGACATTTGATTATACTAGAAGGATCACTTATGGTAAAATCATCGCCAAGTTTTACTGCATTGTTAAGGTTACGGTCCTTAATAAGGTAAATACTGCATTGTTCGGGTCGGTCGGCTCTGCCACATTTGACATCAGCAATAATTTTATAGTATTTTCCGGCTTCGAGAGAAATCATCGGAGAGACCACCCAATCATCGGCTTGAGATGTATTAGCTGTGTAAACATATTCATTTGCTTTAGATAAATAATTATATCCAATAGCAAAAGTATTCCCATCACGATTATTATCGACCACTGTCCACAGACTAGCATCTAAATCTTTAGAAAAGTCGGCAACGTATGGAATATTAAGGTTTGGTCCTGTAACCACATAATTAGTAGTAGTTACCCCGCCAATACCATCAGCGTTAGAAACTTCAATATCGTAAGTATAACGTTCAAGAGAAGAAATAGAATTGTCGGTAATTGAATTAGTAGTAATATTATCAGCAACAACAAATTTATCGTTGCATCGTGTAACTTTATATTTAATAGTTGAAATGTCAAGATAACCATTATTAATACCTAAAGTCGAAGCATTCCACGAAATATTAATGCTCGATGCGCTCGCACGAACAGCTAAAGCGTTTTCGACAGCAGAAGGAAGGTCATGCCCGATATAAGCACTAGCAGATTTAGCAACTCCGGCGCCGTCGCTATTATAAGGAATAACTTTATAGATATAAGAAGCGGCATTTTCTACATTATCGGTGAAAGAAGATGCTTGTCCCGGGACGGCATCGGTGATGGTGTTAATAAGAACGCCATCTCGAAAGATATCTACTTTAGAAATAGAGCTAAGAGCCTCGCCAGAATACGTATTTGCAGGATTAGTCCAGCTAATTACAGCCGAATTATTTCCATCAGAGTTAGCAACCACTTTCAAGTCGGTAACTTTCGCAGGCGCACCCGCGTTTGCCATTTTGAAAGGAATGTACAGCGCCACAATTTGTTCGCCGCGAGTTCCGGCACCAATCAGCCCAAGCGATGTCGTTGTAGCATTTGTCGGGTCGACAATGCACAATTCACTATTATGAGTAGCTTCGCAACAAGCCCAATATAAAATTCCCGAATCGTGGTCAAATTCCATCGACTGAAAGAAGAATGGTTTTCGACCAGTAAAAGCTATATTAGTAGCCTCACCGGTAGCCTTATCAATAGAACAAAGCATACCGTTTCCGTCGATACCAAACATATTACCGTCAATATTTACAGCAATAGCACGGAAGTAATGTCCCATATTATTATTAATAAGCGTCTGATCGCCAGTTGTTAAATCGACAGTTCGCAGAGCCGTGTTAGTATTGCCATCTCCATTACAAATAATGAACATAGTCTCAGTGCTATAGTCATAACTCATATCAATAGCAGCTCTAACGTCGCCATTCTGAATATAATTAGCGACAAGAGTCAACTCACCCGTGTTTAAGTTGGCAGTATAGAAGCCCTTCGGATAGTTAGCCGATATAGACGCCATATAATATTTATCGTTAGCAAAAGCCCCGGCACGAACATATTCGGTAGATTTGCTAATGTGAGAAACATCGGTAGGATTACCGGTATTAAATTTAACAAGACCAAGAAGAGTCCGGTCGTTAGGGTTAGTCATAGAGAATCCATAAATATCTTTATTCTCTACATCGCTTTTAATTGTAGCATAATAATTTTTAGTGATAGAAATATTAGGAATATTTTTATCGAAATCTGAAGGTTGATATGAACAAAGTTCATTAGCTGATTTAGCACTTTCTATTTTCCAAAGCAATTGTGAATTAGCCAACAACGATGACGGATAGGCAAGAGCGAAAATAGTAAATAAAATTAAGTAATAGAATTTTTTCATAAATTTGAATATTTAGAAATTAGTGATATACGATATTTATAAAAATAGACTACAAATATATGAATGATAAGTAGTACAGAAAGAAATAATACATAGACAAAATATAACAAAAAGATGTAATTCGATAAGTTTTAGTAATAAATAGAAATAAAACATCAAGAAATAATTAATTATTATAGCATTAGAAGATAGCGTTTTTATTATCTTTGTAATAGAATTAAATATTTATAATAATGAAAAGCTGCTATATAATTATAATATTGTCAATACTTTCAATCGTTGCGAAGGCCGAAAACATAGACTATGCAACAATAGAAAGGAATGTAAATCGTCAGCTTTTCTCTTCGGGAAAGATAGAATTTGAAAAAAAAGATTTAGACACAATCACAATGTTATATAAATCGGCAAAAGACAAAGAAGAAATAGCAAAGATAAAATATCTAGAGGCAATTGCACTATTTTATGCGTTAGTACCCGATTATAATAAATCGGAGCGTCTCGTCGACGAGTCGCTAAAAGTTCTAAAAAAGGATATTGAAGCCTCCTATAATGCGCGATTAAAACTACTAAAAGGGATGTTAAGTCGTCGATATAAATATGAATATGGCGAGAGCTATAAATTTTTGAGTGAGGCCTTAGACTCGTTTAAAGAGCTTGAAGACACATTATATATAGCAAAGACCTATTCACAGCTTGGTGTTTTGTGGATAGAATTAGCTGATTATAAGAATGCAATAGAATGTAATGCAAAAGCCGAGAAATTATATGGTACCACAGAATATAAGCAGAATATGAGTTATATGCGTTGTAATACTTATACGATATATGCCTATCAAGGCAAATATGATAAATCGATAAAGCTGATGGAGCAAGAGATGCGTCGGAATAAGCATAACAGTGATACAGCATATTTATTTATCTTGAAACATAATATAGGCAGAAACTATTTTCTAAAGGGAGAGTTAGATAGTGCTTATGTTTATTTTAATATGGCGCACGATATCATAACAGAATGCAGCCACCCCAATCCGGATTATAAAGCATTAATATATGGTAGTATAGGTGTTCTTTATCAACAGCGAGGTCAATTAAAGCCGGCACTACAGAATTTAAAGACAAGTGTGTATTATTCACAGTTATCACAGATGAAAGAAAAGGCATGCGAAGCATATCATAATCTATACACAGTGTATAATTCGATTGGCGACTATAAAAATGCTTGTTTGATGATAGACAAATATGAACAGCTTGAAGATTCTATTGATAAAAAGAAAAGTATTCAAGATGTGAATAGAATGAAATATCAAATGGAGCTGAATGCACGTCAACAGCAAGCAAAAATAGATAAGCAGAAAGATGAAATAAAGCAAACTCTAATGTTGGCTATTCTATGTGTGCTTATTTTGGTGCTGATAATATTTGCTTTTGTGCTATTCTTTATCAATCATCGACGAAAGTTACAAAAGATGAGAAACGCCAAATTGACCGAGCAATTGGAAAAAGAAGAAATGAAGCGAGCCATTCAAAAGCTAGAGCATGAGAAGGATATAGAAGAGAAAAACAGGGAGATTGCCACTGCGCAGTTGCTAGTAACAGAGAAAAATTCATTACTGTCGCAACTAATAGAGTCGTTGATGCCGTATAAGAAAAGTGGAGAAATATCGGCACCTATGTGGAGCGTAATTAATAATTTTGTTCAAGGGAATATGCGAAAAGAAGAGGAATGGAGTAAATTTAAAGTACACTTTGAAAAGGTTCACCCTGAATTTTTTGTAAAGCTGAAAGAATTTTGTCCAGAGTTGACCGAGAACGAACTTCACCTTTGTTCATATATAAAGATAGGAGGTCGAAATAAAGAGATTGCCGAGATGTTGTCGATTTCATCGGCAAGTGTTATAACTTCTCGCTATCGAATCAAGAAGAAATTACAACTTAAAGATCAATCACTTGACGATTATTTGCGGCGATTGTAGTAGGGGCAGAGAATTTACATTATTAATGTAGTATATAAATTATGTACTAATATGGGAAAACTGATTAATATTTTAGGCGCTGTTGCATTGTGTTTTATAATTGGATTTATAGTCAGTAATGCGCAGGCTGAGTCGTTAGAAAGTTGGTATCCTATGCTTATAAAATCTCCACTCACGCCACCCGGTTATGTATTTGGAATTGTGTGGACTGTGCTCTATGTGTGTATCGGTGTCTCTATGGGCTTATTATTATCATTAAACATAAAGAAAAAAATAGCACTAATTACATTTGGGTTAATGCAATTAGTGCTGAATCTTGTTTGGTCGTTTGTATTCTTTAAATATCAGTCGCCTCTAGGAGGCTTGATAGTCATTATATTTCTAGATATCGTGGTTGCTTATTACATTGCCTTAGCCTTTAAGGTTGCAAAATATGTGGCTTTGCTGTTTGTCCCTTATTTGTTGTGGCTTTGCTTTGCTACCTATCTTAATGGTTATATTTTGGCTTGTAACTAGGCCTCGCAGCAATCGTAGCCTAGAGATTTGATGGTGTCGATTATTACCCCGGCATTTACGTTGCCGTCAACTTCGGCAGTTCCGAGAGTCAAATCGACAATTACAGATTTCACTCCGTCGATTGCCATTATATTTTTCTCCACGTTGGCTTTGCAGTGGTTACACATCATACCAGTGATTTTAAATTTCTTCATATTTGTATTATTTGTTTGTGATTTTGAGCTTATGTATCTCTTTGAAATACCGAAGATAAGCATTAATGTTAGCGCAATGCTGCTACAAACGCTTAACCAGTGAGATGGGTGAGAGCTGTGGCATGAACCTATAACTGCATCGTTAATGGCAAACCAATTGCGAGGAAGGATATAGTCGACACCCAGCCCGAATATAATGGCTCCACTGATGATTGCGAGTAGGTAAAGGATAGTAGAGCGTTGTCCCATTACTTTATATATAACGAAGATTGAGGCGATATTTGTTGCCGGGCCAGCCATAAGCAACACAAGTGCAGCTCCCGGAGATAAGCCCTTAATCATCAGCGCAAGTGCGATAGGAATAGAGCCGGTAGCGCAAAGATACATAGGTACAGAAAGGAGCAGTACTAAAAGCATACTTAGTAGAGGCGTGTCGTTAAATCGAGTAAAGAAATCGTCGGGTACAAACATTGTAATAAGCGTTGCGAGTATTAAGCCAATAACAAGCCAACGACCTAAATCTTCCACCATATCTACAAAACCGTATTTGAGCGCAATGATTGATTTTTGCCAAAATGATTTTTTTTCATTTGCTGTGTTGTAGCTACAATTAGAAATGACATTATAGCTTTTAGAATTATCCTTTTTACTGAATTTATTTGCAAGGACTCCTCCAAAGAGCGATGTAGAAAGTGCGACGATAGGTCGAATAATAGCAAAAGGAAGTCCAAGCATCGAATATGTGGCGGCGATAGAGTCGACCCCAGTTTGAGGAGTAGCTATTAGAAACGAAACGGTTGCTCCCTCCGATGCACCCTCTTTACGCAACGACATAGCAGTAGGAATCACGCCACAAGAGCAAAGAGGCAAAGGGATACCAAATATTGCGACTTTGACAACCGAAGAGAAGTTTGGTTTATGAAGGTGTCGGCTATATAATTTTTTAGGCATAAAAGCGTGCAGAATTCCGGCAATAAAGAAACCTAACAATAGATATGGCGACATTTCGTTAGTCAAGTTCCAGAGCGTATTTAAAAAGTTTTGGAGCATAAATAGTTTTGGTTATATGATATATAACGAAATAACGAACGAAGTGTTATATAACTATGCGAAAAATAAGTTTTTTTAGAGTTCTACTTTTATGCGTTCTTAATATATATAAATAGTAAGCCCTGCAAGCATGTTGCTTGCAGGGCTTTATTGATAGTTTAGTCTATTTGATTATTTGCTAAGAGCTTGAGCAACGTCGACAGCGCAAGCAACAGTGCAACCTACCATAGGGTTGTTACCAATTCCTAAGAAACCCATCATCTCAACGTGAGCAGGAACAGAAGAAGAACCTGCGAATTGAGCATCAGAGTGCATACGTCCCATAGTGTCTGTCATACCATAAGAAGCAGGACCTGCAGCCATATTATCAGGGTGAAGAGTACGACCTGTACCACCACCAGAAGCGACAGAAAAATATGGTTTACCGGCAAGGGTGCGTTCTTTTTTGTAAGTACCAGCAACAGGGTGTTGGAAACGTGTAGGATTAGTAGAGTTACCAGTTATAGAAACGTCGACTCCTTCTTTCCACATAATAGCTACACCTTCGCGAACGTCGTCGGCGCCGTAGCATTTAACTTTAGCGCGAGGTCCTTTTGAATAAGCTTTTTCTTCAACTATTTTAAGTTCCCCTGTGTAGTAGTCAAATTGAGTTTGCACATAAGTGAACCCATTGATACGAGATATAATTTTCGCAGCGTCTTTTCCAAGTCCGTTAAGGATACAGCGAAGAGGTTCTTTGCGCACTTTATCTGCTTTAGCGGCTATTTTGATAGCACCTTCAGCAGCAGCGAAAGATTCGTGTCCTGCAAGGAAAGCGAAACATTTAGTTTCTTCGCGAAGAAGACGAGCTGCAAGGTTACCATGACCGATACCGACCTTACGGTCGTCGGCAACAGACCCCGGTATGCAGAAAGCTTGAAGGCCAATACCGATAGCTTCGGCGGCTTCGGCAGCGTTTTTGCAACCTTTTTTGATAGCGATAGCGGCACCTACAACATAAGCCCACTTAGCGTTTTCAAAACATATAGGTTGAGTTTCTTCACAAGTTAAATAAGGGTCAATACCAGCAGCTTCGCATATAGCGTTAGCTTCTTCAATATCCTTAATGCCGTTTTCGTTCAAAGCAGCGATAATCTGATTGATACGACGGTCTTGAGATTCAAATTTTACTTCTCTAATTGCCATAATGTATTTCCTCCTTAAAATTAATCGTTACGTGGGTCAATATATTTAGCTGCCTCTTCAAAACGTCCGTAGTGTCCTTTAGCTTTTTCAAGGGCATCTTCGGCTTTCATTCCTTTTTTCAAGAATTCGGTGAATTTACCAAGGTGAAGGAATTCATACCCTATCACTTCGTTTTCATCGTCAAGCGCCATACGTGTGCAATACCCTTCAGCCATTTCAAGGTAACGAGGTCCTTTAGCAAGAGTACCAAACATTGTACCAACTTGGCTGCGCAGACCTTTACCAAGATCTTCAAGAGAAGCACCTACAACTAAACCACCTTCAGAGAAAGCAGATTGTGTACGACCATAAACGATTTGCAAGAATAATTCACGCATAGCAGTGTTTATCGCATCGCAAACTAGGTCGGTGTTAAGAGCTTCTAATAAAGTCTTTCCGGGAAGGATTTCAGAAGCCATAGCAGCCGAGTGAGTCATACCCGAGCAACCGATAGTTTCCACTAATGCTTCTTGAATGATACCTTCTTTAACATTTAAAGTAAGTTTGCAAGCACCTTGTTGAGGGGCGCACCAGCCAATACCGTGAGTAAGACCAGAAATGTCTTTAATCTCTTTAGATCTAACCCATTTACCTTCTTCGGGTATTGGAGCCGAAGGATGGTTAGCACCCTTCTTAACACAACACATGTGTTGCACTTCGTGTGAATAAATCATAATCTATTACTATTTAGTTTTGGTAATATGTTGATTAAAAATAATGTTGCACTTTATTTGAATAAGAAAAGAAAATAAATTTCTATTCTTCTAAAATAGCTTGTAAAATTACAATTTTTCGGTGGAATAAATATCATATTAACATACTTTTTTATAATAAAAAATAGCGGTGGAGCCGATATGAAAATAAAAGATACCTCGCTGAATGTTAATATAAAGAATAAAGAGTGGTAGTTGTTATAAAATCTTTATTTTTGTAGCCTAATATCATAAATCAAAAACAATGCAAAAAATAGCAAGTATTTTAATATTTAGTTGTTTGATAATTCTTTCATTAGGAGCAAAAACAGTTTCTAGTGATAATATAAATGATTATCTCTACAGATTAGATAATATGTTAGAGTCAGATGATTATAATGAAGATCTGATGAGGCAGGTGGGGCCATATTTAAAAGAGCTAGATTTGGCACTAAAGAATGAGGCGACATATCGCAAGGCAAAAGACAAGAGGATGGAGACATTGCGAGAAATAATCAAAGCAAGTGGGAGTGATTTAGAAAAAGTGTTCAGCTGCGAGGTAAAGTTATTTGATGAGTATAGAGGCTATTGCTATGACTCAATGTTTGTGAGTGGGAATCGCTGTAGAATGATTGGCGTTAAAATGGGGAGTAAAGACAAGATAGCCAAAGGCGAAATAATGCAAGCAAGAGCGTTCTTGGTAGGCGGATATTTTAAGGAGTGCGATAATATTATATCAAAGATTGATACATCAAAATGTAGTGTTCCTACGAAGATCGACTATTTGAAAATAAGCTTTGATATGAATTATGAAGATGGATTTTATGTACCATTAAAAGTTTTTGCCGAAGATCCATATTTAATAGAGATGGAGCGATTACTAGATGAGTTGGAACTATATATAAAAGATGAGAATGATGATATTTTGCTAAATTGTAAGGCACAAATAGCATTTCACAAGCGTGATAGTGAAGAAGCCATATTGTATTTTGGCAAAGGATTAAAGCAAAGCAAGAAAGGGACTTTAGAATATTCCGAATTTATAAGTGGAGTAGGGTATAATACCCTAGCTAAAGGATTTATAGTTCCGGCGATGGATTATATGACACAGTCGGCAATAATAAGTATAAAAGATGGGTCGCGTTCTTATCATTCCATGCGCAAGATAGCCGAGTGTATGTATATAATAGGAAATATAAACAAATCTTATCAATATATACAGATAGCGATGAAAAATGCCCAAGATTTCAATTCGCGTTATCGTCTTTATGAAGCCAGCAAATTATTGCCCAAGGTAGATAAAGAATTATACATGGTAATAAAAGAGACGAACGATAAAAAGACGATAGCAATAATATCGCTAATAGTATTATTGGTATTGTTGATGATATGTAGTTATTATGTAGTGGTGCAGAATAGGAAATTGGCAAAGCAAAAGATAATAATATCGGAACAAAATGAAGAGCTTAAAACTAATAACACCACGATAGAGAATACAAATGAAGCACTATGCGAGGCAAATCTGATAAAAGATAAGATATTAGGCAGGATGATAAAAGAAACTGCATTGCGAAATGAATTATTTGAAAAGGTGCAGAAAGATATATCAAGGAAGATAAAGGTGCGTAATTATGAAGATATTCCTGCGGCAATAGAATTAGCGAGAAAGGAAAATAAATCGACGCTTGAATCATTTGATGCAATGATATTACAATTATTCCCCGACTTTGCAATACAATTTAATAAATTGCTAAAGCCAGAATGCGCAATAATTTCGGATGCGGAAAATGTTTTAACTCCCGAGCTTCGAATATTTGCCTTGATAAGATTAGGAATAACAAAGAATGATGATATAGCAAAGTGTTTATATTACTCTGTTAACACAATAAAAAGTTATAAAACTAAGGTTATTAATGTGTCGTTAGTCGACAAGGAGCAATTTTATGAAGAATTGTCGAATATTAAATTCAATAGATTTGGTAATATTGGTTAGAATGATGGAATAAATTGCTTTTAAGTAAATAATAATAGTATATTTTTGGGTGTATAGCTGCTGGTATTCATAATTGAATATCAGCAGTTTATCTTTAATTTCAAGTCTATATACGGTATATTAATTGATGCAAGTAGAAAGCAAACATAAATTTGCATAGAAATTATTTCAGAAATGAATTTAGCGCTGAATTTGATTTGAAATGATTTAATAATAATCTAAAACCGTAATTATAAATTGAACATGAAATCTAATGACTCAAAAAATCGATCCAAATTTATTATAGCCACTGCGGCTGTAATAATATCCTTTAATGGATTTGCTTCACCGAAATATGAGAAGACGCAAGAGCGAAAAGATACTATAAAGAATGTAGTGTCTAATGATCGCGGAGTGATGCTCAATGCAAAAAATGCAACAGAACCACGCCAAGTAGAGATCGGGCTACCGATGAACTATACAGCAGTAACTGTAAATGAACTACCTGCAGTCTTTTATTATTGGCCAAACACGACAAGCAATCACTGGCGCGGCGAGGCAGTCCTAAGTAAAACCAGTCTGCTAAATATCTCAAATGTAGCAATCAAGCAAGGCGAAATAGGCTATGGTGTAGATTCCTATACAGAGCTAGGGAGTGAAAAATTTAAAGGGAAAGCAACCTATAAGACAAATTTCTTTGGTGCGCAACGCTTTGATTTAGCGTTATCAGGACCAATCGCAAAAAACTGGACTTATACCGTAGGAGTGTATCAAAACTTTGATCCCGGAAGCTTCGACTTAAAATTTGCCAATTATATTGACCGAGCACAATTCTATACAGCCGGTATAACACATAAGTGGAACGACGGACGTAGCAAATTTTCGGCGTTATACAAATATACAAATGTAAGGCCGTTGACCTCAGCAGCTAATTATGCACCATTTACATACGAAGGCGATGGAAAGGTGTCGGAATTGTCGAACTTTAATTTAGGAACCGACTCTTATCTTACCGATGATGGAATGATTAGATATATGGACGTTCGCACAGGTAAAATAGAACAAGACAACCTATATAATTTAGCTAAAAATAAGGCGCACGAAGGATCGGTATTTTTTGACCACAAATTTAGCGATACTTACAGTCTATCTATTAAAGGAAAATATTCGCATGCCGATAATGTAGGAACCGATCAGTTGACAATGGGTATTTATGAAAATGCAACCGCAGTGTATGCCGATAATGGGGAAGCATATAAAGGAAATATCCAACGACGATTATCGCAGCTTAATTTTTCGACAGTAGATGATGCCTTCTTAACCGCAGAATTTAAGAAAGCAAGCGATGTCCACAGTTGGACAATAGGTCTAAATGAATGGTATTCGGGAGTAAACTTTGCAAGAAGTACGACAACCTATTATCACGAGGTTGCCCCAAATCCACGAAGATTAATATACAACGGTGTAGAATATGATGGTCTCAATGCAAGTACAGAATTTGATGACGGCTCGGAAAACAAATTAGCCGCATATTATATGGGAACATGGAAGCCAAATGACAAATTCCGTGTAACATACGGTGGTAGAGTAGAGCAGTTTAATCTAAATGTAGATAAAATAGACGATTCGCGATTTAATAATTTCTATCTAGGATCTACCTATATTGATAATAGTGGAAAGGTACAGACAGTAAAGACAACTAATTATAAAACGAATGGTTTAAATTATGCATTTTCATTAGCACCAACCTATAACTTGACAAATAGTTTTGGCTTTAATGGAGAGATAAACTTTCTACGTCAATTCCGCCACTTAGAGGCTTATTCAGGAGCCGGCTTGCCATATTATAAGAGCCGTCCATTCACACTAGGACGCGTCGGAGTATTCTTTAATCATCCGATAATAAGTCTAGTGTCGGCCTTTACCTATGCAAGACGAACCAATGACTATTCTCGCCTAACAGTAATGAGCGACAATCAAAACGAAGATCCAATAGTAGTGGGAGCATCAAGTGGAATACAGACAATCGGCTGGACAACAGATGCAATGATAACCCCTTTTAAAAATTTCTCATTACACTTAATGTTTACCTTGCAATCGCCAAAATATACAGGATATACATTTGAAGCCTTTAACAAGACATACGACTTTGAGGGTAAATATGTAACCAAGCAATCAAAGATACTTATAGAGATAGATCCAAGCTATAAATTTGGGAAATTCACAGTGGGTGCTAATTTCAGATATTTCAGTAAACAATATGCAAACGTAGGAAATTCAATCTATTTTGCAGGACGCTGGGAGACATTTGCAAATGCAAGTTATAAGCTAAATGACAATGTAACATTCACAGCAAATGTAGTAAACTTCTTGAATCAAAAAGGCGCACAAGGAACTATTTCGGGATCAGAACTTATCACAGATGCATCAAAATATAAGAATGTACTTATGGCAGGAAATTATATCCGACCATTTACAGTAGAAGTAGGAGCAAGCGTAAAATTTTAAATTAACTAACATAAATTAATATCAAACAAATGAAAACTTTATTAGTTTCAATAGTAGTTGCGGCATCATCAGTAGGAATGCTAGCGCAACAAAATGTAGGATTTAAATCCTCATCGGTAGTGTCCCCAATAGTGAATAGTGATAATTCCATTACATTTCAAGTAGAAGCACCCAAAGCAAAATCGGTTATAGTAAAAGGCGATTGGGAAGCAGAAGAGGGAATTGGAACCTTGAAAAAAGGAAAAGACGGAATATGGTCTTATACTACACCGGCTCTACCATCGGAGATGTATACATATCGTGTAAATGTAGATGGCGTTATAGGAATAGACCCAACGAACCCATTTAGCTGTCGTGATGTAGGAAGTATTTTCAGTCTGATCTATGTAAATAATGGCTGTGCCGATTATTATCAAGTTAAAGATGTACCTCATGGCACAATGTCGACCACATGGTATCATTCAAACGAAGTTAATCTTGATCGTCGTCTAACAATTTATACTCCTCCATGCTATGAGAAAAGCGATCGCTCTTATCCAGTACTTTATCTACTTCATGGAAGCGGTGGTGATGAAACAGCATGGGCAGAACTAGGAAGAGTGGCACGAATAATGGATAATCTTATAGCCGAAGGGAAAGCCGAGCCAATGATTGTAGTAATGCCAAACGGTAACTCAAGCAAGCAAGCATCTCCGGGTGAAACATCGGAGAATCTAAGCTACAAACCATTGATGACTAATATGATACCAGATTCGTATAAGAATGGCAAATATGAGAAAGCATTTCCTGAGATAGTAAATTTCGTTGACTCACGTTACAAGACAATCCCAGCAAAAGACAAGCGAGCATTAGCCGGTCTTTCTATGGGAGGAATGCACACATTATTTATCTCAGCTACATATCCCGATATGTTTGGTTATATAGGATTATTCTCTGCCGGAGTAAACTTTAGCACAGTTGATATGACATTACCAATATATAGCGATTTAGATGGTAAGCTAGCTAATCAAAGCAAAGCAGGGTATCAATTATATTGGATAGCATGTGGTAATACCGATTTCTTATATCAGAACAATAAAGACTTGATGTCGAGAATGGATAAAGTAGGACTTAAATATACTTATCACGAATCGACTCGCGGACACCTTTGGGTAAATTGGAGACAATATCTACTTGAATTCTCTCAGAAATTATTTAAATAGTATGCTTAATTTTTTAAGGTAAAAAGATTGTTTTTTAATTCATTAAACCAGATACATGAAACATATATTATTATCATTATTGTTAGTAACTTCGATTACAATGATTGCAGAGCCACAATTAGGGAAAGCTTCTATTGAAGATATTGTAAATGCAATGACAATAGAGGAGAAGGTAGAGTTAATAGTAGGCTCAGCCGGCTCGGCAGATAATCAAAATGCAACAATTGGAGGCTCAGCAAAACTAATTCCCGGAGCAGCCGGCTCGACAAATTCAATATCGAGATTCGGGATACCGGAGATAGTGTTAGCCGATGGGCCAGCCGGACTTAGAATAGATGCGACAAGAGAAGGAAGCAACAGCACATACTATTGTACTCATTTCCCAATAGAAACACTATTAGCCTCTTCGTGGGATATCCAATTAGTAGAAAGTGTAGGCAAAGCGATGGGCAACGAGGTTAAAGAATATGGCGTAGATGTGCTATTAGCACCGGCAACTAATATTCATCGTAATCCTCTTAATGGTAGAAACTTTGAATATTATAGTGAAGATCCACTACTATCGGGTAAAATATGCGCAGCTATGATTAGAGGCGTGCAATCTAATGGGGTAGGAACATCATTAAAACACTTTGCATTTAATAATCAAGAGTCGAATCGTACGGGCAATGATGCACGAATGAGTGAGCGCACTGCACGCGAAATATACCTTAAACCATTTGAAATAGCTGTTAAAGAATCACAGCCGTGGACAATAATGACATCGTATAATAAGCTAAACGGGACATATACTTCAGAACGAGCAGATTTGTTGAAAACAGTATTACGAGATGAGTGGGGCTTTAAAGGATTAGTCATGACAGATTGGTATGGAGGTCGACACCCTGAATTACAAATGAATGCAGGAAATGATCTTCTTATGCCCGGTACCGTAAAGCAAAAAGACGTAATACTTAATGCAATAAGAAAAGGAACAATATCATTACGAGCAATTGATGAGAATGTAACGCGAATCTTAGGGCTGATAGTTCGCACGCCGCGTTTCTTGAACTATAAATATAGTGATGCTCCCGACTTGCAATCCCATGCGGCAGTAACACGTTCATCGGCAACCGAAGGAATGATATTACTAAAGAACGATAATAACAGTTTGCCATTAGATAGGAAATTAAAGAAAGTAGCCGTCTTTGGTCGTACGTCATACGACTTTATGGCAGGCGGCACCGGAAGTGGCGATGTAAATCACAAATATGTAGTATCATTAACCGAAGGATTAGCTAATGCAGGTTTTGTGGTAGATAAAAAGCTTGAGAAAGAATATCTTAAATATCTAAGTATTGAGAAGCCGAAATTACCAAAATTTGATTGGTGGCATCCTCGTGTACTAGTTCAAGAGAAGACCGTAAGCACAGAAGAAATAGCTAAGCTGGCAAAGACACAAGATGTGGCTATCATAACCATAGGACGTACTTCAGGTGAATTTATCGATCGCTCGATAGAAGGAGATTTCAACTTATCAGAGAGAGAGATAAATATGATAAAAGATGTGTCGAATATCTTTCATTCAAAAGGTAAGAAAGTAGTGGTAATATTAAATATAAGTGGTGTAATCGAGACACAATCGTGGAAAGATTTGCCCGATGCAATACTCTTGGCATGGATGCCCGGTCAAGAAGGAGGTAACTCGGTAGCCGATATTTTGATAGGAAAAGAGAATCCATCAGGTAAATTACCAATGACATTTCCATGCAGTTATAATGATATACCATCTTCAGCCGATTTCCCCGACTGCAAGGATATAACCGAAGAGATGATTTTGAATTCTCTAAATCTTAGGGAAATGGAAGTTACTGAAACAAATATTAAAAACTTTGACTATACAGAATATAGCGAAGGAATTATGGTAGGCTATCGCTATTATGGGACAAATAAAGTGAAAGTTTCTTATCCTTTTGGTTTTGGCTTGTCTTATACACGCTTTGATATATCAGATTATGCAGTTAATGTTGTAGATGGGAAAATTAATATTTCGTTGAAAGTGAGAAACGCCGGAGAAATTGCCGGTAAAGAAGTAGTTCAAGTATATGTTACAGCTCCCGGTAAAACAATGGTAAAACCAATTAAAGAGTTGAAATCATTTGCAAAGACAAACTTACTTCAGCCGGGACAAGCGCAAACGATTAATATGACTATAAATGTGAATGAGCTGGCTACGTATGACGAACAACGCATATCGTGGGTTGTAGAAGCAGGAAATTACCAAATAAACTTAGGTACATCATCAGAAACGATATGTGCAACCAAGAGCATAACCATAGCTAATGAGATAATAGCTGAGAAGACACACGGGCTATTAAAATAGGGATACAGGTTAGATTTTCATAATATTGATTGATTGAAGCCTCGAAAGTGTGATTACTTTCGAGGCTTTTTAGTAATATATTTATAGATATGGCATTTCGAGGCTGGATTTGTGTATAATTCTTTGTAATTTTGTGGCTCGAGATGTATGGATGTAGAATTTAGCTCAAAAGAAATATAATATTAACAAAAGTGTTTATGAAATGAGCTAATTATCAAATTAATAAATGAATGAAGAAAGAGGACTTTCAAAGAAAGCAATATCGCTGTGGATAGCAAAGATGGCAGCTTGCGATGGCGTAATTACACCTCAAGAGAGAAAAACAATTTGTGAATTTGCTAGGACGTTTGGGCTAGATAGAGCAAAACTCTTGCATTTAGCATACGGATTATCGGCAGAATATGATAATGAAGTTATTGCATTGTCGCCAAGTCAGATGAAAGGTCGACGTTTTGAAGATTTTGTTGTATCAATGTTTGCTGATAGCCAATACACACTAATGGAATGGCGAGGCGATAAGCGGGTAGGTAAGTTATACGCCAGAGGTAATATGTTACCCGATCTAGAGATAATATATCGCAAAGGTTGCAATAGATATAGGTATTTGGTAGAATGCAAGTATCGATCGGAGTGGAAGAATGGAGAAATAGATATATCTCAACAGTTGATAAGATACCACGATTATGCTATGGAAAGTCGCAAAGATTTATTTATCGCTCTCGGAGTGGGAGGAGGAGCAGACAACCCGGAAGAATTTTACATTATTCCTGAATCAAACTTAGATCTAGGACATGTAATTAGTTATGAGCATATTCAAAAGTGGGGATGTGGGAAAACGATTGAAGATGTAAATGAATTTTTAGAGAGATATTTTGTAGATAGGACTTCGATATGATATTTCGTATTCCAAACCAATATATTTACCCATTATATCCATAGCTTGAAATGTATAAATATGCAGAACGAGTATGCGGTTTTATTATTTAATAAATTATTAAAAATAAGTTTTGGAACTATATTTTGAGAGAAACTAATAATGTAATGGAGTAAAAAATAGAAATCATATAATAAATAAGTATCTAAAAGTATCAAATTGTCAATTCTAATAATTATGGAATAGCAATTAATATTAATTTTGTTTTTTAAGTTGTTAAAAGACGGAATTTTTATCGATAATGCAACTTTTTTATATAAATTTGCTATGATAATATACAAATATAAATATAATATGCTTAAAAAGTTATTTTTATTCACAGCTTTAGTGCTTGTAAATGCGTTCATGGTTGAAGCTCAATTACCATCAGTAGAATTGAAAGATATCAATGGGAAAAGTGTAAATACTTCAAACCTGGAGAATGGAGGGAAACCCTTTATAATAAGTTTTTTTGCGACGTGGTGCAAGCCTTGTAACCGAGAGCTAAAAGCAATAAGTGAAGTCTATCCCGATTGGCAAGAAGAGACCGGCGTAAAAGTCATAGCAATATCAATTGATGAGGCACAAAATGTCAATAAAGTTAAGCCATTAGTAGATGGCAATGGCTGGGAATTTGAAGTATTGCTTGACCCTAATGGGAAATTTAAAAGAGCAATGGGCGTGAATTTGATACCAGCAGTGTTTGTAATAGATGGAAACGGTAAAATAGCTGATTCAAGGAATGGATATACCGATGGCTCGGAGACTCACCTAATTGAAAAAGTGAGAGAATTGATAAAAGAAGGCAAGTAAACAAAAGCTATTAGATTAAATAAAATATTGGTTTTGCTAATTTTGGTTCTTTTAATAGGAATTGAAATAAAAGCAGAAGAAACGAAAAAAGCACCATTCTTCACATTAAAAGGGAGCGTGCAAAGTGATATCTTGATTCCGCAAGAGGATAGCAAGATAAATACCGGCACCTATGAAGATTGGGGTTTAACTAATACTTATGCCGATCTGCGACTATTAAATAAATATGTAGAAGCCGGCGTGAGGTTAGAATTTTTAGAATTTCCGTTACCCGGATTTGAAAAAGACTTCAAGGGGTGGGGAGTTCCAAATTTCTATGTAACAGGAAAATATAAGAATTTAGAACTAACTGCCGGAGATTTCTATGATCAATTCGGATCGGGCTTTATCTTTCGTACATACGAAGAGCGAAGTCTGGGAATAGATAATTCATTGCGAGGCGGTCGCTTTGCATTGCAGTCGTATCACGGGATAAACTTTAAAGTATTAGGCGGAAAGCAGCGCCACTATTGGGATCATAACAGCTCGTGGGTTTATGGAGCCGACTTAGAACTTAATATAGAGCAATGGTTTAATCGAATGAAAGATAGTAACACCTATTTAATGGTAGGAGGTTCGATTGTGAGCAAGCATGAAACCGATGAAGATATTTTGACCTTTCGTCCGACAGGAGAAAAAGATGAGTTTGGCGAGGAAATAATTGGAACGTATAAATTAAATCTGCCCAAAAATGTAGCCGCATTCGATGTGAGGACACGTTTACAAAAAGGAGGTTTTAATATATTAGCCGAATATGCACGAAAAAGCCAAGACCCATCGTTTGATAATGGCTACATATATCACAATGGAAGTGCATTATTGCTGAGTGGGTCGTATTCGCAGAAAGGAATGAGCATATTACTTCAGGCAAAGCGCAGTGAAGATATGTCATATCGCAGCGCACGCTCGGTATCGGGGACATCATCTTTCATAAATCACTTGCCTGCATTCTCGATGCAGCACACATATACACTAGCAGCACTGTATCCTTATGCTACACAAAATACACTTGGAGAGTGGGCATTTCAAGGAGAATTCAGCTATAACTTTAAGCGCAAGACAGTACTCGGAGGCAAATATGGAACGACAGTAAAACTAAATGCGTCGCATATACGCTCGTTAGAAAAGACCCCCGTAGCAGCAAGCGACTTAAAAGGGACAAATGGCTATACAACAAAATTCTTTGCAACGGGAGATGACGTATATTATCAAGATATAAATGTACAGATTGAGAAAAAAATAACAAAATCGTTAAAGCTCAATTTTATGTATATGAATCAGCGATATAATAAGACCGTAGTAGAAGGCGAAGGCGGAATGGTAAATTCTAACATTGCAGTGCTAGAGGCAAAATATCAATTTAACAACAAATTTACGTTAAGAGGCGAGTTACAATATCTAAGTACAGTGCAAGATGAAGGTGATTGGTGGTTTGGATTATTAGAGCTATCAGTAGCGCCATCGTTTATGTTTACTATTTCGGATATGTATAATTCGGGAGCGACCGATTTACATTATTATATGGCATCGGCATGCTATACCCACAAAGCCCATCGACTACAGTTAGGTTATGGCAGAACAAGAGCAGGATATAACTGTTCGGGTGGTGTGTGTAGATTTGTACCGGCAAGCAAAGGATTACAAGTATCTTATAACTTTAACTTTTAATTAAGAAAATGAGATTAAGAAATATACTATATATTATATTAGCAATGTTTGCTGTGAGTTCGTGTGATAAGATAGACGAAAACAATCGTTTTGAAGGTCCGATAGAATTTAAAGCAATGAAGAGCGTGCTAATTGAAGATTTCACAGGACAAAAGTGCTTGAATTGCCCCAATGCAGCCGATGCAATACATTCGATGCAAAATATTTATGGAGCGGAGAATGTAGTAGCAGTGGCATTGCACGGAGGCGCACTTTCTATGGATGCGCCACGAGGATTAGCGAATGCTGAGAGTAAAGCCTACAATACACAGTGGGGAGTAGAGGGGTATCCTAGTGGAATGGTAGATCGTGTAGGCGGATTGATTAAATATCCTAGTTGGTCGGCAACGTTGGTAAAACGATTGCAAATGACAACACCGATAACAATATCGCTCAATAACGAATACGACGAGGCAACAGGCAAGATCAAAGTAGTAGCAACAGTAAATAGCGAAACAGCCATAAGCGGAATGTTGCAATTATGGATTGTAGAGAATAATATTGTAGCACTTCAGATAATGCCGGATGGCACTGTAGATATGAAATATGTACATCAGCACGTATTCCGTGCCACGATGAACGGCAAAGATGGTGAGAAGATAGAATTAATAAAAGATACGCCAAAAGAGATAACATATACTAAGGATTTAGATTCGGCATGGAAAGCAGAGAATCTAGCAGTAGTAGCATTTGTATATACAGCAACCGGCGTAGAACAAACAATAGCAAAAAACATAATAACAGAATAATATGAAGAAAATTTTTACTCTAGTTTTTTTAGTCATCGGAGCATTAGCAGTAAATGCGCAAGATGTAACATTTGTAAAGGGAGATGAGGTATTAGAGAATGGAGCAACCATTCAGATAAATGCCGAGTTAAAAGATTTAGGTGAGGGCTTCTTTACAAGCAAGGCAGAAACGAATGGAAAAGATATGCCTGAAGCTGAACAGATATATATAAAGAACATTGGCAGTTCTGATATAACTGTAAGTGGAGATGCCACAATAGTAAGTCAGACAGCCGGGCTAGCCGTTCCAACGTGGTGTATAGCAGATTGTATTATTCTACCATGCAGCAAGACATTTTCAATTGCAAAAGGGAAGAAGATAGAATTAATGTTAGACCAAGAATTTACTAATAACGATTGGAGTGGAGCAATTGAAGGTACCAGCGTTGCAAAAGTAGTAATCGGCACAAAGTCAATTATAGTAAAGTTTGTCTACGATAAGAATGGTGGCGGAGTAGACGGCGTCACATCAGTCGACAGAATAAATGTAACCAATAATACATTAGTTTATAGTTTTGAGACCTCAGGCAACTATGAAGCAAACATATACAGCATCACAGGTCAAAAAATTTCAAAAAATTCACTTAGCCAGCAAGGTACGTTAGATTTGAGTGCAATGAGCAAAGGCGTGTACGTATGTGCTATTGCAAAAAATGGGAAAAGAATATATACAAAAACAATATTAGTAAAATAAATTTAATAGATGAACGTAAAAAAACTTTTAGCATTAGTTGCATTATTAGTCGGCTCACTTTACAGTGTAGCCGCAGTACCGGCACCGACAATCGATTCCTATAAATTTAGCAATCAAGCTGACTTATTAGATATATCGAATAATGGTAAGTGGGCGGTAGCCTCAGGAAATAATTCGGGTAATACAACAATATACGATTACCCGTATTTGATGAACCTAGAAACAAAAGAGGTAAAATATTTATTGACCGATGAGGAAACGCTAGCAGGAAACTCTGCAGGTGCGTTCGATGTATCCGACGATGGAGTGGTAGCCGGCTGTTATAACGGGAAACCAGCCATTTATAAAGATGGAGCATGGAAACTACTTCCAGTAACAGGAAGTAACAAGACTGGTATTGCAAAATCAATAACACCCGATGGTCGTTATATAGTAGGATACTCTAATGCCTTAACGGTTTCGGTAGGGATGGACTTTGAAGAAGTCCCATTCTACTGGGTTGATGAAGTATTTACCGAGATGCCCGGAATGCCAACCAAAGATATACAAGGGAATAATGTAAAAATGAATCGTCTTGATGCTGTTTCACCTGATGGTAAATTACTATTAGGAACATTATCGTTCTCATATCCGGGACAAGGATGTGGCTCATATTTATATGATGTAACTACACAAACCTATGATCATCTAGGCTTAGGTCAAATGCATAAAGATTATGGCTTTATCAACAATGTCGTGATGAGTGCAAATGGTGAATGGATAGGAGGAACAATGCTATATTTCAAGATAGCCCTGAGATAGAAGAATATGTACCATTCAGTTATAATGTAAAGACCAAAGAATTTTCATATCTATCAGATGTAGAAAGTTATGACACCGGAGTGTTTGCCATCTGTAGTGATGGAACATTGATAGGATGTACCCCATATGCCTATCCGGTTCGTACAATCAAAATACGTAAAGGCGCTTATTGGTATAATCTAGACCTAATATTAAAGGAAAAATATGGTATAGACTTCTCTTCAACCACAGGGCTTGATGTAACCGGAGTACCATCAAGCGTAAGTAGCGACAATATGACACTTGCAGCAATAGCAAATATAAGTTCAGACAGCTATGTAATTAAATTCAATGAGACAATTTTAGAATCAATCACTGGCGTGAATCTTCTAACCAATTATTCTATATCACCAGTTGCAGGAAGTACATTTAGTAAAGCCAGTACCTTCTTGTTGACATTTGAGAAAGAAGCAAAAGTATTAAGTGGAGCAGCCTCAAAGGTAGGATTATATTGCGATGGAAAATTAGTAGCTAAAGCGATAAGTGTAAAGCAATCATCACAATCGACAAAGATATTTCAGATAGGATTTATTCCCCAAGCTCTAGAAGCCGGCAAGCGATATGATTTAAAAATAGAATCAGGCTGTTTCGGTCTAGATAATAGCGAAGATGTAAATAATACAATAGAGATTTCGTATATAGGACGCGACAATATACCGGTAACCCCACAAACGATATCAATAGCTAATGGCAGCGAGCAGAGCGAAATAAGTTATAATCAGCCACTGACGATAAAATATGACGTGCCTTTGACATTGGTTGACGGTGCAAAAGGATATTTATATCAAGATGATAATACCGAGCCATTAAAAGAATTACAATTGGCAGTATCGACAAATTATCTAGGAGCATATCCGGTAATTTCTCAATATTTATATTTAGGCACAAAATATAAGATAGTAATTCCAGCCGGAGTAGTAACCGATGCGCAAGGAAATTGCGGAAACGAAGAAATAACAATTAATTTTAGCGGAATCTATAAGAGAGAAAAGCCAACCGTAGGAACGACATTATTTGATGTAGATTTTGCGACAATTTCAGATAGTTTCAATTATTTCTTGCTATATGATGGTGATAAATTAGTCCCAATAGCCGATATTCAGCCATTAGGTTTCGACAGTATGAATACTCCATGGAATTTCTCATTACGAGATAGTGAAAGTACTTTGGATTATTTTGCCGGCTCTACATCTATGTATAATCCTGCAGGCGCATCAAAGGATTGGATGACTACCATACAATTAGAAATACCAAGTGATAATTATTTATTGACATGGAAGAGCCAATCGTATAAAAAAGATAAGATCGATGTATTGAAAGTATATGTATGGGCTTACGACGATGAACTCACAAACCTTACAGCAGATATTATCAGCAAGATTGAAACAGAAGGCGACAAAGTGTATGAGGAAGTACAGACGCCGGGCGAAAATGAAGAAACCGTAGCAGGCGACTGGAGAGAGAATAGTGTACTTTTAGATAAATATGCCGGCAAAAAAATCTATATAGCATTTGTAAATGAGAATAATGATCAAAGTATGATTTTCATTGATGATGTAAAGGTAGCATATAACGGACGCTTTGGAATAGGTAATATGACTCCTGAAATCGTAGCAAAACAAAGCGAACAAGAAATTAGCGGTTATGTAAATATTTTGACCGATGAGGTAGGAGCAGTGTTTAATAATATGACAGTTGAATTGCTTGATGCAAAAGGTCAGGTAGTAAGCACAGTTACCGAAAGTGGCTTGAGCCTAAAGAAAGGCGACAAGCACGAATTTACGTTCCCCGTAAAACTACCTATAGAATTAGGTAAAGTAAATTCATATAGTATTAAAGGAAATGTAGACGGACAAGAGAATACAATAACAGCAACCGTAAAGAATTTAGCATTTGAGCCAGTTCAAAGAATTTTATTGGAAGAAGGAACCGGCGCATGGTGTCAAAATTGTCCTCTAGGAATTGTAGCAACAGATAATTTGCTTAAATCGTATCCGAACAACTTTATTCCAATAGCAATTCATACGTCATCGGGCGGAACAGATGCTTATGATTTCTCGGCATATTGTTCAGCATTAGGTCTTAATGCTTTCCCTTCAGGAAGAATAAACAGAATAACAAATGTCTATTCACCTTTAACACAAACAGAAAGTGCAGCATACAGCTATACTTCATCCACCGGAGATAAGACATATATGGATGAATTCTTGAAAGAGATAGAGGAAGGAACAGAGATAGATGTAAATATAACAAGTGCGGCTTACGATACTCAGCTACAACAAATCAAAATAGAAGCAGCAGTAACTCCAGCAGTAGATTTGGTAAATGCAAATTACAGAGTATTATTTGTTGTGTTAGAGAAAGGGCTAAGAGGCATACAAACTAATGGCTTCAAATCGGTTTCAGATCCAATCCTTGGCGATTGGGGAAAAGGTGGAAAATATAGCAACGATGGAGGCGCAATAGTAACCTATAACCATGTAGCTCGTGCAGTGGTAGGGAATAATATAAATGGAACAGCAGGATTAATTCCGACAACAATGAAAGCCAGCGTAGCATATTCTTTTGATATAACAGTTGGCATCCCGGAAAGTGTATCGAAGATGGAGAATGCATCGGTAGTGTGTGTCATAATCAATGCAAATACCGGATTGGTAACAAATGCTGTGGAATGTGCATTTGAGGATGCTACAAGTGTAGAAGGAATTTCTAATGATACAGAATCTATCGGCGTAAGCTCTTTAAATGGCAACATTGTTCTAACCTTCCAAAAAGATAGTGATGCGCAAGTAACACTATATTCGGTGAATGGAATGACCCTAAGCAATAACAATGTAAAAGCAAATGCAGGAGAAACATTAACCATATCGGCAAATGGTTATCAAGGCATTGCTATTGTAAAAATAGAGACATCAGACGGTGTGAATGTGGAAAAAATGCTTATCAAATAAACCTAAGTAATAAGCATAAGGGGAACCTTATGCTTATTACTTATTAATTCATTTATTAGTTTTATAAATTTAATCGCGTATGAAAAAATTAACATTACTTATGCTGTTGTGCTTGATGGGCATAGGTCTAAAAGCACAAGTAGCTAATCCATTAGAAATATTGGAGATAAACTACAATTCAGGCGATACCTATTCGTTTGAAAACACAGGAGGGGCAGTAATATTTAAGTTTAATCGAGAAATAACCACAACCGGATTCTCGATAATAACACCCTCGAACACAAAAGTAGAAATAACCGAAGTTAATACAGCAAATCTAATTCCTTATGGTTATTATCTTTATTTGCAACTAGGCACACAAATGAAAACACTGCTTAGTGAAGGAACGATAAAAAAAGGAGACACATTTAAAGTAGTTATTGAAGGCGTAAAGGATGCATCCGATGCAAGTATAAGCTATGGCGAAGATGGAACAGCATCAATAAGTCTAGTAGCTCCACGATCACCGGCTAAATTTGTAAGTGTGAATAAGCCTACAGGCAGCAAGATTAAGAGCTATTATGAGCCGGGCGATGCCGACGCAAAGGTAATCTATACATTCTCGGAAGAAGTAACATGCAACGATTCGTTTATGACTTATGGCGATATAGAGAAAGAAACTTATGAAAAAGTAGCTTTGCCGGTATCCTATTCAGGTAAAGATGTTACAGTAGATTTAGGTGGAATAGATTTAAGCCCTGATAAAATCAAAGGGAATACTAATATCACAATAACAATAAAAGGAACAAAGACACTTGATGGCGTAGCAGTAGAAGGAAATATTCCAAATTCAAGTAGCGTAATATCAAGTTATGATGTCGAAAATATAGTATCGAATGATGTCTATGGTAGTTTTATTGATGCAGATATAGATGCAGTAAGCGAAATTAGTTGCTTTGTATCAGCACCAATTACATTAGATGGTGTATTATTGAAATATAAGCTAGGCGGTCAAGATGCTTCTTATATGATTACAGACGAAAGAATTACCAAGAAAACCGAAGATGCCGGAATGTATCTAACAATCCCATTAGGATTATTGTCGTTCGATGCCGGTAAAGTAGTAGCCGAATTAGTAAATGCAAAGACCGAAAATGGCAGTGCCGTTCAGATCGACCCATTTGAATATACATCAAAAGGAAAGACAAATGTAACAACATGTCTAGGTGTAGATCCAGCTCAGGGTAAACTATCGTCTGCTCCTCTACAATATGTAATCTCGTTTAATAACACAGTAACAGTGGAATCGGCTACATATAATATAGAAGGAATACAAATACCATTGGTAATCCCTGCACAAGTTGTGGTAAATAATAATACTATAACAATAACAAACTTGCGCGGAGAACCAGCAGGAGATTATGGCTTTACATTGAAAGTAAAAGATGCCAACGGCTATGTAACATACGGTGATGTTGCAGATAATGTAACATTAAATTATAGCATACCGGTAGACGTATTCACATGCTCTACTGTAGATCCAAAAGAAGGAGTTGTAAGCAGTCTTAAAGTGTTTACTTTAAAATTTGATGAAATTACCACAGGAACTATAATAGGTGGTTTTGATACAGCAAAACCAATAGTTTTAAAGAATGAAGCAGGCGAAGTAGTAGCAACTGCAACATTAGCCGAACCCGATTTCAATCTAAATGTAGTAGCAACGCTAGACAAAGAAATTACTGCAGCAGGAAAATATACACTTCATGTACCCGCAATGTCGATTTTCAATGATTTGTTCGATTCAAGTTCTGAGGATTTCGGCGTGTCATTTGGAGCAAAATATAATCCAGAGATTAATTTTACATATACAATTGGAGCAGTAGAACCGACAACATGTGTAGTAAGCCCCGCCGAAGGAGCTTTGACTGCTGTCCCTGCCTCAGTAGTATTAACATTCTCACGCAAAGTAACAGTAGAGACAGCATTAGCTTATACTCAGCCAAGAATGCCGGGAGTAGATGTAATGGGTCAAGTAACGGTAGAAAATAATGTAGTAACCGTAAATACCAGCGCACTCGAAGCCGACAGCTTTATGAGATTGGCATTGACAGTAAAAGATGAGACCGGAGCTTATGTAACAGTTGGCGACTATGAAGGATTAGTTTCTGTAATGTACGAGATAGTCAAACCCGCCGACCGATTTATTTGCGCAAGCGCAACACCAGCCGAAGGAGCTGTTACAAGTCTTAAAGAATTTACTTTGACATTCTCAAATACCGATGAGCCACAAGATATGATTGGAGGCTTTGACAAGACTAAAGAAGTGGTATTGAAAAATGCAGCAGGCGAAACCGTAGCCAAAGGCACATTTGGAGAATTGTCATTCGATACTCCGCTATCGGTTGTAGTAACACTAGATAGTGAGATTACCACTCCGGGTGAATATACATTAGTAGTACCGGAAGCAACCGTATATAATGGAATGTTCGATGAATATGCCGATGACTTAGGCGTATCATTTGGAGCAATTTATAACCCAGAGAAGACATTTGCATATACAATTGCCGATGCAAATCCAACGACATGTGTAGTAACACCTACCGACGGAAATGTAACAGAATATCCAAATGAAGTAGTATTTACATTTTCACGTAATGTAACACTTGATAAAGCATTATTCTCTACAAATCCATATCTACCAAGTACAGACATAATGGATAAGGTAACCGTAGATAAGAATGTGGTAAAAGTGAACACAACAGGTCTTGAAATCTATACATTCTTGAAAGTTTCATTAGTAGTAAAAGATGAAAGAGGCGTATATGTTTCATTTGG
>JAQVCR010000004.1:31195-100972 GCA_028689665.1 Muribaculaceae bacterium
ACATAATGGATAAGGTAACCGTAGATAAGAATGTGGTAAAAGTGAACACAACAGGTCTTGAAATCTATACATTCTTGAAAGTTTCATTAGTAGTAAAAGATGAAAGAGGCGTATATGTTTCATTTGGTGATGTACCAGACTATGTAACAGCAATGTATGTAGTTGTTCCACCGGCTGACAAATTTATTTGTGCAAGCGCAACACCTGCCGAAGGAACAGTAACAAGTCTAAAAGATATTACTTTGACATTCACAAATGCCGATGATCCACGAGATCTTATAGGAGGCATTGACAAAACTAAAGAAGTGGTATTGAAAAATGCAGCAGGCGAAACCGTAGCTAAAGGCACATTTGGAGAATTAACGTTCGATACTCCGCTATCAGTTGTAGTAACATTAAGTAGTGAGGTAACAGCAGCAGGCGTATATACATTAGTATTACCTGCAGCAACCGTATATAACGGAATGTTCGATGAATTTGCCGACGACTTTGGTGTATCTTATGGAGCAATTTATAACCCAGAGAAGACCTTTACATATACAATCACAGGGACCGGCGTAGAAAGTATTTTAGGTGATGTAACAGGCGATGTAAACGTATATACTATAAGTGGTATATTAATACGTACAGCCGATGCAAGTGTCGCTTTAGATAATTTGGAACCCGGAATTTACATTGTAAATGGAAAGAAGATAGTAATTAAATATTAATACTATATAGTATATAATAATCAAAACCAAATGAGGTGTACTTATCTACAAGTACACCTCATTTAATTTTATTAGTATTAAATTTTCAAATTATAATGCATAAAAAAGGTTGACTCAAAAGAGTCAACCTTCTTAAATTTTCCTCGAAAATCGAATTTTAGTACCTATTGTTGTTACGTGGTCTAAAGTTTCTTGGTTTTTCTTCGCGAGGTTGTGCAACGTTAACGCTGATAGTGCGTCCCTCAAATTCTGTGTTGTTCAATTGGTCGATAGCATTTTGTCCTGCTGCGTCGTCGCTCATTTCTACGAAACCGAAACCACGAGATCTTCCTGAGAATTTATCGGTGATAACTTTAGCTGAAGTAACTTCACCGAATGCTGAAAACAGCTCTAATAAGCTTTCGTCTTTAACGCTGTAGCTTAAATTTGAAATGTAAATGTTCATTAAAAAAATAAATAAAAATCTATGAAGATTAGCAAATGAGCCGTGTATCTCTAATACAAAAACAAAGAACTAACACTCATTTCACATGTCTCCAATTGCCAGCAAATTTAATACAATTATTTGACAAACAAAGAAAAAGAGAGAAAATAAATGCAATATTTTAATAAAAAGTGATTTATGAGGGTAAAAACAGGCAAAAGCTGGAATAAAATTATTAATTTAGTAATAAAATTAAATAAAAATGGGGACAAAAGGAGATTACCGAAAGGCAAATAAAGATTTTTTGAAGTATAAATTGCGTTCAAAGGGAGTGAAAAAATTATCCGGAGGTGTATTATATGAGGAAATAAGTGCAGGCGAAGGCGATCGCAAAGCAACGTTAGGCGATGTGATAGTTGTACACTATACAGGTAGGCTAATTGACGGCACCGAGTTTGATAGCACCAAGGAAGGAGCATGTCCTGAGGCGATGCGTCTAAGAGATACGATAGAAGGGTGGCAAATTGCAGTAACAGAGATGCGCAAGGGAACAAAAGCAAAAGTGTATATTCCATCAACACTAGCTTATGGAAACAAGAAAGAAGATAATATACCGGCAAATTCAACATTAGAATTTGAAATAGAATTATTAGATATACAATGAATCAAGCAGTATATAATAGAGGCATAATTTCGTTATGGGAATCAGCCTTTGGAGATTCGGAGGAATTTATAACTGCATTTTTACAAGAATTTGCGACGGTCGACAATTCACTCTTTCAGCAAAATGAAGAAGGCGAAATTCAGGCGATGGCATTTTTTCCACAGTTTACGATAGGAAATGATATTGATGGAGAATATCTCTATGCTTTAGCCGTAGATAAAAAAAGCAGGAATAAAGGTATTGCACGATCATTAGTAAGCCAACGTATTAAAGATTCAAGTAGCATGCTAATGATAACAATTCCATCGCCATACGTATTGCAGGAGTGGTATAATGCTCAATTCAGTTTTAGTCCAATGAATGAGATAAATATCGTTACACCTACCGGTTTCGACTTAGGAACGGGAGAGTATAGTGAAAATAAAGCGATGATACGGATATTAGATTTAGAAAGATATTTGACTTATTATGCCGAACATAATAAGGAAGTAAATATGATTTTATCGGTCAATGATGGATTGATAAAAACTAATTGCGGGCAATATCAAATAAACGGAGGCACTGTAACAAAGAGCGCAATAAATTCATTTAGCCCGACAATTGATGTATCGAATGTATATAGATATGCGTCGATAAAAATAGAATCATTATTAATAAAATAGTGTTTATCGGGCAATAATAAAATTTTAATGTTTATATTTGTATGACTATAAAAATATAATTCTTAAATTTAATCAAACAAAACGATAGACAGATGAAAATGTATAAGTTTAAATCGTTTGCAACACGGCTCAGTGTATTTACAACTTTTTTTGCTGTAACAATTTTCGTTGCGCTCGTCTATTTTATTTATATAGGGAATAAAAAGGTACAGATAGATAATGCAATAAATTATACTCACAGCCTATTAGACAATATGACAATTCAGATAAGAGATAGGCTGAATATGGCAGAAGATGCCTTGATAAGTAATAAACGAATAGTAGAGAAGAGCCTAACGAATGAAAGGGGATTGTCGTTTATTCTAAAAGGGATTGTGCTAAATAATGATGTGGTAATAGGCAGCTCGTTAGCTTTTGCGCCCAATCAGGTGAAAGGCAAGGGCGAATATTATATGATCTATGCCATGCTGAATAGTAAAGATTCTGTAGATATAAAAATATTGCAAGATAAGAGCTATGATTATCACTCAATGAATTGGTATAGAGTACCAAAAGCAAATAAACAGGCATTTTGGAGTGAGCCATATTATGACAAAGGAGCAGGCGATGACGTAATGAGTACATATTCATTGCCACTATTTGATGATAAGGGCGATGTGTATGCAATATTTACGGTAGATGTGTCGCTAACAAAGCTCTCCGAATTAGTAGAGAATCTCGAGCCTATACCAAACAGCTATTCATTTATGCTTAGTCGGAATGGCTATTATGTAACCCATAAAAATCGAGATAGGATATTACATGAAACGATATTTACCACTGCAGAGTCGCAAGAAAGTGAAGAATATTCGCAGATAGGTTATAATATGGTTACGGGATTGACAGGGACCGCAATATTTAACAATGATGGCGAAGAGTCGATGGCATTTTATACCTCTATCCCCGAGATTGGGTGGTCGCTGTGCAATGTATGCCCATCATCGGTAATTTTAGCAGAGCTCAACTATTATACATTTGCATTAGTAATAATATTATTAATAGCAACCTCATTATTATTTTTCTGCATATTTAGAGTTATTAAGCGGTTATCACGCCCATTAGAAGAGTTTTCGAAATCGGTAAGTGAAATATCTCACGGAAATTTTATGGCAGAATTGCCCAAAGTAACATCTGAAGATGAGATGAAGACACTACATACGAGTTTTGAAAACATGCAAGTATCGCTAGTGAAATATACCAAAGAATTGAAACGCACAGCACAAGAGCAGCAACGAATAGAGAGTGAATTGCAGATAGCAAGGACAATACAACAAGGAATGCTCCCCAAAATATTTCCTCCATTTCCCGAGCGAAATGATTTAGACCTAAGTGCGCAATTGAAAGCAGCGAAAGAAGTAGGCGGAGATTTGTATAATTTCTTTATAGAGAATGAGCGATTATATTTTATGGTAGGCGATGTGTCGGGAAAAGGTATTCCTGCATCGCTCGTTATGGCAATTACTAGTAGTATATTCAATACAGTGTCGCATGGTGAAGACTCGCCAAAAAATATAATGACAAAGTTGAATAAGGCAGTATGTAGTGGAAATGACACAAATATGTTTGTAACCGTGTTTGTCGGGATTCTCGATTTAAATTCGGGCGAGATGCGAATATGTAATGCCGGACATAATCCACCATTAGTGTTAGAGCCAAACAAGCCATCAGAATATTTGAAATTGCAGCATAATTTACCAATAGGAGTAATACCTGAATTTAAATTCAAAGAAGAAATTTATAAAGTGTCGGCAAACACCACAATGGTGCTATATACAGATGGTATAACCGAAGCCGAAAATGCCGAAAATGAGTTGTATGGAGAGCAAAGGTTAAAAGAGATACTTGAAACAAACAAGCAAGAAGAGGCAAAAACGATTTCAGAAAAAGTATTAATCGATGTGTCGCGCCATGCCGGTATCACGCCTCAGAGTGATGATATAACATTGCTCGTATTAAAATATAATCCAATTGCAGATACCCAATTCCTAGAGCGACTAGTCTTGGGGTATGAAACGCAAGAAATAACAAAGTTGGAGCAATTTATAGAGACACTGGGACAAGATTTAAATTTAGATTTTAAGTTGATAAACAATATAAACCTAGCGTTAGAAGAGGCAGTTGCAAATGTAATAATGTATTCAAAAAAAGAGAATACAGCAGATTCATTCACAGTCGAAGTAACATTAAACCATGATAAATCAATGCTCACATTTATTATAACAGATAGTGGCGAAGCATTTGATCCCACTCAAAAAAGAGAAGAAGATATCAATGTCCCCTTAGAAGAGCGCAAAATAGGAGGACTTGGAATTGTGTTAATAAAGAAAATTATGGATAGCATTTCGTATCAGCGAAAAAATGGGAATAACATATTAATATTGAATAAAAATATAACGTAAATATATAATGGAAACGAATATTGTAAAAAATGAAGGGATAACTACCTTAACAATAAAAGGCAGGGTAGATACTACCACATCAACGCTACTAGATGAGACAATACAGCCCCTATGTATTGAAAAGGGTATAGAGCTGGTAGTAGATGTGGCAGAAATGAGCTATATAAGCAGCTCGGGATTAAGGTGTTTCATTACACTCCTTAAATCGGTTGCACATAATCAAGGGAAAATGAAGGTTATTAATATGCAACAGAATATAAAAGAGATATTTGAAATGACCGGTTTTACTGAATATTTTGAAATAAATTAATAGATAAGATTATGCCAGAGGAAATCACAGATAAATTATTCAAATGCTCATCAGCTTTTGATTATAAGGGGACTTCGCAGTTATTTATAGATTCAATAAGAGAAATGTTTGCTTATCAGCGAGCAAACTCGGTAATATTTGATGGAATATGCCGTCAATATAACTTTAACATAGAAGATATAAAAAGTGAAGAAGATATATTAAGAATACCGGCAATATTTGTAACTGCATTTAAAGAGCGTAAATTGCTAAGTGTAAGCCAAGAAGAGATAGTGAAGACATTCACTTCATCGGGAACGACAGGCAGTAAAAGCCAAATTAATTGGGATAAAATATCAATGGAACGGCAGGGCTTTATGCGCAATAGTATTGTTGAAAGTTATGGGCTAGCCGACTATGAGCAAGAAGTAAACAACTTAATTTTTTCTTACGACCCTACGATATCAGGAAGTCGCGGAGCCGCCCATGCCCATAGCAGCTATGCAAAATTTGCAAAAGAACGAGAGACATTTTTTACAATAACAGCCGATAAATATGGAGAGCCTGAATTCAGGCTAGATGAAGGGATAAAAGCACTTGAACGTTTTTCGCAGTCGGGTTTACCCTTAAGGATTACCGGATTCCCGGCATTTGGCTATATGACCTTAACCGAGCTAGATAATCGAGGCATAAAATTTCAATTTCCTGCCGATAGCGTATTATTTTCAGGCGGAGGCTGGAAAAATTATACAGGAAAGACAATATCATATCCCGAATATGTAGAGCTGGTAAATAGAGTTTTAGGCATAGGAGCCGATAGAATACGCGATGTCTATGGTATGGTCGAACACGGAGTGCCATATATGACTTGCGAACACGGACACTTCCATATACCAATATATTCGAGAGTATGTGCAGTGTCGCCCAAGACAATGGAAATATTACCCGATGGAGAGACCGGATTATTAAAACTTATAACCCCATATATTCGCAGTACTCCCGCATTATCAATTCTAAGTACCGACTTAGGTTATGTAGAGAGCAATTGTCCTTGTGGCCGAGAAGGCAAATATATAGTATTGCAAGGACGAGGAGGAGTAAAGAAATATGCAGGATGTGGAATATCGGCAGCACAATTATTAAATCGCTAGAGCTATGTTGAGATGGTATATGTTTGGTGAATTGCGTCAAAGTGAAGCAATCACAGTTAAAGAAATAACAGAGGTAATGAATGCAGCACGCACACATTGCGATGCTGTAAGAAATGTTCCTGAAGTATATATATTAGATATACTCGACAGAGTAGGCAGAATATTTGAAGATACACAATCTTCACGATATAAAGATATAGTATCACGAATGCACGCACAATTAGGTTGGTCGAGCGAGATGGTAATGGAAGGGCTGAATACAATATCAGATATACTAAGCTTTGATCATCTAAAGGCACGTCTAGAATCGGACATCGACAATATCGGCTATTTAGACGAATTTACATATAATAGTGCATTCAAAGGAATGGTAAAAGCCGAGCCATTTGGCGTAGTGTCGCATGTATCGGCAGGAAATGTATTTGTAGGAGCAGTCGATACGTTAGTTCAAGGCTTGATAACAAAGAATGTGAACATACTTAAAATGTCGTCTGCCGATCCATTATTTCCATTGATTTTTGCCGAGATATTACAGTCGGTAGATTATAAAGGCATATTATCACAATCATTTGCACTAGTACCCTTTAAGGGTGGCGATAAAGCAGTAGAGGCTATAGTGAAAGAGCAAAGCGATGTGCTAGTAGTATATGGAGGAGAAGACACCGTCAAAGCATATCGAGAAGGAACAGGATTTCACACAAAGATTATTGAATATGGTCCTAAATATTCATTATCAATAATGAGTGAAGAATGTATTGATAATGACAATATTGAGGAGCTGGCACACGATATGGCTCGTGATTTCACAATGTGGGAACAATCGGCATGCTCATCTCCACATGCAGTATTTATTAATTCGACAGATAAAGCTAAAAAATTTGCCAACGCGTTAGCTCGAGGTCTTGAATATTGGGCAGTAAAGATACCGCATAGCAAAATTCCGATGAACGAAGCTGTCGAAATATTGCGTACACGAGAGTTGGCAAGAGTAGATGAAGCATTGGGAGACGCCGAATTAATAATACCTGCAATAGACAATCAAGATTGGACAATAATATTGCAACATAAATGTGAATTTAAGGTATCACCGCATCATCGCACGGCATATGTTATAGTATCGGGGGACCATGAAATTGAGACACTCGGAGCATTAAAGAGTTATGGGCAGTTTATACAGTCGATAGCTTTACTTATGCCTACAGATCAAAAATTGAGTATTTCGGATAGCTTGGTAGCTATGGGAGCCGACAGAATCACCGATATAGGCAATATGGCACGTCGAAAACATGGCACTCCGCATGATGGCACACGAGGAACGAGCGAGCTAGTGAGATGGGTATCTGTCGGAACGGATAAGCCATTTGAGAATCCGTTTGATTATCTACCCGACGAAAAGCGCGAGGCAATTACCGTGATGCGATTAAATGCTTTTTTAAATTATACACGTACCCACTCGCCATATTATGCCGCAAAATTACCGAAAGATGATTTGCAAACGGTAAAAGATTTGGCAAAACTACCTATTCTTTCGCCAGCCGAATTAAAGCAAAATCTTCCGCCAAAAGGTACCGGAATTTTAACTTCTCCTTTAGGTGAATCAATCTCGTTTGGTAGTGGAGGCACAACCGGTGATCCAAAATTTATTCATCGTACCAACAAAGAGAATCACGAGAATGCAAGGCTTATAGGTAAAGGATATGCACTTTCAATATTTGATAAGACCGATGTGGTTGCAAATCTATTATTTGCAGGAAATATGTGGGCATCATTTCTCAGTCATAACGAAGCAGTAGAAGCAACCGGCGCACATGTGTTACCAATAGCAGGAAATATAGCACTTACCGATATGATTTCGGTAATAAGAGCATTTAAACCTACCGGGGCAATATCAATACCATCTGTGATACTCTCTATCGCTGAATATGTAGATAAAAATAATCTCACAGATGTTAAAATCAAGAAAATAGTAACCGGAGGCGAGCATCTATTCCCTGCGGCAAAGGCATATATCTCTCGTGTATTAGGAACCGAGAAATTTGCATCGACAGGCTATTTAAGTAATGATACAGGTAGTATTGGTTTCCAATGCGAAGATTGTTCGGGAGCAGTACACCATATTCATGAAGATTATTGTGTAATGGAAGTAGTAAATCCAGAAACAAACGAGCCAATGCCCGATGGAGAAAGTGGCAAAATATTAGTAACAAACTTTAGAAGGAATCTAATGCCGCTTATCAGATATGATATTGGTGATATGGGTAGGATTTTGACAAAGAAATGTACTTGTGGACGTACCGTGAAATTAATGGAGCTAGAAGGTCGCTCAGATGATACCCTAATTATCGGAGGTGGAAATATACAGCTTGAATCGGTGTCGGAGGTAATAGGTAAATTTAATGAATTGTCTTCACATTTCAGAATGATTGCAGAGCTTGACGGCAAAAAAGATAAATTAATAGTAGAGGTAGAAACTATCAATAATCTTTCGGCTGAAGAAAAGCAAAAACTAGAAGTTGATGTTTATGAACTTCTATTGCATGAGAAGCACGAATTTCTTGCATTTATGAAGAGTGGAAGTATCGTAGCACCGGAAATCAGAGTTGTCGACCCGGATATATTGCCACGTAATCCACGAACAGGAAAGCTAAAACAAACAATAGATAATCGCAATGTCAAATAAAGTATTAACGACACTAGAGGTTTCTACCGAGCTATTTCATGTAGAACCTTTGCAACACTATATAGGGTACTTGGCACAATATTGTCAAGTACCTTCAAATAAACAGTTCCATTTATCTATATTAATAGAAGAAATCTTTACCCACATAATTAAAGAGGCTTTTAATAACCGAACAGATGGAACAATAACAATATCGGCAGAGTTGAATCCGGCAAACTTTGTATTAAAATTTCATTATTTAGGAATACCTTTTGGTTATAGCTTAGAAACAGCCGAGTCGATTGAAGATAATATAAGTAATACCCTTATACGAAAATTGAGTACATCGTATAAGATGACACAACAAGGGAAAGACGGTCAAACAATAGAGATTAACATAGCTCTACCTGAATATGAAGGGGCGCATATCGTTCATAATCATAATCAAAATACAAATACCTGCGATATAGTATTAGCAAGCGATAAGGTTCTATTACGCGAGATTGAAGAGGCTGATATGCAGATGCTAGTGCAATGTCTATATGAAGTATTTGGCTACACATATTCAAGCGACGGAATATATTATCCCGAAGTGATATTAGAGCGTCTTCATCAGGGGGTGTATCGAGGCTTTGTGGCAGAGAACGAAGCCGGAAAGGTTGTAGCCCATGTAGCAATGCTGAAAAATGATCCGACGTCAAAGATTTGTGAGTGTGGACAAGCATTTGTGTCGCCCGAATATGGAAAGCGAGGCTTATTCAATAAGTTAAAGCAGCTATTAATAGATGCTGCATGTAAAGAATGTCTATACGGAGTAACCAGCAGTTCGGTAACCGAACATATATTTTCGCAGAAAGTAAATATAGCTCTTGGTTGTGTAGAAACAGGTCTGTCGTTGGCTTATGCTCCATTAAAATTTAAGAGTGTAGTTTCGAATAACGTAGGAGTTCAAAGACAGGCTGTGATAGGCTTTTTTTACTCTTGCAATGGCGGGACACAAGATATATACATAGTTCCGCAACATAGCGAATTTATAGCAAAGACATATAAAAACCTTGGCATATTCCGAAATTTTAAATGCAGTAATATAAGTCTGGAAGATTGGACAGACAATTCGCAAGTAGAGTTGCAGATTAAAACAGATTGGAATCAAATTTATATTTCAATTTCCCTACCGGGAAAAGATTTATCGCGACGCATAATCAATCTAGTCAGACAAGGGATTGTTTGCGGGGCGGCAGTAGCCTATATAGAATTGCCGTTAACATCTATAGATACGCCACTAATATGTGAAATTTTAGAGAATGTAGGATTTTTCTATTCCGGAATCACCCCCTATGAAATGAATGGAGCTGATAGCATAAAGATGCAATATGTAATAGATACATCAATAAGTCCTGAATATATACACACCGCTAGTGAGTGGGGCGCAGAGATAAAAGACTATGTATTTAAGAGTAAAGAACGAGCAGAATCAATGTTAAAAATGCCAATTTGATGATAAACAAAGACTATACATTATTGTGGTGGGGACAATTCGTAAGCCAAGTAGGTAATCGCCTTTATCTAATGGCATTATCATGGTATTTTGTCGCCACAATCAATAATGCTGAAGGGCTGTTTTTATTATTTGTAATTTCGAGTCTGCCATCATTACTATTTGGAGCATTTGTAGGTCCATTAATCGAAAAATGGAATAAAAAGCGAATAATAATATTTTGTGATATTATAAGTGGTATATTAACCGGGATATTGGCATTTATGGTATATAATAATGTAGCTAATGAGCCAATAATATATTTAATATGCTTCTTGCTCAATAGTGTAAATATGCTTTTTAGCCCGGCGGTAAATTCAATAATACCTGTAATAATACCGGCTACGCACCTCCAGAAGGGAATGTCGTATATAAAGATGATCACCTTTCTCGGTCAGATATTGGGTGCTGCAATAGGTGGAATGTTGGTAGGATTGATTGGCGTTTATCTCACAATTTTATTAAATTCAGTATCATTTATATTATCGGCTTTCTCTGAGGTATTTATAAATTTTGAAGAAGTAGTAAAATCAAAGCGCGAAAAGTATTTAACCTCGATGAAAGAAGGTTGGAAATATGTATATAGCAATAAGCTCGTGAAACGAGTAACGATTATTTCGGTTGCTTGTAATCTGTTTTTACCTGTGATATTTATATTTATACCAATAATAATAAAGACGGAATTAGGGCTCGACTCAATACATTATGGTTTTGCCGATGCAATGATACCAATAGGGTCGGTAGTTATCGCATTATTGTTGGCAAATATACGATTATCAATAAAGCCACTTATGTCGTTGTCGATAGGTATAGCAGGAATATCATTATGCTATTGTGCATTTTCATTTCTGCCTAGTTATTATATCATATTATTAGCGTTATTTTTATATGGGTGCTTTACCAACTTTATCAATATAAGTGTAATTACTTATTTTGTTGGGACTGTGGATAGTAATTATCGAGGACGATTTTTTTCGATACTTGAGTCGTTCTCCTATGCGTCAATCTCGATGGCATACGCTCTAGCGACATTATTATCGAGTTATGTAACGGTATCACAATCCTTGATAATCAATGGCGCTTGTTTAGGAATATTGTTTTTAATATCTGTGTTATGGAATAAAAAATCTCAAATTAATACCAATTAATTTATGCTTGACAAAATAGAATTATTAAACGAAGTATATGATAAAATACCTGCTTATAGCAAATTTTTAGAAAAAGAGACAGGTACAAAGCACTTACCAGCTGATTTTAAGTCTTTGCCTTTACAGACAAAAACAAGTTATCTGCTACAATACAATCTTAATGAATTGAGCAGGCGAGAGGATATGGATAATTTCCATCTTATTGGAGCAAGCTCAGGATTTAGCAAGACCGGTGCAATATATTGGCCAAAGCGACCATCAGATGAGGCAGGATATATGGACTCGTTAGAGAATATGTTTGTAACTAACTATCACATAGACACAAAGCGTACTCTTGTAATTGAGTGCCTAGCTTTCGGAATGTGGATAGGAGGAATGCAGATTGCCGCTGCAATGCGAAATATAGCATTGTCGGGTAAGTATCACTTTACCTTAGCCACTCCCGGCTTAGACTTTAAAGCAACAATAAAAGTTATAGAAGATTATAAAGAAATATTTCAACAAATATTGGTAATAACAAATCCATCTAATATTTCATTATTTACAGCTTTGCTCGATGAGGCAAATATAAAGTTGCCCGCCGGTACAGTTTCGTTTCCGGTTGTCGGGGAATATTTTACCGAGCAATTTAGAGAGCATACAGCATTGCGCTATGGTCATTCGATAGATTCTCCATACGTTGTGTGGACAGGTTACGGAAGTGCCGATACCGGAGATATAGGGGCAGAGACAGTTGCAACGATAGCGATGCGAAAATATCTGTATCATAATTCAGATAAATGTAAAGCAATTTTTGGCACAGAGTCGGCACCAATGATTTTAGCACTTTCGTCGAGTGTATATTTAGAGGTCATAGATGGTAGTCTTGTAGTAACAAAAGACCAATTTATTCCTCTTATAAGATATAATACAAAAGATTCGGGCGGAATATTAAACAAGCAAGATTTAAAAGACGTTTTACCTATACATATATACGAGAGCTTGCCCGAAACGATGGTCTATGTACATGGGCGGGTAGATAATGCGGTGATTTTTTATGGAACCAATCTAATGGTAAATGATATTAGCGATTATCTGCTGTCGCTAGCATCGAGCTATCATTATGCAGGGCTATATACCGTGCATGAGGCATCGAAGAATGGTATAACTTGCTTTGAATTTACGATTTATGTAGACGATTTATTCAAAGCCGATAAAAAACTATTGTTTGACGAATTAATAGGATTTTTGCGCCGTCAAAGTGCAGAGTTTACATTAAAATATGATAATCTATCGCAAGCTTCAAGCACGCCATTAATAACAGTAGATATTGATGATATCAAGAAGATAGATACAAAACTAAAGCATAAATTTATAATTTAATACCATATATTTGAGATGAAACATTTAACTCAACAAGAACAATTCTCACGAGCCAAAGAAATATTTTCAATAGCTCGTAAGTCGCCATATTATTCAGAAAAATATAAGAATATAAGTAAGGTTGAAACTGACGCCGATTGGCAGGCAATTCCGGCATTATCGCGCAATGATTTATATTATAATACTTATCCGGCTACGCACTCAATGTTTACTGCACCATTAGCCGATGCAATTGTGTTATCGACAGGAGGTTCATCGGGCGTTGCACGAACTGTGGTTTTGAGTAATGGAGAGTGGGACGATTTCTGTGAAAAGCAAGCCGAAGCATTTAAATTACTTGATGTGAAGCCCGACGATATAGTTGCAAATCTTTTTATAGCCGGGCATTTGTGGCCTTCATTTATAGGTGTTCATGAAATGGTAAAGCGAGTAAATGCTGTTCAATTACCAATATCATCTAATATTGTACCCGAAGAGATTTATGCGATGTGTAAACAGTATCAACCTACTGTTATGGTGTCGTTACCAACTTTATTCGTTTTTCTAGCCGACTTGGCAAAGAAAGATAATTATAAATTTACGAGTCTTCGTCTTATCGCCTATGCCGGCGAGCAATTAAGCCGAGAGGCAGAAGCGCATGTTAAGAAATATTTAGGGGTTAAAGAAATAAAGGCATTGGCATATTCAAGTAGCGATTGTGGAATAATGGGTTACCAATGTCCCCATTGTGGTTTTGGGACATATCATTTACCCTCAGATTTTCAAAAGATCGAAATAGTAGACAGTGAAACGCTATTACCGGTAGCCGATGGTGAAGCCGGAGAGATATTAATAACTAATCTAAGGCGAGAATTTCAACCGATAGTTCGTTATCGAATAGGCGATATGGCAACAATATTAAAAGAGAGTTGCCCTTGTGGAGATAAAAATCCTTTATTCAGGCTTTCGGGACGAGCCGGTGAAGATTTCAAACTAGGGGGAGCTTATGTGTCGATAGACGTATTCGAGAAGGCGGTTAATGAGTATTCCGATTATTTGAGTATGAATTTTCAATTAATACTCGAAGATGTAGGTAATCAGATGCTAGTAGATGTGAATGTAGAATGCGACAATAAAGAAAAGAATAAAGGAGTAAGCATTGAGTTGAAGCAACGCTTAGAAGAGCTTATACCGGAGTTAAAAGTTGGTCAAGAATTGAACTTTATCAAGCATTTTGCAGTTAATCTAATAGAGCTGGGTGCATTGCCACGCAATCCTATTACAGGAAAGATAAAGAAAATTGTAGACAAACGAGTGATATAGTATTAACCCTTAAATAATTACAATTATGACAATAGAAAAGAACGAAGATTTGGTAGTCTTTAAGATTTATGATGATCCTATCAACGCTAATATTGAGAAAGGGGTGCTTGAAACGAATGGCGTAAAGTGTATGCTTTCAAATGAGATAATGTCGAATGTGTTGCCAATAACAAATACAACGATAGGAGAGGTACGACTTTTAGTTTTTAAGAAAGATTTAAAGCTTGCAGAGGAAATACTTGCATCGCCTGCCGAATCGATGAAAGAGCTAGACGAAGAGTAATCCAATCGGTAGAAAAAAGAAACAGCCACGCAAATTAATATTTGCGTGGCTGTCTTTATGATAAGCTTTAATTTATTTTTTAAGAGTAATACCTAGGTCAAAGCTAGTACTTTCGTTAATGATAGTGCCAAGTTGGTCAATAATAGCGCTATACATTTTGAAATCATCGGGAAGCACAGTGCTTACAAGAGGGAATAAAGGAGTAACTTTGGTTAGGCTATCTTTTCCTAAATATAGAGTAGTAAATCCACCTTCGCTCATGATATTAAGAGGAATACCTTGTTCAGCCATAAGCATAAGTCCTGTAAGAATATCTTCGTCGCTCTTAGCAGCCATAATTGCGCCAAGATTAAGAGAGATATATGCTTTGTTATCAATTACATTATAGAAAGCCATACCTTTAGGCGATTTGATTATGGTAGTGCTACCAAGAGCCTCGGCATATTCGGCAGTGATATTACCATCTTCTTCAAATGTTACTGTTTTAAGTACTTGAGGAAGCATAGCGCCACCAATCATAGATATGAAAAGAGAAACACTTTCGGGAGGTACAATATTATCGGACGGAGTACTTGACATTCCAAAAATTACTGTCGGGGTGCTAGTTTTTATAGCACAATAAATAGCTGAATTTTCACCCTTATTAGCATCAGAAAGGTTCCATGTTCCGGTAAGGCTATTTGATGCTTTTACTGATACTTTAGCAGTTAATTTATTATCAGCAATGGTACCACTTACATTAACTGTACGGTTAGCGTTTGTGCTTACTCCGGCGAAAGATGTTCCGTCGTTTGTTGTAGCGTCTATTGTAATATTAGGCTCGCCAGGAATTACGTTTACCAATAAAATCTTATTGTCAGCGATTTTAACAGCTTTGTTTGTAAGAAGAGCATCACCGTAAGTAATAGCTAAATTCTCACCCGACCATTCGCCGGAAATACCACTTGTTTCGTTTTTGTCATCACTACATGATGCCAACATACCGATTGCAAATAGTGCAACCAAAATAATGTTTAAAAATTTCTTGTTCATATTGATTCAATTAATTATAATAACAAATTTTCGGTAAAAATAGCTCTTTAAGTTGATATGGCAATTAGTTATGACAAAATTGTTTAAGGAATTAGTAAAATTTAATAAAAATCTTTCAATTTGTCGATATTCTAGACTTGAATATATATATATGCACATAAAATATCTAGAAAGGATAACCAATAGCAATATTTAGAGCAAGACTTTTCTTAAAAGACGGTATATTGAAATATCCGCTTTTGCCCGTTTCGTAAGGAGCGTGAAGAGCTACACCCAAGTCGGCACGTACAACAAGCATATTAAGGTCGACTCTTAAACCTATACCCGAACCAAGAGCAATATCCTTGAGAAAAGATTTACCGGTAAGCATACCGCCTTCATATAAATTAAATTCATCTTTAAGCAGCCACACATTGCCGGCATCGAGGAATAGAGCCCCTTTAAATATTCCAAAAATAGGGAATCGATACTCGGCATTTAGAATAAATTGGAACGAACCACTGTGAAGATAAGGCGAATCTACCCCGTCAAGTTCTTTGAAGCTTCCCGGTCCGAGAGATCGAGTAGCAAAAGCACGTATAGAATTTGGGCCACCCGCATAGAAATCTTCACCATATGGCATATAGTAAGAATTTCCATAAACAAAACCAGCGCCTATCATACTTCGGAAAACGATAGCGTGCGATTTGAGGAATGATCGAGAATAAACGAATTGACTATGAAGTTTTACGTATTGAGAATATGGAACACCAAATAAATTTCTCGATCCTGTCTCACTAGGCGCACCGGCAAGCGACCATATTCCAGAGAGGATATTACCAGCTTCAGAAATAGTAGATTGCCATTTAATATTATTTTCATTATGTTCGCCAAAAGTCTTATCGAAAGTATAAGTATACGATATTTGGGCAATAAACTCTGAGCGTTTGTTCATCATCTCATTAGTATTTTCAATATTTTCAACGTCTCTCAGTCGCTTAGAATATGTAAGTTTAGGCAATGATAATTGGTGCATCGAAATACGGTTTGTGTGCCACTCGTAGGTATATTCAGTGGAAATCTGCATATATTTTATTGATGATGGATTGTTGTAAAGATTTGCGCCTAGAGAAACTTTAGTCCAGTTTTGGAAGCGTCGAGTGCTGCTGATGAATTTTGGGGCAAGCAGACGAGGGAAAGCCAGTGTGCTATTAACCCCAAATTCATAATAGTTGTTGTCGCCCGAAGACGATGCATTTTTCCCAATTTGCCACTCATAAGAAGCCGAAAGGTTAACTGATAATTGCTCGCCACCGCCAAAAATATTGTTGTGTGATAATCCGGCAGAAATACCCGGTCCGAGAAAACTGTTAGATTTATACGAAGTATTAAATTGGAGAGTAGTTTCAAGCGGAGAGTCTAACGTACAATTAATTATCACATCGATAGCCTCTTGTTCGTTTTTAATAGAGTCGATAGGTGGGATCTCGATATTAATATTTTTGAAAATACCTAGTCGGGCAAGAAAGCTCTGAGTGCGGTCGATATTTCTGACGTTAAATAATTTTCCTTCCTTAAAAGTTATACATGGCTCTAGTATATTAGAACGCAAGCGAGAAGGTTTCATTTGAATAATAGTCCCTTGCGCTGTGTTTATTGTATCGGGATAACCACCTCCGAGATTACGCTTTATGATAGTAGTGATTTTTCCGGTCTTGTATTTTCTTTTGCTGTTTTCGGGAATATTTTCTTCGTAGTTCATTCTTAGAGCAATTTTGCCCTTTTCAATTGTACTGTCGGCAGAATATACAATAAATTCAGGTCTGAAATAATAGTATCCCCGTCGTCGGAGATGATTGGTAATTTCTGTTCTTACCATTTGAAGCGAGTCGGTACAATACCTGTTTCCCGGCTTTATATAATCAAAATTTCGAGCAATTGAGTCGATAGCCATTGTAATAGAGTCGTTGCCCTTTATCAGCTCGATTGAAGAAATGGTATAAGGTTCGGTGGTGTAAATATCGTAAGATATTTTAGCTTTTTTAGGGTTCTTCTTATCGTATAATATATCGAAGTAAGCAGTAGAGCCAAAATAGCCATTGTTATCAAGAATATCTTTAATCATTTCCACACGCTGTTTGGGGCTAACGGTAGAAATAAGCACTGGCTGACTTACAAGGCGGTCGTAAAGCCATTTTTTGAATTTGTTAGTTTTTTCAGTAATAGTCCAGTTATTATATACCCAAAGTCCAAGTGGAAACGGAGAGCGATAGTAAGGAGAAATTAAGGCATTGTTTGGCGCTACATTAATAGCATCAAAAAGTAAATCTTCGACACCTTCGTCGATATCTTGGTTGTCGTGAGTGTGAATATCGTCGTGTTCAACTCCAATATATAGTACTTCGCCCTCCCCCAGTTTTTTAGTAGTAGAGCAACTATACAGGATAGCGATTAAGCATATCCCTAAGGCAATATATATATTATTCTTTGTCATCATTAACAATTTCACGCTTACCGATTCTTAAAGAATCCGATTTTGTAGTTTTTGGTTTGATGTTGAATTTAAAAATATCTTTTAATGTGTTCAATTTTCGTCGCAATACAAAAGCAACACCGGTCTCGTTGACTTGAGTCTGGTAAATATTATTGTTAGAAAGTTTATTGTAAAGTTTTATTGACATATTACCCGAAGCATTAAGGGCATATTCAAAAGACACATTGCTAAGAAGATTTTGAGCCAGACTATTATTTGTAGTTGTGTTAGTGTCGTAATTACCGCCAATAGTCATTTTTAGACGATCATTAAGCAGGCTCTTAGAAATTTGGTAAGAATAGTTCATTCCAGTCCCCTTAGTGTTATCAGAATTAGTGCTGTATTCATTTATACCAAAAGTAATATCTACACCTTGCACTAATTTAGAAGTCCAGTTGTTGATTTGAGAGCTAAGGAACGAATAAAGCATATTTGTGTTAGTCGCCGAAGCAGAGCTGGACTGCATCCCCGTATAATTATTATATAGCATTAGATTCATAGCTTGGCTAGAGCGTTGCTCGGCACTCATAGATTGTAGGTCGCTCTGAATAGTGCTGTTATTTTCAGCATCTAGGTCGAATTTTAGCATCATATTTTTCAGGCTGTTTGTAACGTTAGCTGTAATTAGGAATTGTACTCTAGACGGATTGCTGCCATCTGTTACTACAGTGGTATATTGATTTGCTTCAGCCGAAATGGAAAGAGTAGGGTTGAGCATATCTCCAGCCCAATAGACATAACTACCCGGAACGAAATTAAAATATTTTTCAGAGATTAACGGAGGGTAATATCTAAAGAAGCCGTTATTGATTGTGAATCGACCAATTAAACGAGAATCGCCAATGTAATTAAGATGGTAATCGAGCTCTCCGCTACCTATAATTTGCACTTTATTTTTGCCATCGGGGGTTAAATTTACATTAAGAATAGCTCCTTGATTTATAATTATTTTTGTGTTTAGGTTCATTGCAAAAGAAGAAACACTTTTTTCTTTTTTCGTTGATGTGGTGTCATTAAACTCGGTGAATTGGACAAGCTCGGTAACTTGTTGCTTAGTTATTTCGTTCATATTCGATTGAAAAAGATAAGTGGCATTAGTCCGCTCCAGAATGTTTAAAGTAACATCTAGATTTAGCTGATTAATTTTCCCTGATGCTTTGCCAGCAATATCGATATATCCTTTTCCAAATACTTGAGTGTTGGTGTTGAATTTACTATTTACTATCTGCACATTTTTGCCACTAAATCTTAAATTAAGATTAGGCGAGTAAATGTCTTTAATATTTATGTTCCCATTTATTTTTATAGGGTTTCCATTGCTTCCTATAACACCAAAATTTTTAAATATTACTTTATTTGAATCAATATTTATAGGATTTTTGTCAAAAGACAGACGGCTGCCGAAAATCGGTAATTCTACGCTGGCAGAGTCGCTTGACAAGCTTCCTTTAAAAGTGGGCTTAGATAGCGACCCCGACATTTGTAACTTACCATTTATATAACCTCTAAGTCGAGTAATATTTGAAGGAAAGAATGCGTTAGTCGTGCTAAGAGGGAATCTTTTGATTCTAAGGGCTAATTGAAATGGCGATGTGGCAGTGGAATCATTAATAACGCCGCGTGCAGATATTACATTATTTCCATCAATTTTTATTTTAGCATTAGCTTCGTTGTGATTAGTAAGTGGGTTTACAAACATTTGAAGATTGAAATCAAAATTACCTACTTTTTGATTCTGATAGAAAAGATTTTCAACAGAAATCTCGCTAGTACCGGTGTATTTATTTTCGTTGCGTCCAATTATAGCATTAGCATTGAGAGTCCCTTTAATTTGTGGTGCAAGAGGAGTAAGATTAATCCATTCACCAAGCTGAAGCCCCTTAATATTAAGCAGTAAATCTTGTTGAGTAGAGTCGGAATTATGTACAGACTGGATTGTTATATGTTCTTTCTCGTTAATAAGTTGAAGGTTGGCATCAAAATGTTTGTCTTTTAATCCGTATTCAAGGAAGTTATTATCATTAAGAGTCCAATTTTTATATCCGATAATAGGATTATCGGGGATTAAATTAATTTGTATTTTATTGTCAACTAAATTTCCCTTAAAACCGAAATTAAATCCTACTTTGTTATCAATATTTTTCTGAGATAATAGGACTTCTAACATATTACTTCCAATCATTCCCTTAAGCTCTGTAGAAGCAATTTGATTGAGATTTCCACGTTTATTTCCGATGAAAATGTTGTATATTAGAGAGCTGTCGTTTTCAATTCCGGAGATTCTAATTGTATCAAGATTAGTTTTTCCAATAGTAAGGTTTTCGATTTTAGAAGTGATATATAACAGGCTGTTCTTGTTTACATTAAGACATAAATTTTGTAATTGGATATCGTTAAATTTGAGGTAATTATTAATTATATTGTTGTTCCCCATATAAGCTGTAAGGTCAAATTCAGGAATTAATTGGTTAAGTTTAGCAAAGTCGATAGAGTAATTCTCAATTTGGCGATTTATTTCGGTATTGCATTTAGAAAACTCATACAGCAAAGAATCGATAGATTTAGGCGAGTTGAAAGCTATGATAAGGTCGTTATCATTAATGTCGATTGATGTTGTGTCTCGGTCAGATAATAGCTTCATATTAGCGTCAGCCATAGCAAGAGAAGATTCACCCAACTTTAAGTTGCAAGAATTAATATCGGCAGTGGCGCTGTAAGCATGATTGTCAATATCAATAATACCCGATGAATATAGTATTCCTTTAATATCAAGTTCATCATCGCTAAAGCCAAGTTTATATAAATTCAAATCGGCAATATTAGATATGATGTTGTAATTATAGATATTATTTTTAAAAGTACTTTTAATATTTGCATTTAAATCGAGAGCGGTATTTCGTGAATACAAGCTAATGTCGGCAATATTGTCTGCCAAACTCACAGTTGCGTTAATATCGGTGAATTTACGCTTATTATATTCGATAGAAGAAATTAAAATTTCGCTTTCGAGAGAAGAATTATCTGATATAGGATTGAAACTAGAGCCGGAAGCGTTAATATTAGCAGTCAGTTCTCCTATGTTATAAAGTGGGAAAATTGCGTGTAGCGGGAATTGATTAAACGCTAGATTAAAATCATAATTCTCGTTAATCCCATTAATTTTACCGTTAAGCGCGATAGTGCCATTGTTGCTTTTTATTGTTATATCTCCACCATATTGGTTCCCATTGAGATTGATGTATCCATTGACAGCCATATCCGGTAGCTCTACCTCTTTATGCATCGACAACGGCAGAATTGTAGGCTTTATAAAATTAATGTTATCAAATCGGCCATTAATTTTAATATTACCTTTTCTGTTTTTAGCCAAGATATTATTAATACTGCCTTTCGCTTTTAGTTGCGCATATCTCTGTAAATTGATATTAAAATTATTAATATTAGCATTACCATCAGAGTAATTGCAATCGATGTTGACTAATACGTCGGCATATTTAGGAATGCCTTGAAGTATAAAATTAGAATTTGGGAACACTTTAGCTATTTCTGCCGGATCGATAGCCGCATTACCAATTATCGAGGCATTACCTTTGTTCCAGTTATTTAACAGCGACATTGAAACAGTGCTATTTATTGAAATGGAAGATAATGAAGTAGATAATTTGAAAGCGGATAGTGCTAATTTAGTGGAGTCCATATTGAATGTCCCCGAACAATTTTTTATTTCAAGCCCGCAGCGTTCTTTTCCCGAAATAGATTTAATGGGGACATCTATTTTTATTCCGCGATTATAAAATTTTTCAATTTCAAAACCGAAATCATCGACTTGAATATAATTGAAATCTAGTCCATTAACCGGAGTAATACCTTTAATGGCATATATTCCATTTGCATTTTTCAGACTTATGTTATCGGCAGTAATTGTCCAATCGGCTGAAGAACTGTCTTCAGTGGTTTTAATCTCAGAGTTATTACTAATGCTATCCGTTTCGGTGGCCGGTAGTAAATATTTCACATTCGAGCCGTCAATCCCCAGATATTGAGCATTAATTGTTTGCTTTCCGGTGTCGACATTTCCTTTTTTCAACTTTGCATTTTTAACGTAAGCATCAAGGGTGTCGATTGTAGGCAACATATTCATTGTGTAATGAATATTGCTTAAAGTGATTTCATTAGCTTCAATGTTCCACGCATTGCTTTTAGTGGTGTCTTTCGGTGATTCTTTTTCTTTGTTTTTGTCGAAAAGCAATGCAATATTGCCATTTTTAATCAATCCATTCTGAAGTTTAATATTATTATTTCGGAGGTCGATTATTGCATCTTTAATTTCGCAAAGGTCGATACGAGTCATAAGGTTCAATGATGAATCGTTAGAAATAAATCTATATTTAGCTTTAGATAATTTGGCATCTTCAATTCCAATTTTCAACATTAACAGAGGGATAAACTTGGTGTCAACATTAAAAGATTCGGCATATATGAGGGTGTCGTTTTGTGCGTTTAGAGCTAATGCACCATCTAATTCTATATCAAGAGGAAAGTCGAGATCAATTTTTTCGACAGATACTTTCCACCCTGTAGCTTTAGAAATTTGAGCTGTGATAAAATCTTTAAAAAGGAATTGGAAAATAGGCGAATATATCAAAGCTGATATCAATAATATTACTATTAAAGATATGATAATGAACTTCTTATATTGTTTTTTCTTGGTATCCAATTCAGAATTAATTATGTCAGATACTATTTAGAAATATCAAATTCGCTTTATTTTGTATTTCTTTTTCTATTACTTTTTAGTACCTCTCGAATATATTTTTCTATAAAAAATTTGTAAAGTAGTAAGCCAATAAGTATACCGGCAATGTCGGCATAGAAATCAAGAAAATTTCCGCTCCTACTTGCCGTAAGAAACTCTTGCAAAATTTCGATAAGCCCACCAATAACAATACAGCCGGCAATTAGTGCAGTCGTTATTTTTATTTTTAGGTGGTGAGGAAAAGTCTTTTTAGAATAGTCGAATAGTGCAGAAATTGTTAAAGTCATGAACATTATCAGATGTACTATTTTATCGGCACCGGGGAAAAGCTTAGTCGATTCGCTAAGGTGAAATGGGTTTGGCGAAAGTGTCGCATAGAAGATTAATAACAGTACAATTAATGTAGACACCCCTGTATTTATGTTTATCAAAAAGCGTTTCATAATAATTGGTTTATTTAATTCACAAATTTAATTATAAAAAGGGTGAAATGCAATTAAATATATGAATTGTGATAAAATTAATATTTTATGTTGTAATTTTGTTGTTTTAGTAATAAAAAGGTATCGTTTTATAACAAATAGAAATAAATATATGGCAGGGAAAGCTAAATTTGGTTCAAAAATAGGGTTAATAGCAGCTACTGTAGGCTCGGCAGTAGGATTAGGAAATGTATGGCGTTTCCCTAGTGTAGCACAAGAAAACGGAGGTGCGGCATTCCTAATAATATATATAGCATGTGTTTTTATTTTGGGGATTCCTGTAATGCTTAGTGAGTTTGCGCTAGGGCGAGGAGGAAACTCTGATGCAGTAGGCGTGTATAAACGTCTTACGCCTGCGAAGAAATGGTATTTTAATGGAATACTTGGAGTGTTGGCCTCATATATAATATTGTCGTTTTATATGGTAGTAGCCGGTTGGACATTAGAATATTTCTGGCAATCTATTTCGGGTGGTTTATTTGATACCTCAACAACGTTTGTGAACAAGATGCATCAACTTATAGGAACGAGTTGGAGTCCAATAATATGGACAGTGATAATGATATTGTTAAATATGATAGTACTATTGTTGGGCGTTAATAAAGGTATAGAGAAGCTGTCAAATTTATTAATGCCTTTGTTGTTTGTGCTATTGATTATATTTTGCGTAGTGTCGTTGAATCTTCCAAATGCGATTGAAGGTCTGGAATTTTTCTTAAAGCCCGACTTTGCAAACGTTTCAGGGGCAACGTTTATAAATGCTTTGGGACAAGCATTCTTTTCACTGAGCTTAGGAATGGGAATACTCATTACTTATGCTGCTTATTACCCACATGATACGAAGTTAACTAGGACAGCAGTAACAGTGTCGTTATTAGATTTTTTAGTGGCATTTTTAATGGGACTAATAATTTTCCCGGCAGTAAAATCATTTGGTCTAGATACCGACCCCGAAGCATTAAAGGGTACTACCTTAGTATTCGTAACTCTGCCTGAGGTGTTTTCACAAATGCCGGTTTCGCAATTATGGTCGGCATTATTCTTTTTGTTGCTTTCGGTAGCGGCGATAACCTCAACAATCTCTCTAGCCGAAGTGAATGTTTCATTGATGCAAGATCGTTTTAAATTTTCGAGAGTCAAATCATCTTTGATCGTTATTCTACCATTGTTTGTGTTAAGCTCGATATGCTCATTATCGCAAGGCCCATTGTCGGATATTACAATAATGGGAAATACGATATTTGATTTTCTCGATTTGGTAGCCACCAATCTAATGTTGCCGATAAGTGCTTTCTTTTGTTGTATATATGTGGGGTGGGTATTGCCAAAGAATTTTCTTGAGCGAGAATTGACTAATCATGGGGAATTTGGTAGTGTTGCATATCCATTTGTACTATTTTGTGTGAGATATATCGCCCCAATTTTGATATTGTTTATTTTACTGTCGCCTTTTTTAGATTGATATGAGTTTAAGTAATGGAGAGCGATTAGGCTTAATCGCAGGTATATTGTTATTGTTATTGTTATTAATTTTTAATGTGCTATCAAAAAGTTGCACACACGAAGAAGTAACAAAAGAGATGATTGAGCAATCGTTACAAGACGATAGTCTTAATTCAAAAGTAGATTCACATTATCCGACGCTTGATTCGGTGGTGATAGATAGGAAAAAGGCAGTAAAGAAACCACAGAAATTAAAGAAGAAATCTAAAACGACAGAAGAATTGCCACAGATAGGCAATTAATGTCTCTATTCAAAAGATATAATATAGAAATATGAGCGAGAAGAGAGCCTTATTCACAACGAAAATAGGAGTTATAGCCGCAACAGTAGGTTCGGCAGTAGGACTAGGAAATATATGGCGATTTCCTTACGAAACGGGGGTACATGGTGGAGCGGCATTCTTGTTCGTCTATTTGATTTGCGTATTTCTGATAGGTATTCCGGTTATTTGTGCCGAGTTTATAGTAGGAAGAGGAACCCATAAAAATGCTTTAGGAGCATTTAAGCAATTACAGACAAAGCCCTATTGGCAAGTATGTTCGTATATAGGAATTTTAGCATCACTGATGATTCTTAGCTTCTATTCAGTAATAGCAGGCTGGACACTTGAGTATCTATTTCAAGCATTAACCGGCGCAATGGCGAGTGGGAATACAGGCGATTTTAGTAACAAATTCAATGAGTTTTGTACTTCACCATGGCAATCAACGCTATGGACGGTATTGTTTCTGTTAATTAATTATTTAGTACTTCGTCGAGGAGTAGAGAAAGGAATTGAGAGGATATCCAATATCTTGATGCCGATATTGTTTGTGATATTGATACTTTTCAGTGTAAATTCATTGTTAATGCCAAAATCAAGTGAAGGATTAGCATTTCTTTTTTCGCCCGATTTTTCAAAAATCACCCCAACAGTCGTAGTTGGCGCAATGGGACAGGCTTTTTTCTCACTTAGTTTAGGATTAAGTGTATTGCTTACATATTCTTCTTATTTCTCTAATCAAGTAAGATTGGTTAGGAGTGCTTCAATAATAGCTATACTTGACACTTTTGTTGCCATAATATCCGGAATAATAATATTTCCTGCAGTGTTTTCTTATGGTGCAACTCCCGAAGAAGGGCCCAAATTAGTTTTTGAAATTTTCCCATCGATTTTTAGCGAAATGCCCGGAGGATATATTTGGTCGGTATTATTTTTTGTATTATTATTTTTTGCCTCTATAACATCAACAATCTCAATGAGTGAAATTTCGATAGCATTTTTCGTTGAAGAGTATAAAATGAAGCGCAAGAAAGCGACTAAACTAACGACCGGTGTTGCCATTGTGTTTGGCGTACTTAGTGCATTATCATTCGGAGTGTTAAGTGGTTACACTATTTTAGATATGACGATATTCGATATTCTTAATTATGTGTCGTCAAATATATTATTGCCCATTGGAGGAATCCTCTTTTCCATATTTGTCGGCTGGGTGGTAGATAAGGATTTTGTAAAGAAAGAGCTTACAAATAACGGAACTATAAAAGTCTATACATATAGAATAATAATCTTTTTAATTAGATATGTTGCACCGATATCAATTGTGTTAATCTTTTTGTCGGGGCTAAATTTGATTCGTTTTTAATTAGTGCTTTGTATTTAATTATATAAGTTGTATATTCGCATTAAAATAATAATTATAGTGAATAAATTTATTCCATTTACTTTAAATATAGGCGGTGAGTTGCTCAAGGCAAATCGACCATTGGTAATGGGTATTCTAAATGTTACCCCCGATTCTTTCTATTCAGTTAGTCGCTGTCCCGATGAAGCGAGTATCATAAAAAGAATAGAAACAATCGAAGAAGGAGGAGCCGATATAATAGATATAGGTGGCTATTCTTCACGCCCGATGGCTGAAGACATATCGCCCGACGAGGAATATGCACGATTGTCAAAAGGGTTGAGCTTGATAAAGCGATATGCACCCGATACAATAATATCGATAGATACATTTAGAGCCGATGTTGCTCGCCGGTGTATTGAAAACTATGGAGCGTCGATAATAAATGATATTTCAGGAGGAACGCTCGACGACAATATGTTTGCGACAGTAGGTCGGCTCGGAATGCCATATATATTGATGCACATGCGAGGTAACCCGACTACGATGACTAAATTGACAGATTATACCGATGTTACAGCCGATGTGATTTCAGACTTGTCGCATAAAGTATCGTTGCTTGTCGAGAATGGCGTTAATGATATAATTATCGACCCCGGCTTTGGCTTTAGTAAAAATGTTGAACAAAACTATGAACTAATGGCTCACCTTGAAGAATTTAAAGTATTCAATATGCCATTATTGGTAGGAATCTCTCGCAAGTCGATGATTTATAAGCTACTCGAGACTACCCCCGAACAATCGCTTAATGGCACCTCGGTACTTAATACAATAGCATTGATGGCAGGAGCAAGCATATTGCGGGTACATGATGTAGCGCAAGCAGTCGAGACAGTGAAAATAGTAGAAACGACACTCAATCAATAAAGTAATTAATTATGGAGCAATTTGGAATTAAAGATGCCTTAGATATATTGCTAGTAGCAGTCTTGCTCTTCTATCTATATAGAATGATGAAAGAGTCGGGCTCACTAAATATTTTCATTGGAGTGCTAGCCTTTATCATAGTGTGGGTAGTAGCCAGTGAGATATTAGAGATGAGGCTTATCGGCACGATATTAGATAAATTTATGAATATTGGGTTGATAATATTTGTAATTTTATTTCAAGAGCCTATAAAGCGATTTTTAGTAGATTTAGGTTCGCATAGACGATGGCGATATTTGCGTTCAAAGTTTTTTAAGCGAGATCAGAGTGTTGACAGCCATGCTTGGATAATGCCAATAGTGTATGCGTGTATGAGTATGTCGAAATCAAAGACCGGAGCGCTGATAGTAGTACAAGGCTCTAATTCGCTAGCAAAATATGAGAAACTAGGCGATATAATCAATGCTGATATTAATTCGCGATTGATAGAAAATATATTTTTTAAGAATAGTCCTCTTCACGATGGAGCAATGATAATAGCCGATAATAAAGTAGTCGCCGCCGGTTGTGTGCTTCCTGTATCTCACGATGCGTCGGTACCCAAGCATTTAGGCCTTCGACATAGGTCGGCTTTGGGCGTATCACAAGCTACCGATGCCGTAGCTGTTGTGGTATCGGAAGAGACAGGAAATATTTCGGTAGCAAAGGGCGGCAAATTGTATATAAGAATTTCTACCACCGATTTAGAGCATCATCTAGCTTCTGCCATTGGCTGACTTATATAGATAGCTTGTAGAAGTAATGACAATTTATTAATTTCGCACATCATTATAAGTAATTAATACAATATATACATAAATGAGAGAAGACGAAGAAATGGGCATTCATGAGAATGCCTTTAGAGAATTGGGAAAAGGTGAGAAATATGTGCCACCGATGCAACCCGAGAAAGTATATCCCGAGGTAACGCCATATTCGGTAACGATGGGGTTAATAATGGCGATAGTATTTAGTGCCGCCGCAGCATTTTTAGGGCTGAAAGTAGGTCAAGTGTTTGAAGCAGCAATTCCAATAGCCATAATTGCAATAGGAATATCGGGTGCGACAAAGCGAAAAAATGCACTAGGACAAAATGTTATAATCCAATCGATAGGTTCATGCTCTGGAATTGTAGTAGCAGGAGCAATATTTACACTACCTGCATTATATATACTAAAAGCGAAATATCCGGAAATAGCAGTAAGTTTTATAGAAATTTTTCTCAGCTCGATGCTGGGAGGTGTATTAGGAATATTATTTTTTATTCCATTTCGTAAATATTTTTGTGCCGATATGCATGGGAAATTTCCTTTTCCCGAAGCGACAGCCACTACACAAGTGCTAATATCGGGCGAAAAAGCAGGAAATCAAGCAAAACCATTAATTATAGCCGGGCTTATTGGCGGACTTTACGACTTTGTATTGTCGACATTTGGATTTTGGAGCGAAGTGCTTACAACTAAAATTATCCCAGCCGGAGCTACCGCCGCAGAAAACTTAAAGATGGTATTTAAAGTGAATACCGGAGCAGCAGTGTTAGGTTTAGGCTATATCGTTGGCTTAAAATACAGCTTTATAATCTTTGCCGGTAGCGCATTTATCTGGTTTATAATTGTTCCACTTCTAGGAATGAGTATGGCAGAAGTATCGCCCGAAGACCTCTTTGCAAATTATGCACGCTATATAGGTATTGGTGGAATCGCAATGTCGGGTGTTATAGGAATCATAAAATCGTGGCCAATAATCAAAGGAGCAGTAGGATTAGCCGGACGTGAAATGAAGGGAGCCGAGACCGGAGGCGTAACAAAGCTGCTAAGAACACAGAAAGATATATCGATGAAAATATTGGTATATTCTTTAATTGCGGCACTAGCAATAACTTTTATGTTTTTCTATATCGGAGTAATTCATAATATATTTCAGACATTAGTAGCATTTTTAGTTGTAACCATCATAGCATTTTTATTTACAACAGTAGCCGCTAATGCAATAGCAATAGTAGGATCGAATCCAGTATCAGGAATGACACTGATGACATTAATAATAGCATCAGGAATCTTTGTTGCCATCGGTCTTAAAGGCGCATCGGGAATCGTTGCATCAATGGTAATTGGAGGTGTAGTGTGTACAGCATTATCAATGGCAGGAGGAATGGTAACCGACCTTAAAGTCGGTTATTGGCTAGGAAGCACCCCCCGCAAGCAAGAATCGTGGAAGTTTTTAGGTACATTAGTATCGGCGGCTACTGTAGGTGGTGTAATGCTGTTACTAAACGATGTGTATGGCTTTACAGGAGATAATGCACTTGCAGCACCACAAGCAAATGCAATGGCTGCAGTGATAGAGCCATTGATGATGGGAGGCGAGACACCATGGTTGCTATATGGGATAGGCGCGATATTAGCAGTGTTGCTAAACTGGCTGGGTGTTCCTGCATTAGCGTTCTCGTTAGGAATGTTCATACCATTGCAACTAAATACACCGCTATTGATAGGCGGACTAATCAGTTGGTTTGTATCTACACGTTCAAAAGATGCAGCATTAAATAAGGCACGTCAAGAAAGAGGAACATTGTTAGCCTCAGGATTTATCGCCGGAGGAGCATTGATGGGAGTCGTAAGCACCGGAGTCCTTTATACCGGATTTAAGTATCAAAACGATTCACCGGAATGGGTACTTCAGACTGTCGGACTAGTAATTTATGCCGCTTTAATTGCCTATCTGGCATGGGATAGTATGAGGGCAAAAGTTCAGAAATAAGATAAACAGCATAAAAATAGCGAGGTGCAGAAATTTATATTTGCATCTCGCTATTTTTTTTATGCTTTAAATTATTATCATATAGTTTGTGTACCATTCTCCTCAACATCATCATCTTCAACTTCGGGCTTGTCTTTGGCTACAAAGAAAGCACTTAGTTCAAAGAGTCCATAAAGCGGAAGGAAAACAATCATAAGAGTGAACGGGTCGCCAGTCGGAGTTATTATCGCGGCAAGGATAAGCAATGCAGCAAAGGCATGTCGGCGGAATCGGCTAAAGAAAGAGCGTCGTAATACCCCAACAATAGATAACGCCCAAGCGAGTAGTGGCATTTCAAATATTATCCCCATAATGAAAATCATAACAAGGAAGTTATCCATATAAGAGTCGAGAGAAATCTGGTTAGGTACCATTTCGCTCACTTGATACTCGGCAAGAAATCTTAATGTAACTGGAAAGACAACGAAATATCCAACAGCAATACCAAGAAAAAACATAAAATTCCCTACAATAAAAGCACGAGTAACTCCGCGTCTTTCTTTAGAATATAGAGCTGGCTTTATGAATCCCCATAGCAAATATATAATAATAGGGAAAGAGAAAATAATCCCAAGCCAGAAAGATGTAGACATGTGAATAAAGAACTGCGAAGCTAATTGTATATTAATTAGATTGACATGAAAAGAAGTAATATCGAAGTCGGGGAGCGCTGAAGAAAGAGTAGTGATGTAGTGAAAAAAGCGATATAAAATAAAATCGGCTCGGCATGGAGCTAGAATGACATTGTCGAAAATATCTTTCATATAAATAAAAAACGCCGTCATTATAACAATCACGACAAGAGCAATCTTTAGAAGCACATTACGCAAAACGGCGATGTGGTCCCAAAACGACATTTCAACAAGATTTTCCTTGCTATTTTTCATAAATTAGTTTTGATAAAAACAAACAAAATAAACTTGCGATATTATTTTTTCTCGGCAGTCTTATCTTCTTTTTTGTCTTTATCATCTTTTTTGTCTTCGACAGGATTACTTATTTCGTCTTGAATTTCGTTTAATCCTTGTTTGAAACCCCTTACGCCTTTACCAATGCCTCTCATAAGTTCAGGAATTTTACGTCCTCCAAATAGCAAAAGGACAACTAATGCTATAAGAACAATCTCACCGGTACCGAGGTTGAAAAGAAGAGGAATACTAGAAAGTATATACATAATATATTAGTTTAAAATGATATAATGATGCAAATATAAATAATTTATATGGAATATATGCTGAATAACATAAAAAATACGTACCTTTGCTACGTTAAATTTTAATCAAATTACAAGAAAGATTATGAAAGCATTTGTATTCCCCGGACAAGGCGCTCAATTTGTAGGAATGGGCAAGGACCTATACGAAAACAACGCACTTGCTCATGAAATGTTTGAAAAAGCAAATGATGTTTTGGGTTTTAGAATAACTGATATGATGTTTGATGGAACTGAAGAAGATTTACGTCAGACTAAGGTAACGCAACCTGCAATATTTTTACATTCGGTTATTTTAGCAAAGACTTTAGGAGAAGAATTTAATCCCAATATGGTAGCCGGGCATTCATTAGGTGAATTTTCGGCATTAGTAGCAGCCGGAGTATTGCCATTTGAGCAAGGTTTACAACTAGTTTCGACCCGAGCAAAAGCAATGCAAACTGCTTGTGAGAACAATCCCTCGACAATGGCTGCAATATTAGGTCTTCCAAACGAGAAAGTGGAAGAAATCTGCGCAACGATAGATGACGTTGTAGCACCGGCAAATTATAACTGTCCGGGACAGGTTGTAATTTCGGGAACAATATCAGGTATCGAGGCAGCATGTTCCAAAATGCTAGAGGCAGGAGCAAGACGAGCATTAGTGCTAAAGGTAGGAGGCGCATTTCACTCCCCATTGATGGAATCGGCACATGCAATATTGGCACATGCAATAGAAAATGCAGATTTTGCAACTCCAATATGTCCTGTATATCAAAACGTTGATGCAAAGCCACACACATGTCCTAAGGAAATTAAAGAGAATTTAATATCGCAATTGACCTCACCGGTAAAATGGACACAAATAGTTCAAAATATGACAGCCGACGGCTTGACCGAAGTTGTAGAGCTCGGTCCGGGCAGTGTGCTTCAAGGATTAGTAAAGAAGATTTCTCCGGAAGTGATTACATCGGGGAAACAATAATAGATAGTATTTGATATATAAAAAACGGTTAGTAGAATCGATAAAGATTTCTACTAACCGTTTTCATTTATAGATTAAAAAGATTAAAGTGTCATTGCTAATTGAGTGAAATTCTTTTCACGCGTAGTATTCATGATGAAGAACCAGTCGATAATAGTCCAAATTCCACAACCACCACCTGTAAGTAATTTACCAATTCCCATACCAATGTCGCCAATAAAGAAACGGTCGATACCAAGAGGGCCAAGGAAAATAGATAGGATAAGCGACAATGTGGGATCATTGAATTGCATAAGCGAAAGAAGCACCCATTTATCTTCAGGAAGTTTCAATAAACGTTCGCGAATAATTGGAAGTTTATCTTCGGGGAAGTTTTTACTGTTTATTAAGATAAACAAGTCTACTTTTTGAGAATCCATAATAATTGTTTTTATATGATTAATTGATTGTTAAAGTCTAATACGCAAATATAAGATACTTTATCCGAAGTATCAATAAAAAATGATATATTTCATAAATTTTTAGCAAATACAATTATTAGACGAATAGAACGAAATCGCAGATGTTAATAAAAGTTATAATTTATGCTGTGCAGGGTTACAACCTATTGTTATTTTAAATACCTTTGCAAAAGAAAAATTCATCAATATGAGATACGTCAAAGAAATATATCAAATAAGATATAAAAACAAAATTCATTATTTCCACTCGTGGGGAGTCTCTTTTCAGATTTAGACGTAACGCCATTATTTCATATTATCTAATTAGAAATTTTTCATCTTAATATTTTACATTATGAGTTTATTTAATCGACTTATAATGCTGATTTTTTCAGTATTATATAGTCTCTCTTCTTATGTGGCAAGTGCAGAAGAAATGACACTAAGCGTAGATAGGCTTTTTGAGCTTATTGATAACAATAGCAAAAGTATAAAATCAAAACAAATTGCATACGAACATTCACAATCGTCGGTGGGCGTGGCAAAGTCGGAATGGCTGCCATCTATATCTGCATCGTTATCGTTTAGCTATTTGGGTAATGGCTATATAACCGATCGTGATTTTAGTAATGGAATGAATGTGGATATGCCACATTACGGAAATAATTTTGCAATAGAAGCTACGCAAGCAATATATACCGGTGGAGCTATAACAAATAGTATTAAATTGGCAGAATTACAAAGCGTTTTAGCCTCGTTAGATGTAGAGAAAAATCGGCAAGAAGTAAGGTTCTTGTTATTGGGCTATTATCTTGATTTATTTAAACTAGAGAATCAGCGAAAAGTACTTGTTCAGAATATTGATTTGACAAAAAGTGTACTTGAAAATATGCGTTCAAAATATGAACAAGGTACAGTCTTAAAGAATGATATTACGCGCTATGAATTGCAATTATCGAATCTAAATCTACGACTAACCAAGATAACAGATGCGTGCAATATATATAACTATGAACTTGTAAATATGCTAGGGCTAGACCCAAGCACAAGGATTCTGCCTGATAGTGCTTTATTAGATTCTACACCATTATTATCAACATCAAGTGAATGGCACAGTGTATCTGATTTTAATAACATCTTATTGCAACAGGCAAAGATTGGAATAAAGATGAGTGAGCATAAAGAGAAATTAGAATATTCCGAGCGTCTTCCTAAGATTGCTGTTGTGGCCGGGGATCATTTTGATGGCCCAATACTAGTAGAGGTGCCGGTGATTAATAGTAATTTTAATTATTGGTATGTCGGGGTAGGGGTTAAATATAATATTTCATCATTATTCAAAACTAATAAAAAACTAAAAGAAGCAAAGCTAGGCATTTTGAAGTCGACACAAGAATACGAAGTATTACAAGAAAATCTGCGGAATGGAGTTCAGGCAAGCTATATAAATTATGTAACATCATTTAGCGAGTTAAAAACAAATGAGAAAAGTGTAGAGCTTGCCAATGAGAATTATGATATTGTGAGTAATCGGTTTCAAAACGATTTGGCACTAATTACCGATATGGTAGATGCCGCAAATATGAAATTAAGTGCCGCATTAGATTTAGAAAATTCAAAAATTGCTATACTATATAGCTATTACAAATTAAAATTTATAACAAATACACTCTAAAAATTATGTTGAGAAGAACTAAAAAAGTTATTTATAACAGTATAATTATATCGTTGTTATTGCTAGGCATTATTTATGTTGCATCACGTTTTATACATCTAGGGAATATCGAATATACCGACAATGCTAATATTCGACAACATATCACGCCTATAAATACCCGAGTATCCGGATTTATAAAAGAAATAAAATTTGAAGAATATAAATCTGTTCATAAAGGCGATACGCTATTGATAATAGAAGATTCGGAATTTCGTCTACGCCTAGCCGAAGCCGAAGCCGATTTAGCAAATGCAAAAGCCGGACACGATGCCACAGCTAGTGGAATAGCCACTACACAGAATGATTTGAGTGTATCTGATGCAGCGATAGCAGAAGGTCGTGTGCAATATGATAATGCTAAAAAAGAATGGGAGAGATACGAGAAATTATTGCTACAAAAGGCTGTAACACGTCAACAATATGATAATGTGTACACATCATATCTATCGGCGCAGGCAAGATATGAAAGATTGCAAAGGACAAAAAGCTCTACATCGTTAGCGAAAAATGAGCAAGGGCATCGACTTCAACAAAACGAAGCGGGGATTAAATTAGCGCAAGCTGCCGTCGATATGGCAAATTTGAATTTATCGTATACAATAATTGTCGCAACTTGCGATGGTGTTGCCGGGCGTAAGAATATTCATGAAGGAGAGCTGGTTCAGCCGGGACAAACGATGGTTGATATTGTAGATTCAGGTGATTTGTGGGTTGTTGCAAATTATCGCGAGACGCAATTAAAAAATATACAAATAGGAGCTGAAGTTGAAATTATCGCCGATGCTGTACCTAATGTAAAATATAAAGGAGTTATAGAATCTATATCCGAGGCTACCGGGGCATCTTTTTCTATGATACCACAAGATAATGCAACCGGTAATTTTGTAAAAGTTGAGCAACGAGTGCCTGTGAGAATTTCATTAAAGGGAAATCAGCCGGAAGATATGAATAAATTGCGAGCCGGACTTAATGTTGAATGCGAGGTAAAATATTGATATGGGCGCACCAGATTTAAATAAGCCCTTTTCTATGCCAATGTTTCGGGCGATTGTCCCTCGAAATATAAGGCCGTGGATTTATGTGTTTTTTGCATTTTCGTTTCAGCTAAGCGGTGGAATATATATTGGTTCGTTGAACGAAATGTTTGGCGGTATGTCGTTAATGCGAGAGGATATATTGATGTGCATGTATGCTAATTTGTGTGGTATGGCAATGTATTTTCCGCTATTATTCAGAATGAAATTTAGATTTACAAACAAGACACTGCTATTTGTATCATTTATAATGATAGCGATTTGCAATTATCTTGCAATGTATATCACTTTTTTGCCATTGTTATGGTTTGTATGTTTCGTATCAGGTTGTTTTAAAATACAAGGGACATTTGAGTGTATGTCGAATATACAGTTATGGATGACTCCAAAGCGTGATTTCACTGTGTTTTTTCCTGTACTTCATATTATAATTTTGTGCAGTATCCAATTCTCCGATTTGATAGCTGTGTATCTGTGCTATATTTCAAATTGGCAATATATGCATTGGCTTATGGTCGGGATTTTACTTTTTGATGCTTTGCTCGTTTTTGTGTTAACTCGACATGTAAGGATAATTCCTAAAATGCCACTATTTGGGATCGATTGGCTTGGCGCAGTTATTTGGGCGGCTTTAGTTTTAGAAATAGTCTATTTGTTTAATTATGGTGAGTGGTATGATTGGTGGAATAGCAATGTTATACAAATACTTTCCTTTGTGATAATTTTTACTCTGCTATTAGCATTGCATCGAATGTTTAGAATTCGTCATCCTTACTATGAGCCTAAAATGTGGAAATATAGAAATCTGGCGCCTTTGCTAATCCTTATTGCAATAATCGAAGGGATCTTGGCAACCGAGCATATTCTTGAAGAGGTCTTTTATGAAGAAGGAATGAGATATATCACGCTTACATCGACTACGCTTAATCTGGCTGTGGTTGTGGGTATATTGATAGGTTGTCTATTCTCTTTGTTGTGGATGAAGGTGCTAAAATTCAGCTTTTTAAAGTTAATAAATGTAGGTTTGGGCGGAGTGGTAGCTTATTTAGTGTTGTTTTATTTCATTATCTCTACCGAAATTAATTTTGAATTGTTGTATTTTCCATTAGTTATGCGTGGTTTTTCTTATGCTGTATTGAGCATCGTTTTTATTACTTCGCTAGAAGAAATTATGACATTTCAGCATTTTTTTCAAAGTCTCTCGGTCTTTAATATTATGCACATGATGATTGGAGGAGTTATTGGCTGTTCAATATATACCTATGGCTTGCGCTATTTTGTTGCCGATAATATATCTAGATATAGCGGAAATATAGATAGGACTACTACTGATTTGGCATCGCTAAATCATATTGTAGAGCAGTTTTATATTAATATGCAGATGATAAGCTTGAAGGAAATATATGGATTAGTTGCTTATTTTGCTATTACTTTGTTTATACTTATGTTGCTTTATGATTTACCATATACACGAAGTACACTAAAACGAATGCCCGGTTGGAAGTCGATTGGAATAATGATGAGGAGGAGTTTTAAGAAGGTTAGATCTTAATATTCTCAAGTTTGAGGAGAAATCTTTTTATTTCGATTCCTGCCGAGAAGCCACTAATATTCCCTGTCTTTGCTATAATGCGATGGCAGGGAATAATAATAAGTATAGGATTCATTCCGATTGCATTGCCTACGGCTTGATATCCCTTATTGCAACCTATTTGCGATGCAATAGCAGAATAAGACGAAGTGTTTCCGTATTTAATTTTACGCAGAGCAAGCCACACTTTTTTTTGAAATTCAGTCCCCATAATATTCTCAGAGATTATTATACCAGAAAAATCGACATTATTGCCATCGAAATATTTATCCATGAGGGCGATGCAATTATTAATTGCAATATTTGAAGAATTGTTTTTCTTAGTGTCGGAGCAAATATTTATTGATAGTAATCCAAAATCGTCGGCAGTGATTTTTAAATTTCCGATAGGCGATTTATATATCGATGAATAAATATTATTCACATTGCGAGATATAGTGATGGTCGGCATGACAATCGTGGAGGGTGTGGTCTATGATTATATGTCGTGTAGCCATAGGCGCAATGGCGGTCATTTCGTGAGATACGAGTATTATGGTTGTGTGAGGAGCGATATTAGAAATGATGTTATATATCTGATGCTCAAATCGTTTGTCGACATAAGATAGTGGCTCATCTAGCACGAGAATGTTGGGCGATGATATTAATGCTCGTCCTAATAGTGTGCGTTGAAGCTGTCCTCCCGAAAGATTTCCGATAGGTTGGTTTTTAATATCTTCCACGCCCATTTGGCAAATTGTTTCTTCTACGGCATTTTCAAATTCTTTCGACTTGCTGAAGATAGACGATTTTGATAGTAATCCCGATGCAATAACTTCTTTTACTGTAATTGGGAAATGGCTGTCAATCATATTTTTCTGAGGTAGGTAGCCAACTTTTAAATTGCTAGAATTATTTTCGGCATTCCAATATACTACTTTGCCAATTGTAGGTTCTATTAAACGTAAGATAATTTTAAGCAAAGTTGTTTTGCCCCCACCGTTAGGGCCGGTGATAGCAATAAAGTCTTTATCAAATACATCTAGATTAATGTTTTCAAGAACATAGCGATTATCATAGCGCATCGATACATTTTCGATACTTATAATTTTATTATTTTGAGCCAATTGCATTAGCGATATTAAGCATTTCTTGAGTCCAATTGTAATTCATTGGATTAATATAAATAATTTTTGTCTTTAATTCATTGCTTAGGGTTTCGGCTTGTCGGCCATCAAATTCACGTTGCAAGAAGAAGATTGTTGCGCTGTCATTTCGAGCTTCGTCAATCTTAGTTTTCATATGCTTTATCGACGATTCTTTGCCCTCGTATTCCATCGAAATTTGTTTCAATCCATAATCTCTGGCAAAATAGCTAAGAGATGGATGCCATACGATAAAAGCCTTGTTTTTAATAGGCTCAAGTACTTTAGTTATGGAGTCGTTAAGAGCATCTAATTCGTTAATTAGATTGTCGAAATTCTTGGCGTAGAAAGATTTATTCTTTGGATCTAACTCAACAACAGCATCGTACATATTTTTAGAAATAATCTTGGCATTAACTACCGAGCTCCATATATGTGGATCTATTTCGTGGTTATGACCATCTTCGTTATTTCCACAATGAGAGCCAACCATTACTTTAACCCCTTTAGAATTATCGTAAATTTTTAGGTTCGGATAGTTGCTTTTAATTTTGTTGCTGATAGCAAGCTCAAATCCAATATTACCAATTTTAAAATAAGCGTCGCTTTTTTCAAGATTCATTAGGTGGGCCATATTTGGCTCATACGCTTCGGGGTTGCTATTAGGAGAAAGCAAGCAAGAAACAGAATATTTATTCCCAACAATCTTCTCAAGAAAGAATTTTTGGGGCTGAATACTAACTGCAATACTTTTTGTGTTGCTTTGGCTATTATTACAACCAAACAATAAAGCGATAGCAAATATAATGCAGGTAGTAATTATTATGAGAGTTCTAATTTTCAATTTCAGCGATTTTATAGATTCTTTAATTCTTCAAAGATAATAATATTAACAAACTATTGCGATAAATATCTTAAAATTAACGTATTTAACGTGAATATTTAATTATAATTAACGCCGTATACATCTTTGTGTATTTGTCTAATTATTGGACAAGAATTATATAAATCTAATTTGCCATATGACATAAGTATAAGTTTAAAAAAATCCTCGCCTTTAGAGTATGGCGGTTGCATATATTCAACGTTAGAATTAAGTATAAAATTGCAACGGAGGTAAAAATTTATTCTACGTTGTGCAATTTCGCATGTAGGAGGTTCAACTTCAAGAATTATCGGTTTATTGTTAATCTCTTTGAAGTGATTAATCATTTTTTCGCCAATTTTGTTTCCTCTCAATTCGGGCTCGACTGCGAAATGCTCAATGTAAATAAAATCGTTCCATTCCCAATAAGAAATAAAACCGCAGAAATTATTTTGGTCATCGGTGGCAACAAAAATGTTGAAAAGATTGTTGTATTTAAGAATCTCGATTACCTTATCGAAGTCTCTTCTTTCATTTTTAGGGAAAGCTGATAGGTAAAGAAGCTTTATTTGATATATTAATTGATTTTCTGATGAAATTTTCTTATAATTCATAAGTTTAACGATAAAAATATATTATTTTTGTTTATTGTTTTGGAGAGAACAAATCTGCTCCCTACAACTTTAGTTTAAAAATCAAAATTACAATAATTATGGCAAGTTCACAATTAGATTCGTTAGATTATAAAATATTAAGAATGTTATCGGCTAATGCTCGAAAACCATTTTTAGAAATAGCAAGAGAATGTAATGTCTCGGGAGCGGCAATACATCAGAGAATACAGAAATTAACGAGTATGGGCGTTTTCCTAGGCTCAGAATCTCTTATAAGCCCGTCGACGGTAGGATATGACACTTGTGCTTATATTGGATTTTACTTAAACGATCCTTCTCAATTCGATTCTTTGGTAGCAAGGCTACAAGAGATCCCCGAGATTGTAGAGTGCCACTTCACAACAGGAAAATACGATATATTTGTAAAAGTGTATGCAAAAAATAACGATCATCTTTTACATATAATTCATACAAAGTTGCAGAATCTAGCCGCAACAAGGACCGAAACTTTAATATCGTTTAAAGAAGTGTTTAAACGACAAATTCCAATAATCGAGGAGGATTAAAAATGGCAATAGACGTTGATGAATTATTGATTAACGCTATCTCATGGGCAAAAGAAGCCGGAAAGGTTCAGCTAACTTATTTTCGGGGAACAAATCTTAATATTCAAGCAAAACTTAATGAAAGTGATATTGTAACAGCTGCCGATAAAGAATCGGAGCGAATAATAATATCGCATATTCATTCATTATATCCATCTCATTCAATATTATCTGAAGAGTCGGGCGAAGAGAGCAACTCAGGTGAATATCAGTGGGTAATAGATCCACTTGATGGAACTACCAATTTTAGCTCCGGATTGCCACAATTTTGTGTTTCGATAGGTCTGAAATATAATGGTACTACAATCATGGGTGTAGTATTTGCTCCATATCTAAATGAGCTGTATACTTCTGTCAGAGGTGAAGGCGCATATTTAAATGGCGAGAAAATTCATGTGGGATCGGAAACAGATATAAGTAGGGCAGTAGTTTCGACTGGATTTCCTGTAGATAAGAGTACAAATGCCGATAATAATTTAGATAATTTATCGCGAGTTCTACCACAAGTAAGAGGAATGAGGCGAATGGGTTCAGCCGCAATAGATATTTGCAGCGTTTCAGCAGGCTTTCTCGATGCTTATTGGGAATTGAACCTTCATGAATGGGACGTTTGTGCCGGGTTGCTAATAGCCGAAGAAGCCGGAGCAAAAGTAGATTTTTTCAGAGAAGATAGAAATGTGTCGGTACTCGTTTCATCGCCGGCAATAGGTAAAATCATATTACCTTTGCTTTCAAAAGAGCCTAACTATTGATATAGTCATATAAAATGATTATTTTTGCAATATAATTATGATTTATGCATCTTTATTCGATATAGATGCAATGTTTATTAAATAAAAATATGAAAGAAATTGTATTAAGTGGTATCCGAGCAACCGGACAATTACATTTAGGAAATTATTATGGAGCATTAAGCAAATTTGTGAAAATGCAGAACGATTATAATAGTTATTTTTTTATTGCCGATTTGCACGCCTTAACCACTCACCCCGATCCTAAAATACTACATTCTAACGTAAAGAGCATACTTTCGGAATATTTAGCCGCCGGGTTAGATCCAGAGAAATCTACAATATTTGTACAGAGTGATATTCCTGAAATAGCCGAGATGTACTTACTGCTTAATATGCACGTAGGTATCGGCGAATTAATGAGAACGACATCATTTAAAGATAAAGCTAGAAAACAGCTTGGAATTACGTCGGATTCAGATAATATAGAAAGTGAAATTATCGGAAACGATTCAAATAAGCGAGTAAATGCAGGGCTTTTGACTTATCCGACATTAATGGCAGTGGATATTCTTATCCATAGAGCCCATAAAGTGCCGGTAGGTAAAGATCAAGAGCAACATCTTGAAATGACACGTCGATTTGCTCGACGTTTTAATGCTTTCTATGGCGTAGATTATTTTCCGGAGCCAACAAATTTTGACTTTGGAGGTGCGCCAATAAAAGTTCCGGGACTAGATGGCTCGGGAAAGATGGGAAAATCGGAAGGAAATTGTATCTATCTACTAGATGAAGATAAGGTTCTTCGCAAGAAAGTGATGCGAGCAGTAACCGATGAAGGGCCTCAAGCTCCTAATTCGCCAATGACAGAACCAATAGTAAATCTATTTACATTGCTCGAATTAGTTTCGGCACCCGATGTGGTAGAACATTTTAGAAATGCTTATAATGATTGCTCAATAAGATATGGGGATTTAAAGAAGCAATTAGCCGAAGATATATTAAAAGTAACTACTCCAATAAGAGAGCGTATTCTTGATATTCAGAATGACGATGCATATCTTTCGCGAGTAGTGCGAATGGGCGCAGAGAAGGCACGAGAATCGGCAGCAAAGACATTAGCAGACGTGAGGGAAATCATGGGAATCAAGAAATTTTAGCTAATTAATTGCGCTAAAATTTATATAAAATAAAATTAAGATTATGGCACATATTCACCACCATAATCACACGCACAATATATTACCCCATCAAGAAAACTTGAATAAAGCTTTTTTGTGGGGTATTTTGTTAAATGTGATTTTTGTAATAGCAGAAGTAATTGCCGGGTTGGTTGGCGACTCAATGGCATTGTTATCCGATGCCGGACATAATTTAAGCGATGTTGTGAGCCTTGCGCTAGCAATGGCCGCTTTTAAATTGGCATTAAAGAAACCAAATGGTAATTACACCTATGGTTATAAGAAAGGAACGATATTGGCATCGTTTGTCAACGCAGTTGTGCTAGTTGTCGCCGTGATTTTGATTATCATCGAGAGTATTTCAAAAATACGTAATCCACAACCGGTAGATGGCTCGATGGTTGCCATTGTAGCAGCGATAGGAATAGTAATAAATGGACTTACAGCTTATATGTTTTTTAAATTCAAGAGTAATGACTTGAATGTAAAAGGAGCCTTTTTACATATGCTTTCGGATACACTGGTCTCGGTAGGCGTATTGCTCTCCGGCGTAGTAGTAAATTATACAGGGTTTGTAATGCTCGACTCCATTATAGGTATTGTAATAGCCTTAGTGATACTATTCTCGACATGGGGCTTATTATCACAGTCGCTACGTCTAGTGATAGATGGTGTGCCGGGCGAATTAAATACAGCTGAAATAATAGAAATAATCAAATCGGTGAAAGGGGTAGATGGAGTGCATCATGTGCATATATGGGCATTATCGACTACCGAGAATGCTATCACAGCACATATTGTAAGTAGTCTGGATTCAGATAAATTGAAAGAGTTGAAATGTGATATAAAGAATAGGTTGAAACAGAAAAACATATCGCATGCAACTCTAGAGGTAGAGCGAGCATGCGATGAATGTATTGATTGTATTTGTAAATAGGGTCAGAAATCGTAGCCAAGAGTGAATGACCATTGTTTATTTTTAGCCGAAGGGTCTTTCAAGAAACTTTGGTGATTATTAGCTACATTCTTGCAGCCGATATTGTAGTACACGCTAAGGCTGTAATGTTGTAAAAAAGTTAAGCCTGTGCCGATTTTAAAACCCCAATCGAAGCTCTTCATTCTCACATTATAGCTGTTACTATCTCCGAAATAATCGTATTTGTAATCTCTACTCTCGATTATTGCGTTGCCATTATTGATTTCTGTGCTGAAAGATTCATATTTAGTGTCTCCACCAATACCAAAAGCGAAATAAGGACCAAAGTCGACATTCCATTTAAGCTCGTTAGTAATATTGAATCGGAATGAGCAAAGCACAGGAATTTGGAAATAATAAAAGCGAGAGTGCCCAAGAGCATTTTCCAATTTCTGATTTGCGCTGTTCATATTTATAAGCGTAGAATTATAACTCTTATTCTGAAAGAAAAAGCCGGGTTGTAGCGTGAAGAAATTTTTAATATTAAGATTTACCACTGCGCCGACCTCAAATCCGGCACCCCATTCTGTTATACCTTTCTTTAGGTCGGGATAAATATCTTTAGTATTCATTCCCACGCTGGAAGAAGTGATACCTAGCCTAATTCCAAGACCTATCGGCTTTGAAGCAGGCGACGAATCCATAAATTCAGATGCCGTTAACTGATTAAAGCAAGTTGCAAACAAAAATAATGCAACAATAATGTGCTTAAAAGTTGATTTATTCATAAGTTGTTAGTTTTCGTATTCAAAGATAATTAAAATGAATGAGGAATACAACAGTTTTATTTTAGGTTATTAATTTCTTTAACAGAATGGATATAAGAAACAATTTTAGGGCAAAAAACAATAAATTAATTGGATAAAATGGGCGAATTAATATTTAATAAATCTTAACAAAAGAAGACTGTATATTTATCTGGGCTTATTTTATGATAATTTGATATCCCTACAGCTTTAATAAGTTATAAATAATGAGTAATTTCAAATTTAAAGTATAATTTTGCAAATAGTGTAATTATATAATTAGCTAAGAAGAAATAATACCAAAAAAATCTCTCAGTTTTTATAATTTATTATTGGTAGAAATAAGTAACTTTGTTGAAAATAATACAATTTAATACAATTAAGTTATGGCTGTATTGGAAAGACCGACATGGGCAACAACTAAAGACTATATATTAATAGTAATAGGTCTTGCTATTTATGCATTTGGATTTACTGCATTTATATTGCCTGAGAAAATTGTAATTGGTGGTTTGGCAGGTGTAGCATCTTTGATTTATTTTGCTACCGATCAGATGACAGGACATGGTATACCAATCGCTATTTCGAATTTCTCATTAAATATAATATTGTTGCTTTTTGCATTTAGAATAGTCGGTCGAACGTTTGTTGTCCGTACAGTTTTTGGCACGACAGTAATTAGTCTTCTAATTGGTTTAATGCAACCACTTTTTACTGAACCCATAGTTGAACAGCAAGCATTTATGAATATAATAATAGGTGCAATAATGTGTGGTGTGGGTATAGGAATGGCATTTGTGCATAATGGTAGCAGCGGAGGAACTGATATTGTAGCGGCAATGGTGTCAAAACGTAGTAATATAACAATTGGTCGTACTATTATGTATACCGATATGATAATAATCTCGTCGTCTTTTTTATTATTTCATAGCCTCGATAAGATAGTTTATGGCTTTGTTATTTTGTTTATTGTATCATTTGTAGCCGACCAAGTTATAAACACCAATAGGCAAGCAGTGCAATTTACAATATTTTCAAGAAAGTGGAAAGAAATTGCCGATGCGATAAATAATGATGCTCGACGAGGCTGTACATTGCTTGATGGTACAGGGTGGTACACAAAAGATGAGGTCAAAATCCTTCTTGTAATGTGCCGAAAAATAGAACAAGTTACTATATTCAGAATCGTAAAATCGATTGACAAAGATGCCTTTATTACACAAGCAAATGTAAATGGAGTGTATGGAAAGGGGTTTGATGAGATGAAAGTTAAAATCAAGACTCAGACAACATCTTCACATGAGGTAATAACAAAGAATATAGAACCCAACGAAGAAACTAATAACTAAAAAATACTATAAATGAAAAGACTATTATTTGTATTGTTTGCTTTTCTAGGATTGGCGACAAGTGCAGTGGCTCAAAAAGGAGATGTAACTTTAGGATTGCAGTTACAGAATGCAACATGTGCCCATCAGATGGGAGTCGGTGTCAATGTGGGGTGTTTTGTGAGTAATAGCGTAAGATTAGAACCTTCATTTAATTATTACTTTTTAAATGCCGGGCTAAAAGCATGGGATATCAATTTAAATGCACACTATGTGTTTAATGTGGTAGAGCGTTTCCGTTTATATCCACTTTTGGGATTGACTTTCTCGCATTGGACTGCTGATACAGATGACTCCTCGGTAGACAGAATCGGGTTGAATGTTGGCGCAGGAGCAGAGTATTTAATTACAGATCACATATCATTTAAAGGCGAGATGAAATTTCAATATGTAGCCGATTTCAATCAAGCTGTTTTTTCATTAGGGGCTAATTATAGATTCTAAAATTAGAGCTTATATATAAAGAAAAGCGAGAATATTTTAAAATATTCTCGCTTTGTCTATTCTATAAATCTTGTATTCTCTTATTTTTTGAAAAATCTGTTGAAAAGACCTTCAAAACCTTTGCCATGACGAGCTTCATCTTTAGCCATTTCATGAACTGTATCGTGAATAGCGTCAAGGTTTAATTCTTTTGCACGTTTTGCAATTCTCATCTTATCTGCATTAGCTCCTGCTTCGGCATTCATGCGTTTTTCTAGATTTGTTTTAGTATCCCATACTACATCGCCAAGAAGTTCGGCAAATTTAGATGCGTGTTCAGCTTCTTCCCAAGCGTAGCGTTTGAAAGCTTCAGCAATTTCAGGATAACCTTCTCTGTCGGCTTGACGCGACATTGCTAGATACATACCTACCTCTGTGCATTCGCCCATAAAGTGAGCATTAAGGTCTTTAATCATTTCGTCGTCGCAACCTTTAGCAACACCTATTTCGTGCTCTGTAACAAAATTTATTGCTTCGTCTTCTTTTAATTCTTTAAATTTATTTGCTGGTACTTTGCATTGAGGACAACGCTCTGGAGCGGTTTCACCTTCATGAACATATCCACATACTGTACAAATCCATTTCTTTGCCATAATTTTTTTATCTTTTTAATTGTTGATTAATTAATTGTCTAATTTATTCTTTGTTATTGTTTTCTTTTTCTTGACATTCTTGGCATAGCCCTTTGTAATATAGCTTGATTGCATCTATCTGAAAGGTTTCCATTCCGGGTATTTCTTTGAGAATGCCCTCAGGTAGGGCGGTATCGTATATCTTGCCACAGCTACGGCACATAAAATGGGCGTGTGGCATGACATTACCATCATATCTTACATTCTTGCTGTCAATATTTAGAGTTATCAGTGCATCGTTCTCTTCGAGTACTCTAAGCGTGTTGTATACCGTTGTACGTGATAGTGTGGGCATATCGGGCAATAAATCACAATATATCTTATCTACCGATGGATGCGTTGGGTGTTCCATAAGATACTTCATTATAGCTATTCGCTGAGCTGATGGCTTAATGTTATGTGAAACTAAATGTTGAGCTGTCCTGTTCATAGTTGTTACAATGTTGTAATGATTACATATATGATTTGATTACAAAGGTACATCAAAAAATTAGAATAGCAAATTTTTTTGAGAAAAAATGATTATTAACCGCATTTTTTTATTTCAGTAGAAAAATTAAGTATTAAAATCGTGTAGAATCGGAAGGAGTATGTTCCATTTATTGCCACGTTGAGGCAATTATGTAACATACTCCTTTATATTTTTGATTTAGTTTCTAATATTTTTACACTTTATGCATTATTTCAATTTGGTATAAGTGGCTTTAGGTATTGCTTCTTTGTTTACTAATATAGTAATAGTTTTGGCTTTAAAGTATTGTTCAGACACATATAAATAGCCATCGTATATCTGATTTGTGTTCCACGAATTTTTAACCTTGTAATATTTATTTCCGTCTTGGTCGATAGCAGTGCCGATGATTAGCATTAGGTGGTCGTCGGTAGTTTCGTGATTGTCAAACATTTCTTGTCTTAATTCTTGAGTAACATTTATTTCGGGGACAGGGCTATCGAATATATATTTTTCACTTTCACGATCTTTATCAAGAAGTTTTGACCAGCGTTTTAATTCTGTGCTATCCATATCGGCTTCCGACTTTTCTTTAGGAAATATAGCATAGCCATTTTTCCATTGGAATCCGCCTTCGGTTACGTCGGCAGCCCAACTAACGGAGTATCCTTTATTCAGTGCATTGTCGACTACGGCTTTTAGCTCGTCGATAGGGAGGTTGTAGTATTCACCCCATATCCAATTATCGGCGACTTCCATAATAAATGGTTCATAGAATTTGTGATGTGTGAACGAAGTCATTGGTATATAGTCGTCGAAGTTTAATCCAAGAGATTGTGAGTAGCTGGCCGGAGTATATTCTTTCCCTTGATGTGTGAATGTAGCGGGTATTGTGCCTAAATAAGCGTCAATAATACCGTTTAATCCGTTAAGCCAAGCTGTAGTCAGTTTTTTAGCTTTTGATGATAACAGCCCATTCATATAGTTTTTAAGAACAGATATAAGTTCGGAATGGTCGTGTGCTTTTTCACCATAGTTAAGTCCAGAATATGCTTCGTCGGGCATAGCACCATAATTAGTAAAAACGTGAGGCACATCTAAAATGCTACCCCCTTGTTCGAAATTGATTGCGCCTTCCATGCGTATATATTTAATGGCTTTATCAATATAGCAATGATGAACAATAAACATTTCGGAGAGGTCAACGATTTTCCCGGTTTTTCTCAGAATTTCGTTTTCGTAGAATGAGCATGTAGAAAAGCTCCAGCAAGTACCTGTTTTGTTTTGGTCTTTTACCGGAGTGTCTTTAATGATTATTTGGTCGGTAAATTTGAATCCTGTGCTATCAGGATTTACCGGTTGCTTTTTAGTGGTTGCATTGAGTGTAAGACACCCTAGGATTAATGCTGTGAGAATAATTTTTTTCATGATCTTTATGAACGCTAAATTAATAATATAGAAGTGCAGTTGTGTAATACATTTTAGCTGGCACTATTATAGATTCGCATCAGAATTTTGATGGAGTACAAATCTACAATTAAAAAATAGATTTTCAATAAATAAATAAGTCGGGCTTGAAAAAGGATATAAAAAAAGCGAAGCTTTTTTAAAAAACTTCGCTAAAACTTTCGCAGTGCGCATGAAGGGACTCGAACCCCCACGTCTCTCGACACTAGATCCTAAGTCTAGCGCGGCTACCAATTACGCCACATGCGCAAAAGCACTACAAAGGTACTGCTTATTTTTTAACTTGCAAACTTTTGAGTAATTTTTTTCAAAATAGCATCAAAAAAAATTATTTTATCTGTTTTAAGCCGTCTATTCGACATAATTGTGTATTTTCGGATAAAAATTAAATCGAAAATTATATGGTAACTAAAGCGTGGATTAACATTATTTTAGTAATTTGTTTATTTGGAGGAATGTCTTGTTCAAAGAAAGTATCTGAAAGGATAAATATTAAAGAAGAAATAGTGGGCAATGATAGAGATAATCATGGTTGTATAAGTTCGGCAGGTTATATATGGTCGGACGTACGTAATGATTGTATAAGAATATTTGAAGAAGGTATGCCCTTGAGAAAAATTGGAAATTCGAGTTCTTCTGTTGTTGCATATTTAGTTTTTTCGTCAGATTCTACCAGATTAGAGGCTTTCAGTGTAGATTTTTCAGATTTTGGCGGAAAGGTTTTATTATATAGAGAAAGAGAGAAGGGCAATTCGTGGAGTCAAAATTCTAAGTTTGCTGGTTCATATAAAGTAACGAAAGATAATGGGTCATTGACACTATATAAAGGTCATCAAGCCATATATAGAAAATAAACGAGAAATGAGGGATTACGTTTTTTCTCTATTTCTCGTTTATAAAAATATGGTGTGTTATTTTTAGAGAGCTTTGCGAAGTAGATCTTCCATTTCTGGCTTAAAAATGCCGGCTTCATGAATTTTGACCTCATCTATATAGAATGTAGGAACATAATAATAATCGTAACTGTCGGCGATATCAGGGAATTCAATTTCGTCGATAGCTTCTATTTCTATGTCTTTCAGTTCGGGGTATTCATTTTTAAGCTCGTCAATATATTGAAAAGCTCTTTTGCAGAATGGGCAACGAGGTTGATAAAACATCTTGATCTTTTTCATATCGTTATAATATTAAATGATAGCGACAAATATAAGTAAAAATAATCATGAATTTATTTTTACTTATATAAATAAGCCTTTAATCAAAAAGATTAAAGGCTTATTATTTCAAATATGTAATCTATTGAATTATGGAACAGGAACAACAAGTCCGGGAATATCTACTAATTTGACATTAAATTTCAAATTAGAATAAGGCTTTATTGAGTTGTATTCCGAGTTGCCATAAGCCGATTGATAAGGGACAATTATTTCGCAAGAATCGCCGATGTGCATTTTAGTTAGAGCGATAGTCCATCCACCCACTACACTCTGAAGAGATGTGCGGAAAATGCTATCAGCGGGAGTAGTGCTAAGATAAGACGAGTCGAAAGCTTCATCATTATATAATCGTCCGATATATTTTACATCGATAGTCGATGTAAAGAAAGGTCGATAATTATCTTTCGTAAGCATAGTATCGTTTATGTATTTAATTAACACATAAGATTTACTATCCCAAGAAGGAGTAATTTTAGTATAATAGTTTGTACCATCATCATTCTTTTTGTCGATTTGTTCGGCTAGCCATTCGTTGTTGTCGATTCGCCATTGTTCGTAGGCGTCCCAATTATCTTCAGTGCTACCACAAGCAACGAAGCAAAGAGCTAAGGTGCAAAATAATACTATTATAGGAAATTTTTTCATTTTTAATTATGCTAATGATTTAAGAAGCTTGTTTAGGCTTACTTCGCTGTCGATAATTTTGGCTAAGTCGTCAATAGCTACACGTTCTTGTTGCATAGAGTCGCGATGACGAATAGTAACAGTGTTGTCTTCGAGCGATTGGTGGTCGATAGTAACGCAGAATGGAGTACCAATTGCATCTTGACGGCGATAGCGTTTACCAATAGAGTCTTTTTCGTCGTAGTGGCAAGCATAGTCAAATTTAAGTGAGTTCATAATTTCACGTGCTTTTTCGGGTAGGCCATCTTTGCGAACGAGAGGCATCACAGCAACTTTTACAGGAGCTAGAGGTGCCGGCAGGTGTAATACAGTACGGGTATCGCCACTTTCAAGAGCTTGCTCTTCAAAAGATGAAGCAAGAATAGAAAGAAACATACGATCAAGTCCTATTGATGTTTCGATGACATAAGGAGTGTATGATTGATTTAATTCAGGGTCGAAATATTGAATTTTCTTACCCGAGAATTTCTCGTGGCTGCTTAAGTCGAAGTTTGTACGCGAGTGAATACCTTCTACTTCTTTGAATCCGAAAGGCATTTCAAATTCTATGTCGGTAGCAGCGTTAGCGTAGTGAGCTAGCTTGTCGTGGTCGTGGAAGCGATATTTTTGGTCGCCAAGCCCTAGAGCTTTGTGCCATTTCATACGCGTTTCTTTCCATTGTTTGAACCAATTAAGCTCGTCGCCCGGGCGAACAAAGAATTGCATTTCCATTTGTTCAAATTCGCGCATACGGAAAATGAATTGACGAGCAACAATCTCGTTACGGAAAGCTTTACCAATCTGAGCGATTCCGAAAGGAATGCGCATACGACCGGTTTTCTGAACGTTTAAGAAATTAACGAAAATACCTTGAGCCGTTTCGGGACGAAGATATACAGTCATAGCGCCTTCGGATGTACTACCCATCTCGGTCTTAAACATAAGGTTGAATTGGCGTACATCAGTCCAGTTTTTAGTTCCTGAAATAGGGCAAACGATACCATAATCTAATATTATCTGACGAAGATCTTCAAGATTATTGTCGTTTAAAGCTTTTGCAAAACGCTCGTGAAGAGCTTCTCGCTTTTCTTTATGCTCAAGTACTCGAGGGTTAGTTTCGCGATAGAGCTTCTCATCAAAGCTATCACCGAATTTTTTAGCGGCTTTAGCAACTTCTTTGTTAATCTTATCGTCGAATTTAGCAATTTCGTCTTCGATAAGAACGTCGGCTCTATATCTTTTCTTCGAGTCGCGATTATCAATAAGAGGGTCGTTGAAAGCATCAACGTGTCCCGAAGCTTTCCATATTGTGGGGTGCATGAAAATTGCAGAGTCGATACCAACGATATTTTCGTGGAGAAGAGTCATACTTTCCCACCAATAGCGTTTGATGTTGTTTTTTAGTTCTACACCCATTTGCCCATAGTCGTAAACGGCGGCTAGTCCGTCGTAAATTTCACTTGATTGAAAAACAAAACCGTATTCCTTGGCGTGTGAAACGATTTTTTTAAATTGGTCTTCTTGTTGTGCCATAATCAGAATTCTTGATATATGTATTTTCTAAAAATAATGCTTATTTATTCATGCTATTGAGAAATAGCGTGATAATAGTTTTGAAATATGTTGCAAAGTAAATGAATTTTTTCGATTTAATTTGTATTTTTGCCAAAGCAATAAGCAATTAATGAAGTAAAAAAGTATAATAAAGCTATAATAAGGTAATCGGCATAGATGAAACTCCCTATTATTGCGATATTTTTATGAGTGCAATGAAAGAAAAAGAAGAAATCGAAGACCGTGGAAATGAGATTAATGATAATGATGCAACAGAATTGCATTCAAATTATCAGATTCCAAGGGAGAAGAAAAGTCAGTTGTCGGGAATGTACCAGAATTGGTTTCTCGATTATGCCTCGTATGTGATATTAGAACGAGCCGTTCCACATATTCAAGATGGATTGAAGCCTGTTCAGCGACGTATATTGCACTCCATGAAAGAGCTTGACGATGGGCGATTTAATAAAGTTGCAAATATTGTTGGAAATACTATGCAATATCACCCTCACGGAGATGCTTCGATTGGCGATGCTTTAGTTCAACTGGGGCAGAAAGATTTATTGATAGAGACACAAGGAAATTGGGGAAACATACTAACCGGTGATAGTGCTGCGGCTCCACGTTATATTGAAGCGAGATTATCAGAATTTGCGCTCGAGACTGTGTTTAATCCTAAGATTACCGATTGGACTGTTTCGTACGATGGACGAAAGCCCGAGCCGGTAACGCTGCCTGTAAAGTTCCCGCTATTGCTGGCTCAAGGTGTCGAAGGTATTGCGGTTGGATTATCTTCTAAAATATTGCCACATAATTTTAATGAAATATTAGATGCGGCTGTATCTTATCTAAAAGGCGAAGATTTTGCGTTATATCCCGATTTCTTGACCGGTGGATATATCGATGTAAGTAAATATAACGATGGTGAACGAGGCGGCTCGGTAAAAGTCAGGGCTAAAATCGACAAGCGCGACAATAAAACGCTTGTGATAAGTGATTTGCCTTATGGAAAGACAACCGGAACATTAATCGAGTCGATATTAAAGGCTCAAGAAAAAGGCAAAATTAAGATACGCAAAGTAGACGACAACACCAGCGATACAGCACAGATAGTAGTTCATTTAGTACCCGGCACTTCGTCCGACCGTACAATAGATGCACTCTATGCATTCTCGGATTGTGAAGTAAGTATATCGCCCAATTGTTGCGTAATTTGTGATAATAAGCCACACTTTTTAAAGGTAAGCGATGTGTTGCGCTATAATGTAGATGCAACAAAGGAGATGCTGCGACAAGAATTGCTAATACAGCGCAAAGAGCATCAAGAGTCGTTGTTTTTTGCGTCATTAGAGAAGATATTCATCGAGCAACGAATATATAAAGATAAAGAATTTGAGCAAAGTAAAGATATTGATCAAGCAGTAGCCCATATTGATAAACGTTTAGAGCCATTTAAGCCACAGTTTATACGCGAGATTACTAATGATGATATATTGCGACTAATGGAGATTAAGATGCGAAGAATTTTAAAATTCAGCAGCGACAAAGCCGATGAATATATAGCATCGTTAAACGAAAAGATAGCAAAGATCGACGAGCATCTTAACAATATCATAGAATATACTATATCGTGGTACCATGGATTGAAGGCAAAATATGGAGAGGTTCACCCGCGAAAAACTATAATAAGAGGCTTTGACACAATTGAAGCTACGCAGGTTGCCGAAGCCAATGAGAAGTTGTATATAAATAGAGAAGAAGGATTTATCGGCACCGGGCTTAAAAAAGATGAATTTGTGTGCAATTGTTCGGATATAGATGATGTAATAATTATTTATAAAGATGGAAAGTATAAAGTGATTAAAGTGAGCGACAAAATCTATGTTGGCAAAAATATTCTATATCTTAATATATATAAACGAAATGATTTGCGAACTATTTATAATGTACTTTATCTTAGTGGAAAAGGTGGAGCAACATATATGAAACGTTTTGCAATAACAGGAGTAACCAGAGATAAAGAATATGATCTAACACAAGGACTGCCGGGAACAAAAATAGTATGGTTCTCGGCCAATCCCAATGGCGAGGCAGAAGTGTTGCGCATTACGTTAAAGCCCAAATTAAGACTTCGGACACTTCAATTCGATGTAGATTTAGCCGAATTAGCAATAAAAGGGAAACAATCAATTGGAAATATTGTAACGAAAAATGAGGTGCACCGCATTTCGCTTAAAGAGCGAGGAGCATCGACACTCGGTGGACTTGAAGTATGGTTTGATTTCGATGTATTACGTCTTAATTATGATGGTCGAGGCACATTACTAGGTGAATTTAATGGTACAGATCAGGTGCTGGTGATACTTAAAAATGGAGATTATCTCACCACTAGTTTTGATGTCGGCAACCACTATGATGAAAACATATTGATGATAGAGAAATTTGATTCCAACAAGATATGGACTGTGTTATTATATGATGCCGATCAGAAATTCCAATATATCAAACGTTTCCAATTTGAAGCATCTTTGAAAAAACAAAGTTTCATCGGAGGAAATCCCAAATCGCAATTACTAAAAATAACGAGTGATAAATATCCCCGTTATGAAATACGTTTTGGAGGAGCCGACTCATTCCGTCCTGTTCTCGAGATAGATGCCGACGAATATATCGGAGTGAAGAGTTTCAAGGCAAAAGGAAAAAGAATTACAAATTTTGCCATTGGCGAAATTGTAGAATTAGAGCCTCGCGAAGTTCCGGAAGAAAAAGAGACAATAGAAAATACGGAAAATGATTCTGTTGAAACAGAAAAAGATACTCCCAAATCATATAACGATATTTTAGATGAATTGACAGGACAAAAGAAAATATTTGACGATTAAAATAATAAAAATAATATTTAGTAGCAGATGCGCTTAGAATTAAAATATATAATTGTATTGGTATGTATATTTAGTAAATTATTTACTATAAATGCAAGCACAATACAAGGTGATGATTCGATAAAGATAGTCAGACCTGTAAATTCAGCGTATATGCTAAATATAGGAAGTGCTTCTATATTAGATACATATCTCACGCCCATCACCTATGATGGAATAAATCTACGATTAGGATATGAGCGAATGCAAGCAATGAAATTTGCCCCCACAAGATGGACAATGCAGATGGATTTTGGAATAGAATATGCAAACGTTCAGAATATAGTGAAGAACCGTACGATGCATTCGCTGATGTGCGATTTCACGTGGGGTATGATGCACCGTTGGAATATAAATAAAAAAATAATAGTATATGCAGGAGGCAGCACCTCATTTAATGGCGGAGTGATTTACAATCAATATAATTCAAACAATCCGGTGTCGGCAAAAATAAGGTGGGGAGTGAATATTACGGCGATGGCAATATATAATTTAAAGATATGGAAGTTGCCAGTAACATTACGCTATCAGCCTACAATACCGGTGTTAGGCGCATTTTTCTCGCCCGATTATGGCGAGGCATTTTATGAAATATATGTAGGTAATCGAGATGGATTAGTCCACTTAGGTTGGTGGGGAAATAGATTTGATATGATAAATTTATTTACTGCCGATTTGCATTTCGGAAACACATCTTTGAGATTGGGTTATCGTGGCACTATCGAGAGTAGCTGGATAAACAATATTAGTACACAGATATTTACACACAATGCAATAATTGGGGTGAGTGGAGAATGGATAAATATACGCCCGACAAAAAAATTAGATACTAAAGTTAAAATCATCTCAACAATCTATTGAAAATGAAGAAAAAATTATCCATATTTCTGCTTTTAGTAATAACATTATTTGCCTCGTGCCACAAAGAGGAGAGCTATGCAAACGATCCATTCGGTAATTTCGATGCTCTATGGAGTATTATAGATGAGCATTATTGCTTTTTTCAATATAAAGATTTAAACTGGGCTGAAATAGGCGAAAAATATCGAGTAAAAGTAAGGGCAAATATGACACAACAAGAGCTTTTTACATTATGTTCAGAGATGCTAGCCGAATTAAAAGATGGTCATACTAATCTTATTTCATCGTGGAATATATCATATTATCGTTTTTGGGAAATGTATCCACAGAATTATGATGCTAGAATAGTAGAACAGAATTATCTCAATTACAATTATAAGACTACTAGCGGAATAAACTATATGTTAATGAGCAACAACTTTGGCTATATGTATTATGGTAGTTTCTCGAATGGAATAGGAGATGGAAATTTGGATTATATACTGTCGGAATTATCATCGAGCGAAGGGCTTATAATTGATGTTAGAAATAATGGCGGAGGATACCTCACAAATGTAGAAACATTGATACGACGTTTCATTACAAAAGATATCTATGCAGGAGCAATATCGCATAAGACAGGAGCAGGACATACAGATTTTTCAAGTCCTTATGATTATTATTTTAAGCCGGCTGAAAACGGGAGAATACGCTATCTCAAGCCGATAGTCATATTAACAAATCGTTCGGCATATAGTGCAACAAATAATTTTGTCTCGATAATGAAGTATTTAGATAATGTTAAGATTGTGGGCGATAACACAGGCGGAGGTAGCGGATTGCCATTTACTAGCGAGATGCCAAATGGGTGGACAATTAGATTCTCGGCATGTTCGATAACCGACCCCAAGGGAAATGTTACTGAATTTGGTGTAGCACCAACAGAAGGGTGCAAGATCGATATATTACAAACCGACATAGCACAAGGCAGAGATGCAATACTTGAGAAGGGATTTGAAGTGCTTCAGGATATGATAAATTCAAATTAATATTGTTTCATTTTTCTATATTATTATTCATTTAGGATTATTATGGTATGATTAGTAAGAAAACTTTAGTGGTTTTAAAAGTTTTTATATAAGTTTGTGCTTTCAATTTTAGAAGCAAAATATGGATATAAAGCAACGTGTATTAGAAAAGACCTACGAATTATTATCTCAATATGGAATATCCTCAGTAACGATGGACTATATCTCAAGGAATTGTGGAATATCGAAACGCACTCTTTATGAGCTATTTGAAGATAAAAACACATTGGTTATATCTGCAATAATCTACAAGAATGAGTTACAACGAGAGTTGATAAATCAGATAGAAAAAGATTCCTCAAATAATCTTGAGCTATTATTAAAAATTTATCTATCGATAAGAGATTCAATTATTGGGCTATGTCCGGCATTCTTTATCGATATGGAGCGATTATACCCCGAGATAGAATCACAATACAAAACAGTGAGGAATGATAATATATTACGATTTAAGGATATGTTGGAAGGTGGCGTTGCTGAGGGAGTATTTAGAACAGATTTTGATTCTCAGATTGTGGCAAATCTTTATTTTAATGATATTCAATCAATGAAGAAAAGCAGTAATATATTTCAATGGAATCATAGTTTTATTGAAGTTTATGATACATTTTTTGATTGTTTCATTAGAGGTGTATTATCGGTAAAAGGGCTAGAAATATATAATGAATTTATAAAGAGAAACAAGAGATAACAATGGTAAATAGAAAACTAATTTTAGGCGTATTTGCGAGTTTATTTGCTTTTAGTGCATTAAGTCAAGAGGAAATTAAAGTAGACACGTTGAACCTATCACTGAAGCAGTGTATAGAGATAGCATTAAATCAGAATCCTACAATTAAAATTGCCGAGATGGAAATTTCGAGAGTCGATTATTCGCGTAAAGAAGTCATAGGGCAATTATTTCCTTCAATTGCCTTTGCAGGGGCTTATAGCCGAACATTAGCAAAGCAGGTTGCATATTTTAATATGGGAAGTCTGGGGGGTACAACTGATGACGAAAGTGAAACTTCTTCAAGTGATGGAGATGCCGGAATAAAAATGGGAAAGGATAATGGTTACCAATTCGGATTCAGTGCATCGATGCCTCTAATAGCTCCACAACTATGGAAGACAATATCGTTAAGTGAGAGTCAAATATTGCAAAATATTGAAAAATCGCGTTCATCGCGCATTAATCTTATTAATCAAGTAGAAAATACATATTACACCGTACTTCTAGCAAAAGATTCCTACGATGTGGTGCATCAGAACTATGAGACTGCATTATTTAATGCAAAGATATATGAAGGCAAATTTAAGGCAGGAACTGCATCGGAATACGACGTCTTGCGTTCTAGTGTAAGAATAAAGAATATTGAGCCCGAAATGTTGCAAGCAGAGATTGCAATAAAGCAAGCACTGCTACAACTAAAAGTATTAATGGGAATTGATGCAACACTAGAAGTGAAGCCGGCTACTACACTTGCCGACTATGAACAAGGAATGTATGATACCACATTAAGTCTTGAACGCTCATTAACACAAAACTCTGATTTGCGTGCGATGGATTTACAGACCGACTATCTAAAGAAGGCTCTTGACGTTCAAAAGATGTCGTGGTATCCAACATTATCACTGACAGCAAATTATAATTGGACATCATCGTCAGATGGCTCTCCATTTAAGAATTTCAGATGGAGTCCATATTCAGTAATAGGCTTGTCGTTATCATTTCCATTATTCGAAGGCGGACAGAGATATAACAAGATAAAACAAGCCGAAATTACCGTTAGAGAAATGAGCTATCAACGCGAAAATCTTGAAAGAAGTCTTAGAATGCAAGTCGACCTACAGATTGATAATATAACCAAGAATGTAAAACAAATATCGACAAATGCGGCAGGAGTATTAGAAGCTCAGAAAGCATTTGATATTATGGAAAAAAGTTTTCAGATTGGAGCAGCTTCGTATCTCGATTTGAGAGATGCCGAATATGCGCTGACAGCATCAAAATTAGCATATTCGCAAGCAGTATATAATTATTTGGTAGCCACAAGCGATCTACAATTATTGCTAGGGACAGCCGAATCAATGAAATGATAATAATTAAAAATAATAAATATATTTATGTTTAGCTTTAAAAATTTATCTTTATTAGTTTGCACATCATTATTAATATGTTCGTGTACATCAAAAGAAGAGACAAGCAAGGCAAAAGAGACATTGCCATTAGTGAATGTAGAATTAGTAAAAGAGGAAGCAGTGCCACAAATAGTAGATTATACGGCTACTATTGAGTCGTACAAAACTAATAATATAACTACTTCTACTGCAAACAGGATTAAAAAGATACTTGTAGATGTTGGCTCGAATGTAAGTGCCGGTCAGACTGTAGTGATACTAGACGATGTCAATATAGAGCAGATGAAAATACGCTTGCAGAATAAGAAATTAGATTATGATCGAGCAGTAGAGCTTTTAAAAATAGGCGGAGGTACTCAACAATCGGTAGATCAATTGCAGACAGAATATGAAGCATATAAACGTTCGTTTGCTAATATGCAAGAGAACACCAGATTAGTAAGTCCTATTTCGGGTGTTGTAACGGCACGAAACTTTGATAATGGCGATATGACTTCGCAGAATCCAATCTTAACCATTGAGCAAATACAACCGGTGAAGGTAATAGTAAACGTTTCTGAACAAGATTTCACCAAGATATATTTAGGGTTGGGAGTAATAGTTAAGCTCGATGTATATGGCGAGCAAGAATTTACCGGGAAGGTATCTTTAATACACCCTACAATAGATCCACGAACAAGAACATTCCAAGTGGAGATAAACATACCTAATAGTGGCAGCAAAATACGTCCCGGAATGTTTGCAAGAGTACAGGTAAACTATGGCACAAACAATCGAGTAGTAGTACCAGATCAAGCAGTAGTAAAGCAGACGGGTTCGGGAAATAAATATGTCTATGTATATAAAGATGGAAAGGTATCGTATAATAAAGTAGAGCTTGGACAACGATTAGATAACCGATATGAATTAATATCTGGTGTAGACAATAATTCGCAAGTAGTAGTGAGCGGACAATCTGCATTATCAGATGGGGCATCGGTAGAGCTGCTAAAAGATGCTAAAGCAAAGGCGAACAAAGAGAATAAATAGAGTAATATTAATTAATTAAAAACTAAAAGAAATGAGTTTATATGCAAGTGCGGTGAAACGCCCGGTAATGACCACTCTATTTTTCGTAGCGGTGGTAATACTCGGTCTATTCTCTTTGCAGAAATTGCCTATCGACTTGTATCCGGATATAGATACAAATACCATAATGGTATTAACTTCATATTCGGGAGCGAGTGCGGCAGATATTGAACAGAATGTAACTCGGCCGTTAGAGAATACTCTAAATTCGGTGAGTAATCTAAAACATATATCATCTAAATCGAGAGAGAATATATCAGTAATCACCTTAGAGTTTGAATATGGTTATGATATAGATGTGCTTACCAATGATGTGAGGGATAAGCTGGATATGGTGAGCAGTCAGCTCCCCGATGATAGCGAAACACCAATTATATTCAAGTTCAGTAGCGATATGATTCCTATTATGTTGCTATCTGTTCAAGCATCAGAGAGTATGCCGGGTCTTTATAAGATATTAGATGATGTAGTAGCAAATCCGTTGGCACGTATTAATGGAGTAGGCTCGGTGTCTATATCAGGTGCGCCAAAACGAGAAATTCACGTATATGTAGATCCAATAAAATTGGAGGCATATAATTTGAGTATAGAGACAATCTCGGCTATAATCGGTGCAGAAAACAGAAATATTCCGGGTGGTTCATTTGATATAGGCTCGGACACTTATTCACTACGAGTTCAAGGCGAGTTTAAAGAGTCAACTCAAATGCAGAATGTAGTAGTAGGATCTTATGATGGAAAGAATATTTATCTGCGCGATATAGCTACCATTGATGATTCGCTGGAAGAGCGAGCTCAACAGACATATAATAATGGAAAAGCCGGCGCAATGATTATCGTTCAGAAACAATCGGGCGCAAATTCAGTAGAAATATCTAATCAGATAACAAAGATATTACCTTCGATACAGAAAAATCTACCTACCGATGTCAAGCTGGGAATGATTGTCGACACTTCAGATAATATTAGAAATACTATTAGCTCTCTAGTTGAGACTGTGCTATATGCATTGTTCTTTGTCGTATTGGTAGTGTTTGTATTTCTCGGACGTTGGCGAGCTACAATGATTATTGCTATCACAATACCAATTTCATTGATAGCCTCGTTTATCTATTTGTTTGGCACAGGAAATACGTTGAACATTATATCATTATCGGCTTTGTCTATATCTATTGGTATGGTCGTCGATGATGCCATAGTGGTGCTTGAGAATGTAACGACACACATAGAGCGAGGAAGTGATCCTAAACAGGCGGCAGTGCATGGAACGAACGAGGTTGCTATATCGGTGGTAGCATCAACATTGACACTTATAGCAGTATTCTTTCCATTGACAATGGTACCGGGAATGATGGGCGTAATGTTCCGTCAGCTAGGTTGGATGGTTTGTATCATGATGATAATATCAACCATTTGTGCCTTGTCATTAACCCCGATGCTATGTAGCCAGTTGCTTAAATTGAATCCTAAAAGCAGTAAATTATTTAAATTATTATTTACTCCAATAAATAAAGGACTTGATGGCTTCGATAATGGATATGCAAAGTTGTTAAACTGGGTAGTAACCCACCGTTTTATAACATTCCTATTATGTATGGCTTTATTTTTAAGCTCGTTAATACTTATGAAATTTGTAGGAACAGAGTTTGTCCCGGTGAGCGATAACTCTCGACTAGGAGTGAAGCTGGAATTGCCGATAGGTACGAGAGTCGAGATAGCCGAAGATATAACTAAACGCATCTATGATGAGTGGACCGAAAAATATCCCGAGATCAAAGTATTGAACTATACAGTCGGTATGGCTGGCAGTGATAATACTTACGCCTCGTTACAGGATAATGGGTCGCATATAATTTCAATGAATATTACATTAGTCGATCCGGTAGATAGAAAGAGAACGTTGACCGAAGTGGCCGACTTGATGCGTAATGATTTAAAGCATTATCCCGAGTTTAAAAAGACGCAAGTGAATGTGGGAGGTAGTCGAGGCGGAGGAATGAGCGGACAATCGACAATCGACTACGAAATATATGGTTACGATTTTGAAACTACCGATAGTGTGGCAGCGCATTTGAAGAGGGCACTGCAAGGAATTAAAGGAACTGCCGATATAACAATTAGCCGTTCAGATTATCAGCCCGAATATCAAGTAGATTTTGATAGAGAGAAATTGGCTATTTATGGATTGAATCTTTCCACTGCAGCAACTTATTTGAGAAACAGAATAAATGGTAGTCTTGCTTCACAATTTAGAGAAGATGGTGAAGAATATGACATCAAAGTGATGTATGCTCCCGATTTCCGTACATCTATATCCGATATCGAGAATATACTAATATATAACTCGCAAGGCGAGGGCATAAGAATAAAAGATGTGGGAACAGTGGTTGAGCGATTCTCACCACCTACAATTGAGCGTAAAGACCGCCAGCGTATAATCACAGTATCTACGGTAGTAGCCGATGTGCCAATGAGTGATGTGGTGGCAGCATCGCAGATTGAAATAGAAAAAATGGATTTGCCTGTTGGCGTTTCAATTAATTTGTCGGGATCTTATGAAGATCAGCAAGAATCATTCTCCGATCTTAGTACACTTGCTTTGCTAATTGTAATATTAGTATATATTGTGATGGCAGCACAATTTGAGTCGTACACTTATCCGGGAATAATAATGACATCGTTATTATTTGCATTTTCGGGTGTGATAATAATATTGTGGCTCACAAATACGACACTGAATATTATGTCGATGATTGGTGGAATTATGTTGATTGGTATTGTGGTGAAGAATGGTATTGTACTAATTGACTATATCACACTGAATCGAGAACGAGGAATGGGAATCCGCTCGGCTGTGGTAGATGGTGGTAAATCGCGTCTACGCCCGGTTGTAATGACGACACTGACAACCATTTTAGGTATGGTGCCAATGGCAGTGGGTACCGGTGAAGGAGCCGAGATGTGGCGACCGATGGGTATTGCTGTGATTGGAGGTCTTACGATGTCGACTATTTTGACATTATTATTTGTACCGGTACTATATTGTATATTTGCATCGGTAGGAGTGAAACGTAATCGACGACATCTTAAGAAACTATTATTAAAAAATAAGTAGAAATAATTATGAAATCAATATTCATAGCGTTTGACCAAGCGCATTACGAAAATATAATAGAGCTATTAGAGAAAATGAATAGTCGAGGCTTTACGGCGTGGGAGCATGTACAAGGTCGTGGAACAAAAACAGGAGATCCTCATTACGGCTCGCATGCATGGCCTTCTTTGGCATCTTCAATACTTACTATTGTCGATGATGATAAGGTAGATAAATTATTGCAGAAATTAAAAGAATTAGATGATTTGAAACCAATGCTTGGATTGAGAGCATGGGTGTGGAACATTGAGAATTCTATATAATTTTATAATCACAAAATTAGTTCCCTCGTCAATTTCGGCGAGGAAACTTTTTTATTGTATATTTGCAAAATAATTAAAGTTACTGTGATATGAAAATCAAAATATTGTCGATTATTCTATTTTTATTGCCATTTATTACAGAGGCGCAGAGCCTGATACGACCTGAATTCCTTCACAAGGGTGATAGCGTGGCAATAATCAGCCCTGCAAGTATGCCCGATTTGGAATATGTAGATGCCGGTGTCAAAGTATTGTCATCGTGGGGACTTGTCCCGGTAGTTGGGCAATACGCCACAAAGGGGTTTGGCAGCTTCTCGGGGACAATAGAAGAGCGATTGAGCGATTTAAAATGGGCATTCGAGAGTAAAGGAATAAAAGCAGTAATGTGTACGCGAGGAGGTTATGGATCGGTACAAGAATTGTGCTGTTTAGAACCAGGATATTTTAACAAGCACCCTAAGTGGTTAATAGGTTATAGCGATATATCGGCTATCCATTCATCTATGTCGAGTGATAGTGTGATGAGTATTCACGGACACATGTGTTCACACTTACAAGAATTTGGTGGTAAAGATAGTTGCAGCATAGTATTAAGAAACTTGCTCTTTGGTAAAATACCTACTTATCGTTTTGCTAATTCTTCCGATCTAAATCATCGTGGTAAGGCCGAAGGTATATTATTAGGTGGAAATATAAGCGTAATTAACGACATTGGAGGCTCTAGAATAGATGCCCTTAGCAAATATGATAATATTATTCTCTATATAGAAGATTTAGAAGAAGCAATATATGCAATAAATCGTATGCTTTATAGAATGAAAGCAGCAGGGGTGCTAGACAAGATAAACGGTCTGATTGTAGGAGATTTCCATGGCTATAAGCCCGATAAGGATTTTGATAATATGTATCAAATGATAGAGAGTGTAGTAAAAGATTATAAGATACCAATAGTGTATAAATTCCCGGTAGGACATATTGACAACAATTTTCCTTTAATTAATGGTTCAATTGTAGAATTAGAAGTGTCGCAAAAGGAAACGCTATTAAGATATAAATAAAAAAATAAGCTATCATAAATTTATGATAGCTTATTTTTTTATTTATATCGAGATTGGTCGTTATTCTTTGATTAGCGACATTCCTTTTTTAAGGGCTTCTTCATTCATTGGAATCAAGTGATGATGACGCTCGGGAAGAGTCTGTTTAAGACCTTTAAGTACGCTCTCTATGGTAACGACAGGCATTAATTTTAGCATGGCTCCAAGAATAATCATATTAAAAGCTTTATTGTTGCCTAAGTCGAAAGTTGCATCCATTGCATCTACGCAATACACTTTAATATCTTTGCGTGTGGGAGGAGTGTGGATACCGTAACTATCGTACATTAATATTCCTCCGGGTTTAACTTTCTCTTCAAATTTATCGAGGCTTTGTTGGTTTAGAACGACAGCCATATCGTAAGAATTAAGAATAGGAGAGCTTATTTTCTCGTCGCTTAGAATTACAGTAACGTTGGCTGTTCCTCCACGTTGTTCAGGACCATACGAAGGCATCCAAGTAACCTCTTTGTCTTCCATTAATCCTGAATAAGCAAGGATTTTACCCATTGATAATACACCCTGTCCGCCGAACCCGGCTATAATAATTTCTTCTTTCATAATTGTTATACGTTTTTGAGGTCGCCCATAGGATATTTAGCAAACATATTCTCTACCATCCACTTGTTTGAGTCGGCTGGTGATTTTTTCCACCCCGAGTTACAAGTACTTACAATCTCAACTAGTGATGTTCCTTTGCCAGCCATACTGTTTTCAAACGCTTTTTTTATTGCGCTTTTTGCTTTTCTTACAGCAGCCGGTGTGTGTACACTCTGGCGAGTTACATAGCAACTACCATCGACGGCTGCCACTAGTTCACTAATTCTAAGAGGATAGCCGTTAAGGTCGACACGACGACCATAAGGAGTTGTGGCTGTCTTCATACCCAACAGAGTAGTAGGAGCCATCTGACCACCGGTCATTCCATATATACCATTGTTGATAAAGATGATGACAATATTTTCGCCACGGTTGGCTGCATGAATTGTTTCACATGTTCCGATAGCGGCTAAGTCGCCATCACCCTGATATGTAAATACCATTTTTGTCGGTTGTAGTCGTTTGACAGCGGTAGCAATTGCCGGAGCTCTACCATGAGCTGCCTCGATCCAATCAATATCTATATAGTTGTAAGCAAATACAGCACAGCCCACAGGTGCAATACCGATAGCCTTATCTTCAAGTCCCATCTCTTCAATAAGTTCGGCAATTATTTTATGCACAACGCCATGGCTGCAGCCCGGACAATAGTGCATGTGGTTATCATTCAACAATCGTGGTTTTTGATATACACGATTTTCTGGTTTTATTATATCGTTAAGTTCCATATATTATTTGTTGATGAGTTGATTGTTAAGTGCTTCAAATACTTCGTCAGGGTTAGGAACGATACCACCTAGACGTCCATAATGCTCAATAGGCATATTGCTATCGTTGATGGCTAGGCGTACATCTTCAATCATTTGCCCGGCATTAAGCTCGACTACGAGTACTCCTTTACAGTTTTTAGCAGCTTCGGCAACGGCTTCGCTAGGGAATGGCCATAGAGTAATAGGGCGAATCAGACCAATTTTTACTCCTGCTTTAGCAGCAAGTTCAATGCTCTTTTGGCATATACGAGCCATAGAACCGAAAGCGACAATTAGAAAATCGCAATTGTCAGTTCCAATAGCTTCGTATCGTTTTTCAGCTTTTTCTATTTTACGATATGTGCGTTGGAAACGTTCGTTATTATCCTCCATTATGGCAGTATCTAGTTCAAGAGAAGTAACAATGTTCTTCTTTCTGTCGCTTGTCTTGCCTGTAATAGCCCACGGACACAATTTCTTTATTTCTTCATCGGTTCGGCGAGGGCGTTGAGGAGGAAGAATTACTTTTTCCATCATTTGACCGACAATTCCATCGGCAAGAATTATTGCTGGAGTACGATATTTAAAAGCTAAATCCCAACCTAGACCAACAAAATCGCACATCTCTTGTACTGTAGATGGAGCTAATGTGATTAGATGATAATCGCCATGTCCGCCACCTTTTGTTGCTTGGAAATAATCGGCTTGCGACGGGTGAATTGTTCCTAATCCGGGACCACCGCGCATCACGTTGATAAGCAATACGGGTAATTCACTAGCGGCAATATAAGAAACCCCTTCTTGCATTAGGCTCACGCCCGGGCTCGAAGATGATGTAAATACAGTCTTGCCACAAGCAGCCCCGCCATATACCATATTAATTGCAGCAACTTCACTTTCGGCTTGGAGAACCACCATTCCGGTAGTTTCCCACGGCATCTCTTCCATTAATGTTTCGAGAACTTCTGATTGTGGAGTAATAGGGTAGCCGAAATAGCCATCGCAACCATATCTTATGGCTGCATGTGCTAACGCTTCGTTACCCTTCATTAGCTTTACTTCTTCTTTCATATTTTTTTTATGAATTAATTTATTATTCTTGAACTCGGTATACCTCAATGCAAGCGTCAGGACATACTAACGCACAGCTTTGACAAGCTATGCAACTCTCTGGATTTTGCATATATGCAAAATGATAACCTCTATTATTAACTTCTTTGGGTTGTAATGCTAATACATGCGTAGGACAAGCCACAACACATAGGTCGCAACCTTTACAACGCTCTACATTTACTACAACTGCACCTTTAATTTTTGCCATAATAAATTATCTTGTTTTATTAATGATGATTACAAATTTACGCAAAGATTCTTTATCTTTTTTAAATTAACATACTTTTATCAAGTTGTGCTTTACAACTCATTGTCGATAGTGAAATTTAGAAAATCGTGGAATTTCTTCATAGGCATAAAGTCATTCACTACTTTGTCTTTCCATGAATCAGAATCAAAGTAGCTGTCGCGCAAATGATTTTCTAATAGAAACTCTTTTAGCCTAATATACTTTATATTGGGCGAATTTTTGTCAAATCCTTTTGGCGCAGTTTTAAGTGCGTCTCCGGTAATATTATATAATGATTTGAAACCCGGTTCATTTATTATTTCTTCAAATTCTTCTATATTATCATCTATTGCGTGTCTTAAAGCGCAAAGAATTTTTGGCTCGGGACACCAAATACCTCCATATAGTCCGGATTGACCATTGGGCTGAAGATGTAGATAGTAGCAAGAATGGATACATTTGCGACCACCTTTGCCAATAACTGCCGAAAAATAAGTTTTATATGGAATTTTATTGGGGCTGAATCGTATATCGCGATAAATTCGATATACCGAATCTTGAGCCGAAAGTCCAACGATATTATCATCATAAATTTTCATATTATTGATGATATATTGAACATCGGCTAGCCATTTTTCTTTCAAAAAATCAAATTCTTCCTTGTTGGCTTTAAACCAATCTCTATTGTTATTATCCTCTAATCGTGATAGATAATTAAAATATTCTTTCGTATAATTCATTACGGTTTGATTTCTCGACGTAAAGTTAATGTTTTGAATGTGATAATAACATCAAATCGTGGTTTTTTTATTAATTTTGTATTGAAATTTTTTGAGCCAAATAAGGCACGAATTTTGTATATAATATATAAACATAAAAATATAAAGAAAATGGGTAAAAAAGCGTTGTTAATGATTCTCGATGGTTGGGGAATAGGAAATCATACAAAAAGTGATGTAATCTCTGTTACACCAACTCCATACTGGGATTCTTTATTAAAAAATTATCCACATTCGGAGCTACAAGCAAGTGGCGAAAATGTTGGACTTCCTGATGGTCAAATGGGAAATTCAGAAGTGGGACACTTAAATATTGGTGCGGGCAGAGTGCTTTATCAAGATTTAGTGAAAATTAATAAGGCGTGTCAAGATAAAAGCATCTTAAAAAATCCTGAAATAGTAAATGCTTTCAGCTATGCACAAAAGACAGGCAAAGGTATTCACTTTATGGGATTGACAAGTAGTGGTGGCGTGCATAGCTCACTAGACCATCTTTATGCACTATGCGATATAGCAAAAGAATATAACCTAAGCGATGTTTTTATCCATTGTTTCATGGACGGACGTGATACCGATCCACGCAGTGGAAAAGGCTTTATCGCTGAGATTGAAAATCACTGTTCTCAATCGACGGGAAAAATCGCTTCAATCATTGGTCGCTACTATGCAATGGATAGAGATAAACGTTGGGACCGTGTAAAAATTGCTTACGACCTATTGGTAAAAGGGGAAGGCGATAAGGCAACAGATATGTGTGCTGCAGTAGATAAATCTTATGCCGAAGGGGTAACAGATGAGTTTATCAAACCTATTGTTAATGCGAATGTAGATGGAACAATAAAGGAAGGCGATGTAGTGATATTCTTTAATTATCGTAACGATAGAGCAAAAGAATTGACAATCGTACTTACTCAACATGATATGACCGAAGAAGGAATGACTACTATTCCAAATCTTCAATATTACTGTATGACTCCATACGATTCATCATTCACCGGAGTTCATATCCTTTTTGATAAAGATAATGTGCAAAATACACTAGGTGAATATCTTTCATCGTTAAATAAAACACAATTGCATATTGCTGAAACTGAAAAATATGCACATGTAACATTCTTCTTTAACGGTGGACGCGAAAATCCTTATCAAGGAGAAGATCGTATATTAGTTGCTTCGCCTAAAGTCGCTACTTATGATTTAAAGCCTGAGATGAGTGCATTTGAGGTTAAAGATAAATTAGTTAAGGCTATAAATGAGAACAAATATGATTTTATAGTAGTAAATTATGCTAATGGTGATATGGTGGGACACACAGGAATTTATGAAGCTATTCAGAAAGCTGTAGTGGCAATTGACGCATGTGTGAAAGATACTGTTGAAGCAGCAAAAGCAAACGACTATGAAGTGATTATAATCGCTGACCATGGAAATGCCGATAATGCCATTAATGCAGATGGATCTGCCAACACAGCTCACTCTCTAAACCCTGTACCTTGTGTATATGTAACGAATAATAAAGATGCTAAGGTGGATAATGGAATATTAGCCGATGTAGCACCAACAATTTTAAATATTATGGGCTTAAATCAGCCTAAAGAAATGACAGGAAAAGTATTGATAAAATAATATTACATACTTTCTTATATATAAAGTGTTGGATTAACGGATTGTTAAACCAACACTTTTTTTATCATATAAATATTATATATAGATTTATTTTGAACAATTCTTTATATCTTTGCTAAATATTGAAGCTAATAGTGAATTTATCTAATGTAATAATTTTTGCTAAGGGTACGTCGTTTATGTATCTTA
>JAQVCR010000027.1 GCA_028689665.1 Muribaculaceae bacterium
GTGGCAACACACTATTCCCCCTCTCGTGGGAAACCGTAGCTACCGGTAATGTGTGGGATAGCTTCCGGAATTTTGCAGTTTATGCTGTTTATGTGTTTCCTGGGTTTATATAGTTTATGCTTTTTAGGAACTGATACGGTTTAGATGCAGGCGAGGCGACACTTTTTGGTGTCGCCTCGCTATAGGTTTTTATAGGGTTCGCTTTGCTTCGCTCGCTATCGGGCTTTTTCGGCTTTCTGGCTTTCTACTTTCGGCTTTCTGGCTTTTGGCTTTTGCTTTTTCGGCTTTCTGGCTTTCGGCTTTTTACTTTTTGCCTTTGGGCTTTTCTATTAGAATGGGAGGTCGTCGGTTTCTTCTGTAGACTGGCCGAAGTCGGGTGCGGGAGGTGCCATTGTAGATGTTGCCGGAGCACCAGCCATCTGTACGGGTGTTTCTGCGCCTGCTTTTTCGGCTTTCCAGCCATGTATTCCTGTGAACCAACGTCCGTTATATTCGCGGCTTTCGATGTCGAAGCTTAATGTAACTACGTCTCCAATGTTTAGTGGGTATTGGTCGGCACGATCGCCAAAGAAGTCGAAATGGACTTTTTTGGGGAATGATTCTTGCGTTTCAAGTACATATTCTTGTTTTTTCCACGCGTTACCTGCTTTAGAAGTCCCAGACATGGGCTCTAATTTATGGATAATTTTACCTGTTATTTCCATTATGATGGTCTTTAATGTTTTAATTTTCTATTTACAAAAGTAATATATTGCGAGGTTAAAAGCAATTTTATTTTAGAATTTTATGAGTTGAATAGCTTCCGTCGTTGCATGAAATTTTGATGATGTAGATTCCGCTTTGTAATGCGCTTATATCTATGGTTGTAACGTTGTCGTTGATAGTCGTTTGAATGGTTTGGATTCCGGTGATGTTGAATATTTCGGTGTTTGCAAGGTTTGTTCCTTTGATTGTCAAACGGTTATTGTCAAACGAGATTGTAGTGTCGATTGCGTTGCCTACATTTTCTATTGAGCTAGTGGCTGTTGCGGGGTCGCTTTCGTAATAGTTGGTGTCGAAAGCGGTAACAGCAAAATTTATGGAGCTTTCGGTTGCAGTGAATTCAAATTCGTTTGAGGTAACTGCAAATCCCACGCAATTTTTAATATCGCTAATGTCGACGGGTGATGCTGCTGAGGCATAAACGCAATAATATTTTACGGGAGCGGCATCTTTTATTGGTTCGTTCCAAGTTATTGTGTATTTGTTTCCGCTTTGGTTATATTTTACGTTTGTTGGGGCATTAGGTTTTGTAATTCCGTTGTAGTCCATTGGCACAATGTGTGCAGGATATTTGAAATAATTAGTTTGTAGCTCGTTGTATAGGTCGGCTATTTTTGTTTGAGTTCCGATAACGTGGTCGGTTCGGAAGAAGCATAATCCGTTCATACCTGCTTTAGCTCTCACTTTTTCGATCTGGTCGGTAACAACGCTAACGTCCCATTTGTTAGAAGTGTCGACCATTTTATATGGAGCGAGTCCGACAATTAGTTGTCTTCCTGCGGCATTATCTACCCATGTAGTCATATTCGGGCTGAATCCATATCTTTCGTTCCAATACATTTGAGGTATAAGCAAGTCGTGTTTACCGGCTTGCATCCATTCGCAAGCGTCTTGGTATACGTCGCCGAAAGCAGTCATATTTCCGTATCCTGCAACGTTTTTGTATGTACCGATAGGAGCGGCTCCGACTTTAAAGCCGGGTTTGATGCTTTTAGCCATATCGTAGAATTGGTGAACAAAAGTGTTGATGTTCTGTCTTCTCCAGTCGTCTTTGTTCATACCGTTACCATACTTAGCATAAGATTCGCTGTCGTCGAAAGATGCACCCGGATATCGAGTGTAATCGAAATTAGATCCGTCGAAGTCGTAATTAGTAATCATTTCGCGATATACGTCGAGGAGATACGCGCGAGTTTCGGGCAATCCCGGGTCGAGATAAATACCACTTCCGAAAGTAACGCATAGTTCGGGGTGAAGGCGAGAGACGTGCTTAGCGAGCGGGTTGGAGTCGTATTGTTTAGCATTCGATTCCGAGCCGACTCGATAAGGGACAATCCACGCATGGCATTCCATACCTCGAGCGTGGCATTCGTCGATAATAAATTTGCTGACGTCGTAAGAAAGTTGTTTGCTACCGTTTCCGGTAACGTATCTAAGCGAAGGTTGAATAGTCGAGTTCCAAAGGACATCGGCATTTACTTGAGCTTGAAATACGACCGTGTTGAAATTAGCTTCTTTAAGGCGGTCAAGTATTTCTATTAAATTTTGTTTTTGTGCGCTCACCGAGTATTCACCTTTAGGCCAGTCCGAGCCACCGTTAGTGGTTAACCAAACAGCGCGAATTTCGGCTTTAGGCTGCGCCATAGCGATATTGGTAAAAGCCAATATCGCTAATAATATTATTGTTATATTTCTCATTATATTAAGAATTATTTAATGATGCATTTACCTGAAATCGAGCCGTAAGGCGTGTCGATAGCGATAAGATAGAAACCTGTAAGAGCTTCTTTTGTGTTAATGTTGATAGAATTATTACCTGCGTCGATTGTTACATTAGAACGATGTAGTAATCTGCCGGTAGTAGAATACATAGAAATAGTAGCATTTGTGCTTAACGAGCAGTTGAAATTCACGTCGACGCTTTCGGTATTTACTTTTATGTCGAGTTGATTATCAGTTTTGGAAGAGATAATGCTTTCGACGCCCGAACCTTTAGGGTATCTGGCATTGAACGCGCGCACAGGCAATGTAAGTTCTTTAGCCGCCTTAGTCGGGTCGAGCGTAAATTGGATATATTGCAAGCTGATAGGGTAGCGAGCCACCTCGAACGGAGTTCCTTCGGTATTGAATCTAATCAAAGTAGGCTCAATGTCGGCTGCATCGGTAATATCTACCTTATTGCTGAATTGAGTACCAAGATTGTCTTTACATACCACCGTGATAGTTTTCACAACGCCATTAGAATTGTCGAGTTGAAGAGAAACAGAATCGGGAAGACTGTAAAGAGCTTTGTTCATCGAGAATTTCATGTAAGCCGAGCGACCTGCAGTGAGGTCAAATTTAATAACATTTCCATCTTTCCACGTAGAAGGAAGAGGCGCACTAAGAAGCTCGATATTTGAGACAGATGATTTACCTATTGTGAAATCGGCAGCGTTTGCAAATTCGGCAATAGAACGAGTCTCTTCGGCTATTTCGACAGTAACATCGATATTAAACGTTACATCTTCAAAATTAGCAGTAAGGGTAGATTTACCATTAGCAAAAACAGTGATTAGACCATCTTTAACGTTGCACACTGTAGGATCAGATGATGCCCACGAGAATGCTGACGCATCGAGGTTGAAAGTTTCGCTTTCGGTCGCCCCCATAATCTCGATAAGGTATTTGCGATGATTGTCGATTAATATGCTTTCCCACTTAGGATATACACGATTAGCAGGCTTAGTAGTTACAGGAATCTCGGCAATAAGATCGTCTTTAGTAGCAAAAATTTTGCCCGACATCCCCTTTCCGCTAGAGTGGAAAATAGCGTTGTCGTCGACATATCCTAAACTTTCGGGTTCACATCTAAATGTGCAGCCGGAAAGATCTTTATTAAGGACTTCATCGTATTGGTTGAAAGCCATCACGCGAAGAGGAGTAAGCGAAATCACCGAAGGCGCAAGTTCAAATTTGCTAAAAGCGATATGATGCACAGTATTGTCGGTAGGCGCAAGAGATATAGCCAGCATCGCATCTTCGACCGGTCTCACCGAGCCACGTCCGGGCAAGTTAAGCATTTCGTCGTCGATAGCAATAGCCGCCGAGCCACCACTGTCAAAGTTTACCACGTCCCACGCCCCGCGAAGAATCATCCAGCTAGTAAGTTTCACACAATCCACCGCCTTGCTATTAGCCGACATTTCGTTGATGAGTACATATAGTTTAGTTTTATCTTTAGAAATACCCACCATGACATGTGAAGAATTTTCGTATTCTCGACCACTTTCAAAGTTGTTGTATTCTCCATCGTGAAACACACCATCGTGAGCAATGCTAGGATAGCCGTGAAATGCATTAAGAATGTTAGCCGGAGGATTACCCCACGCAGCACCGTTAAAGCGTTGAGTTATAGTTAAGTTTTCGCCCACAGCGATGTGTCCGTCGAGCGCATTTAATTTTGCGCCACGAAGATATAATACATATTCGGTAGCCGAAGTCTGAATTGGAGAATCAGAAATTTCAGCCACTTTGCAAGGAATTGGTGCTCCGTTAACAGTCCATTCACCTTGTGGAATAATCTTTATATATTTTCCGCCGGCGGTAAGCGTCTCGCTATTCATACGGTTAAACAACACGCAATCGCCATCGAGCGAAAGAGCCGCTTTGTTATAGCGATCAATCTCTACTGCAGTGTTGTCGGCAGTAGTTGCCTTACACTCAATATTATTAGGGTTAAACACTTCGGCTTTACCCTCTTTAGTAATAGCGAGCAATGAACGTCCCCATTTAGTCCACGTCAATTCGCCGTTAGAAATATTGTTACCAATACATATCCCTTGGTCGTAAGAGAAAAAGTCGTGGTTCCATGCAACTCTTACATTATGCCCTTCGCGCGAATTTTGCTTTGAAAAAGTAGGAATATCCCAGCGAAGTACATCGGGAACTTGGTTACGGCTCTGAGCCTGTTCAATTTTGTTAAGAGGATTAGTAAGATCTATTTCAGTGTACCATAAAATAAGAGGCATGTCGGGGTAAATGATTTTTTGATATTTTATACCCGGACCTACTGTATAAGCTTCTACCACATCGGCTGCTCCCCATTTAGGTTCTTCTACCACATCGGCTGCTTCAGCACAAATTCGAGGTGCTGTGCATAGAGAGATTAATAAAACGAATAGTAATTTTAGATTCATGTGTAAGTGTATTTGTTGGGTTAATATTTAAATCTATGTATAGACAACAAAAATAATGTAAAAAGCCGAATAACTTGCAATAAAAATTATTAAATGTCCCGTAGTTTCTAAATTATTAAGAGCAGTACTATACAGTTCCTCCTATTTCTTTTTATTTCAACCAAATTTTTTGTACAAAAATATATCGACATAAAAATTTGACAAAAGCGAAATAATCGCCCAACAAACCAGAGTCCTTGAAATCCACATAAAACGCTAAAGCAAACATTACCGCAGCAAAAAATCCATTGTTATCCTCCTAAACTGGTAGACAGTATAAATTCATAAACTAAATAGTGTGTCCTATACATTCTATTTCTTTTCCTCGCTCTATATTATATATTGTGGAAGTAGGAGGAAAACGTGTGTGCCTGAAAGTCTTTGACAGTTGTAAAAGCAGAAGTGTGGCTAGAGGTATCTGTAAGCTCGATTTTTATGCTCTTTCTGCTTTGTACTTTGTGGTAATATCTCTGATATCAGCTTTTGCGAGCAAAGTATTCTTTGGTAGCCGCTTTTACTTTCGGACTAAGAGCAACAATTGCAATCATCGAAGGGAAAGCCATCAATCCATAGAACAAATCGCAAAGTCCCATTGCCGCTTTCAGCGGAACGACAGCAAAAAGGATAAGCGTGAGGATAAAGAAATAAGTATAATATTGCGCATAGCGTGCGCCAAAGAGATAGTTTGCACATTTTGTGCCATAGTAGGAATATGTAAACATCGACGAGAAAGCAAAACATAATACAACTACCATAAGCAAGTAGTCGCCAAAAGGTATTGCTCCACGAAATGCTTTCATTGCTATTTCTAATCCCTTAACTCCTTCAACCGAGATGTCTCCACATAGCAATATTGCCAAGGCGGTGAGTGTACACACAAGTCCGGAGTCGATGCTAGGGCCAAGCATTGCGACAAGACCTTCTCTTACCGGCTCGCTGTTCTTTGATGCGCCGTGCATCATCGACGCCGTACCGATACCGGCATCGTTAACAAGAGCGGCACGTCTAGCCCCGATAATTGCTATTCCGGCAAGTGCGCCTATTCCGGCATCAAGATTAAATGCTTCGGAGAAAATACTTCCAAATACAGCCGGCACATCAGATATATTATTGATAATGATATAAAGAACGAGTATAAAATAAAAACTCACCATAAATGGAACAAGTTTAGAGGCAATGGTAGCAATACGCTTAATTCCCCCTAGCACCACTACAGCAACAATCGAAGCCATAAGAATGCCAAAAAGCAGGCGAAACGACAGTTCATTATTAAGCCCTGTGAATCCTGATACCGACGCAAGAATAGAGCTAGAAGAAATCCATTCAGGTGTAGTGAAAGTGGTTACAACAGCTTCGGTTAGCTGGTTAGCGTTCATTATACACAATGTTCCAAACATACCTGCAACAGCAAAGAACACAGCCAGTGGTTTCCATTTACGTCCAAGTCCGCGCTCCAGAATATACATAGGGCCACCTTGTACCGTGCCATTAGAGTCTTTACCTCGATACATGATAGCCAATACCCCTTCGTGATATTTAGTACACATACCCACAATTGCACTTACCCACATCCAAAAAATAGCACCCGGACCGCCGAGTACAAGAGCAATAGCCACACCGGCAATGTTACCCATTCCCACAGTAGCCGCCACCACCGAAGCAAGAGCCTCAGCCGAACTAATCTGCCCATTTTTAGAATCACTCTTTGCCTTTAATGCCGAGATGGCACAAGGCAGTCTACGCAACGAAACCGCGCCGGAATAAATAAAAAGGAAAAGTCCGCCGCCAATAAGGAGGAAGAACAAAGGGTATCCACACACGAAATCGCTAATTAGCGTTATGTAATAATCGAGAATGTCAAGCATAAAAAGAATAATTTGAATAAGCAAAACCACTTTGCATACATTATGTATGCAAAGTTAAATATAATTATTGAGTATTACGGTAGTGTAATAATAAAAAGTTAAAAGTTGCCTTTATTTCAGCCACATCGGTTATATACAGACTTTTTGCTACGACTAACTGTTAATTTCGGCATTTGAGATACAGCCCCCGAACTTTAGGCTCTGAAAAAGTGAACAAGAGTGTTAAAAACCGTTATTTTGATTTATAAAAATAAGTTTCCAAAAATTAACAAAAAACTTAAATAAACCGTCGATTTGTGGCTTAAAAATGCTTGTTTGTACATTGTGGTTAAGATAAAAATACAAATCGTATTAAAAGTTTACCGTTAAATAATGTTACATTATAAAAAAAGCGCTTGCTTGATTCAAAACAAATACACATATTTGTATGAAATAAAATAAGAAAGTATCGACGAAGTCAATAAACCTTATTTTATCGACCGTATATTATTTATTTAACCTGTTTTATAACCTAACTAAACTAGTTTATGAAAAAAAAATGTGCATTATTAACAGCTTTTTTTCTGGCATGCTGTACACCGGTGTATTCCGGCTTTACAGTTGTAGGGCAGACAACAAATCAGTCTCAAACCGGAAGAATTAGTGGACTTGTAACCGATTCAAAAGGTGAACCACTAATAGGTGCATCAGTAATGGTCAAAGGCACAAAGCACGGCACAACCACCGACATTGATGGGAAATACATTTTGAAAGCGAACCCAGAAGATGTAGTTGTTGTGTCTTACGTAGGTCAGAAGACCAAAGAATTTAAAGTAGGGACATCACGCAATGTAAATGTAAACCTAGAAAGCAACACAGAAACGTTAGATGAAATTGTAGTAGTAGGATTCGGTTCACAAAAGAAAGTAAATGTAACCGGCGCCGTAACATCGGTAGATGTAGACAAAGCATTCTCAGGCAAGCCAATCTTAGAGGTATCAAAAGGATTACAAGGAGTAGTACCCGGCTTGACTATCACATCAAGCTCTAACGACCAAGGAGCAGCTCCCACAATAAAGATACGTGGAAACGGCTCAATCAACGGAAATAACAAGCCCCTAATCTTACTCGATGGAGTAGAAATAGAAGACTTATCGTTTGTCAATCCAAACAGCGTTGCCAATATTTCGGTATTGAAAGACGCCGCATCATCGTCAATTTATGGATCACGCGCAGCTTATGGTGTAGTGCTAATCACATCGAAAGACGGATCGGACTTGAAAAACAAAGTGAGAGTATCATATTCAAACAACTTCTCATGGAACGAAGCCATAGCTCTTCCTAAATATTGTACAGGATATGATGCAGTAGAACAATTGAAAGAAGGCATCATAGCACAAAAGAATACCGATGGCACAGATATAGAGGCATTCGGAATGTACTATAAAGATTTGATCGGGCCAATGACACAATGGCTAGACAAATATAACGGACAAGACCTAGGCTTAACCATGGTCTATGGTCGAGATTATATATATGATGGCAAGGGCGTAGCTCAATTCTATCGTGTATGGGATCCAAATAAAGAATTATTCAAGAGTACATCATTCCAACACTCACACGATTTGTCGATTGCAGGAAATTCAGGCAAGACAAATTATAATATATCATTAGGATATAACAAACAAGATGGAGTGATGAAACAAGCCAAATCTCAATATACACAACGTATCACTTCAAACTTATCAGTAAATACACAAGTATTTAAATGGTTAAATGTAGGTGCAAAAGTAATGTATACCGAGAAAGAGCAAGAATATCCATTTGGATATAGCGCATCAAGCAGTAGTGGTGGACTTTATTACTACAATATGCGTTTCCCGACATTCTTCCCTTATGGTATTTCTGATGGAGGACACGACGAAGGAATCTCAGCCGCCAATGCAGCAAAAGCAGAAAGTGGAAAAGGCTATTGGTTCCGTCATGGTAATGGCTATGTAGTGAACGCTCCGACATGTACAGTAAAAGATCAATATTTACGTCTAGGTGCAAATCTACGCGCAGAATTGACAAAAGGCTTAACAGTATATGCCGACTATACACGCGGACAATATAATTACTTGCTAAAGACATTAGCACAACCACAATATGTAGCAAACTGGTGGGGTGCATATTCACCATTGGCAGCATATAACACAAACGACTATCTAGAGAATACATGGGTAAAAAAGACATCAAACACATTTGATGCTTATGTCGACTATATATTCGACCTAGATAAAGTACATAATTTTGCAGTAAAAGTAGGTATGAATGCAGAGGATTTGACATACAACAGCAATTCAATCAAATCACTAACATTGCTTAATCCTAACATTCCTACATTGAACCAGACAGCCGGTAAAAAGGAAGCAACAGCAGGTGAAAGTTTAGCCTCACGTTCAACCGCCGGATTCTTTGGACGTATCAACTATGACTATAAAGGAATCTACCTAGTAGAGTTAAACGGACGTTATGATGGATCATCACAATTCCGTCCTTCAAAAAAATGGGCATTCTTCCCATCAGCATCAATTGGTTATAGAATCTCGGAAGAGAATTATTTTGAGACAGCAAAACAATATGTAAACAACTTGAAATTCCGTGCATCTTACGGCTCGATAGGTAACCAAGATGTAAGTTCAACATCACTAGCATGGTACACATATACACCAACAATCGAAACATCAAACTCAAGTTGGGTAGACGCCAGTGGCAACTTAGCATCATCAAATAATATGCCTACACTAGCCGGAAGCGAAATGACATGGGAAAAGATTCGCACATTAGACATAGGTTTGAATATGGGATTCTTCAGCAACAGATTGACAGTTGACTTCGACTGGTATCAACGTAAAAACGACGGAATGCTTGTTCCACGTAATGCAGTTCCTGCAGTAGGTGGTTTCCCATCACTACCAAAAGAAAACAGTGGCGACTTGAAGACAACAGGTTGGGAATTAGAAATTGGCTATAACCACTTGTTCAACAATGGCGTTTCACTTTATGGATCATTTGCAATATCTGATTCTAAGTCAAAGATTACAAGCTGGAATACATCTACCAATATGCTAACAGGAAACTATGAAGGCAAAGAGCTAGGTGAAATCTGGGGATTTGAGACAGCCGACGGATATTTCACAGCCGATGAGGTTGCTAATGGCGTAATGACATCAAAAGGACTTGTTTCGATAGCCGACTATCAAGGAAACTATTTGAAAAAAGGAAGCTTCATATATGGCGAAGGTGATGTAAAATATAAAGACTTGAATGGTGATGGAACCGTAAATACCGGCGATGGTACATTAGAAAACCACGGCGACTTGAAACGTATTGGTAACTTCTTACCACGTTATGAATATAGCTTCCGTGTAGGAGCAGCATACAAAGGATTTGATGCAGAAATATTATTCCAAGGTGTAGGTAAACGTGATTTCTGGACAATATCTTCATTATTCTTACCTCACACAGCAGGTGCTCAAATGAATATTTTCAGCAATCAATTAGATTACTACACATCAGAAAATACAGATGCCAAATTCCCACGTCCATATATTAATGGAAGCGGATCAACAGTAAACGGATTCTCAACTTATACAGGTAATAATAACTTCTACCCACAAAGTAAATATTTAGCAAATCTATCTTATCTACGCATCAAGAACTTAACCGTAGGTTATACTCTTCCAACAGATTTGACAAGAAAAGCATTTATAGAGAAAGCTAGATTTTATTTCAGTGTAGAGAACTTAGTTACATTTGATAATATTGATGGTGTAATGGATCCAGAGTTAACAGGTGGTTGGAGTACAACAAGCAGTGAGAATGGTGATACTTCTTACGCAGGTCGTGCAACTCCTTACACACGCTCTTGGTCATGTGGTGTTCAGATTACATTCTAATTATTAAATCTAAAAACAATTATGAGAAATAAAATTTTAACAATAGCTTTTGCAGCTTTTGCGTTGTCATTAAGTAGCTGTAACGACTACTTGGACAAACAGCCAATGGATAGTTCTACCGATGAAAACAACTGGGTATCAGAAGCATCGCTACAAACTTTTTCATGGAAATTATATAACAACTTTTCGGGCTATGGCACAGGTTGGTCGAGAGGACAATACCTAAACGAAGGAATGTCGGACGATTACAGTGCCGATGGTTATAGCCAACCAACATCGAATGCACCATCTACCTCAGGTAGCTGGAACAATCCTTACGAAGAGATAAGAAGAGCAAATATTCTACTAGAACGTGTGGATATTGTACCAAATCTTACCGATGCAACAGCAAATCACTGGAGAGGCGTAGCAAGATTTTTCCGCGCACAACAACACTTTGACCTAGTAAAGACCTATGGCGATGTAGTGTGGGTAGACAAAGTGATCGACGTTGATGATGTAGCAAAACTAGGCAGCAAGAGAGATTCACGTGTCGACGTAATGAAGAATGTATGCACCGATTTGCAATTTGCAGCCGATAATTGTGCAGCCACTACCGACAATACAGTGAATAATATGGTAGCCTATGCACTACTTTCAAGAGTAGCACTTTATGAAGGCGCATGGCAGAGATATCACGAGAATAATGCCGAGAATGCTAAATATTTCTACACAATTGCAAAAAATGCAGCAAGTGCAATAATCAGCAGTGGTAAATATACAATACATGATAATTACCAAAGCAATTATCTCTCAAAGAGTCTTAAAGGCAACAGCGAAATGATACTTTACAAAGTGTATCAATACACAGGCGAAGGTGCAGCCGCTACATTAGCACACTCAATGCAAGGATGGTGTAACTCATCATCAAAGACATGGGGCTTGACTAAGAGTGCCGTTGAAGCATTTGCAAATGCCGATGGACTACCAATCTATATGAGTACATACAGCGATGCAACAGTAGAAGATGTATTCAAAAATCGTGATACACGTCTAAGTAAAATCATTGAACCAAATGTACTTTGCCCGGTAGGTATGGCTTATACCGAAGGTGTAAACTCAAGCACAGGATATTGGACAAACAAATTTGTATTAGCATCTGACTATGGAACAGGTACATGGTTAGCTCCTTACAATACAACAGACGCTCCATTATTCTCTTATTCAGAAGTTCTTGAAAACTATGCAGAAGCATGTGCCGAATTAGGAACCATCACTCAGAACGATCTTGATATCTCTATCAATATTGTAAGACAGAAACATGGTAACTTACCAGCTTACACATTAGCAGGAGGCGCACTTTCAGTAGCAGGCAAGACTATCACACACGATCCTAAAAACACATTCGGTGTAAGTGATCTACTATGGGAGCTACGTCGCGAACGTCGTAGTGAGTTGATGTGCGATGGTTTCCGTTACGATGACTTGATGCGTTGGAAACTAGGTGCCTTGCTCGACTTCGACAAGAACCCTGATGGATATCTAGGTGCTAGCAAAGCAGCAATCGATGCTTTCTATAATGCACATAAGGGCGAAACTATCTATAAAGGAATATCTTATGACGATATTATAGGTGGTAACTTCTGGAATTCAAACAATACTTATCTATCAGCATTCAATACTGCTAAAAATAAGAGAGTATTCGATGAAACGAAGAACTATCTGGAACCACTTCCATCGACAGAAATTACATTGAATCCGAATTTGAAACCAAACAATCCCGGTTGGTAATAATAACAAAAAAAATAAATTAATTTATTTGTTTATTATATTTGAGTATAAGAGTTCGTAACCATTTGGCTGCGAACTCTTATTTTTTTATACATAACACGCCCTCCCCGTCGAGCGACGGTCGCAGAGCTATCCCCGCCCCGGCTAGAGGATAGTGTAGCCACTCCGTGGCAATGTATGGGATAGCTTCGCTGTGTGTTGGGATAGCGTCGCAGTGTCCCCGCTGTGTGTCTGGATAGCGTCGCTGTGTCCTCGCTGTGTGTTGGGATAGCGTCGCAGTGTCATCGCAGTGTGTTGGGATAGCGATACAGCGTCTTCGCTGTGTGTGGGGAATGGTGGAAGGGATTATATTGATGTTTATTTTATGCTTAAAAATATGTGAAAGATAGATTAAACTTATTAACTTTGTGATGTATTAGAGATGTGTAAAAATGAATTTCAGGACAGAAATAGAACCATTGGATAGTAAGGGTGTCATTAAGCACAATTGTAGCATAATGATGCTCGGCTCGTGCTTTACCGACAATGTGGGAGAACGCTTGCAACGCCGGCTATTTGATGTTGATATCAATCCTTTTGGCACGACTTTTAATCCTCTCAGTATTGCATCAAACATTAATCGAATCATAGACGGCGAATTGTATCAAGAAACTGAGCTGTTTAAATACAACGAACAGTGGCACAGTGAGATGCATCATTCTTCGTTTTCGAGTGTCAGCAGTGATGAGGCATTGCGTAACATCAACTTCAGGCTCGCTAAGGCACACAGCAACATCGGCAATGTATCTACTTTAATAATCACTTGGGGAACGGCTTATGTGTTCACCTCAACCACGTCGGGGCGAATAGTGAATAATTGCCACAAACAGCCTGCCATGGAATTTGAACGACGGCTAATATCGATCGATGAGATAGTGAATACCTATACGCAATTGATAGAGCGCATAATAAAAGTAAACAGCAAAGTAAAGATAATATTTACCGTAAGTCCGATTAGGCATATCGCCGATGGTATTGCCGGAAATCAGCTAAGCAAGAGTGTACTGCGAGTGGCATCGTCGATTCTTGTAGAGCGATTTAAAGATACATGTATCTATTTTCCATCGTATGAAATAATGCTCGACGATCTTCGTGATTATCGTTTTTATGCGTCGGATATGCTTCACCCTTCAGAATTAGCCATCGACTATATATACGAAAAATTTTCTGAATCATTTTTCGATGCCACGACAGAGGAGGCGGCACATCAATGCAGCAAGTTATATAAGCGACTGAGCCATCGTTTTATGACCGATGATGCAGAACAGATAAATACATTTAAAAATTCGACACGAGTTTTATATAATATCCTGTGTGATAAATATCCATATTTATCAATGCGGGATAAAACAAAATATGATATAAATGGAATATTCTATTAAAGAAATAGCAGAAATTCTAAATCTTTCTACTGCAGAAATAAACGACTGCAAGATAGAGAATCTACTCACCGATTCAAGATCGTTGACATATCCCGAAAGCACATTATTCTTTGCCCTTCACACGGCAAATAATGACGGACATTTGTTTATATCGCCCCTCTATGCGGCAGGCGTTAAGAATTTTGTAATAGAGAAGGGCGCAAGAATACCGATGGAGGCACAAGATGCCAATTTTTTGGAAGTAGATTCGCCATTACGAGCATTGCAACAATTGGCAAGCTATCATCGTTCGCAATTTGCTATTCCGGTGATAGGAATAACCGGCAGTAGAGGCAAAACCACCGTAAAAGAGTGGTTGTATCAGCTACTTCAAGAAGATTATAACATAGTTCGAAGTCCGCGCAGTTATAATTCACAAATAGGAGTTCCACTCTCAATCTGGGAGATGGAAGAAAATACTAATTTAGCAATTTTAGAGGCAGGGATATCGACAGTAAATGAGATGTCGGCACTAAAATCAATCATACGCCCGACAATAGGAATAATCACCAATCTCAATGGCGAGCATCAAGATGGTTTTAGCTCGCTAGAGCAGAAATGTGAAGAGAAATGCCAATTGCTCAGCCAGTGTGAATGTGTAGTTTATAATGCCGATAATAAATTGATAAGCGACACTGTAAAATCGTCGCCCAGTGTTCAGCAAGAATTATCGTGGTCGAGAAAAGATGGCGACCGACCACTATTTATATCCTCAATCGAAAAGAAAGTTACATATAGCCATCTATGCTATTCTTATCTAGGCGTTAAGCACGAGATGATATTACCCTTTATTAGTGATGTCGATATAGAGAATGCCCTTCATTGCCTTGCAGTGCTGTTATATCTGCATGTCGATGAGGCGGTAATAGCTAAACGAATGTCGGCACTTGCAAAGGTTGGGACAAGAATAGACGTGATAGAGGGCGTAAATCATTGCTTGATAATTTCTGATTCCTATACCAGCGACTATAATTCGTTATCACCGGCCTTAGATTTTATGGCACGACGAATGACAAAAGAGCGCACTTCGACGGTGATATTATCGGATGTGATGCACGAATCTTACAGCGGGGCAGCCTTGTATAAGAAAATAGCAAACTTGCTTCGCACTCGCAACATAGAGCGATTTATAGGAATAGGTGAAAATTTCGTAAAATATCAAGCTTATTTTGGTGCTAATTCGCAATTCTATAATACCACTCGAGAATTTTTAAATGTATGCTCGTCAAGTGATTTTGAAGATGAGCAAATATTAATAAAAGGCACTCCCGAATATAATTTTAAAGAAATTGTTGATATGCTCGAGGCAAAGCAGCACGAGACAGTGCTGGAAGTGAATCTTGATGCAGTGGCACACAACTATAATTTCTTTCGCTCAAAATTGAAGCCCGAGACACGCATAGTGTGTATGGTAAAAGCGTCGGGCTATGGCGCCGGAGCTTATGAACTCGCCAAGACACTTCAAGATCGAGGAGCCGGCTATCTGGCAGTTGCTGTGCTAGATGAGGGCGTCGACCTGCGCAAAGCCGGAATAACAATGCCTATAATGGTACTCAATCCACGAGTAGTAAATTATAAGGCACTCTTTAGTTATAATCTGGAGCCGGAAATATTCAGTCTTGATATTTGCAAAGAGATAATAAAAGAAGCCGAGAAATTTGGGATAACAAATTTCCCCGTTCATATAAAGTTAGATACCGGAATGCATCGTCTAGGTTTCTTAAAAGAGCAATTACCCGAATTGCTAGAGCTGTTAAAGAGCCAGAATGCCATTGTGCCACGTTCTGTATTCTCGCATCTTGCCGTAGCCGATGAGCCGGGCAATGAGATGGATAAATACACAATGCAGCAATTTAAATATTTCGACGAGTGTTGTAATATATTGCAGAGCGGCACCCCGACAAAGATACTTAGGCACATACTCAACACAGCCGGAATAATTCGTTTTCCCGAGCATCAATTCGATATGGTGCGGTTGGGTATCGGACTATATGGAATAAAGACACTCAACGACGGCTCCGAAGATACTCTAAAGCACGTATCGTCGCTTAACACTGTAATAATCTCAATCAAAGAGTGGGACGAAGGGATAACAATAGGCTACGGCAGACGAGGCAAGATAACACGCAAATCGAGAATTGCCACAATTCCGATAGGCTATGCCGACGGCTTAGATCGACATCTTGGCAACGAGCACAGCAAAGTGTATGTGAATGGCTATATGTGTCCGATAATAGGTAATATCTGTATGGACGCATGTATGGTCGATGTTACCGATGCCGAGTGCCGTGTAGGCGATTCGGTAGAGATATTTGGCGACCATATCCCGGTATCCGACTTGTCGGATATATTGGGGACTATCCCCTACGAAATATTAACGTCGATTTCTAACCGAGTGAAGCGAGTATATTATCGAGAATAGAAATAACAAATTAAATTATATTACACAATTATGCTACAACCCCTAAAAACAGTATTTACACTATTAACCGTGGTGCTAGCTACTTTTAGTGCTTATTCTTTCGATTTTAAACAGAATGGATTGTATTACAATGTTTTACCAGCCGGCGACGAAGTAGAGATAACCTACGATGTAAACGAAAAATCGAGTTATGCCGGCACTATTCATATTCCGGCGACAGTAGAAAATGAAGGTAAAACCTATCAAGTAGTATCGATTGGCGATAATGCGTTTTATAACTCCAAAATCACGACAATTCATATTCCCGACAATATCACTAACATAGGCGACCACGCATTTTATTTCTCAACCGAGTTGCAAAATGTAACATTACCCCACAGCTTGAAGCGATTAGGTGCTTATTCGCTTGCCGGCACAGCAATACTTTCGGTCGCAGTACCCGAAGGAATCACGACAATAGAGAGCAGCACTTTTCTATCTTGTGAGGCACTTCACACACTCTTTTTGCCATCAACGCTGACAAAAATCAACACTTACGGGTTCTATGCTTGTCATCAGTTAAAAGAAATCTATATACCGGCTGCAGCCGCACCCGATGCAAAGTCGTTTGCCGTGTTTCAGGGGCTTGATGAAATAGATATAATAGTTCCCGAAAGCTCGATATTAAATTATCAAGCAGCCGAAGGGTGGAAAAATTTCTCAATCTATCCCCCCGACCCATTCACAATGGTAATGACCATTCACGGCACCGAGTCAGGAGACTATGACGAGATACAACTCGATGATTTTAAAGCATTTCGCATCTACGATGGCGAGCGATTAATAGCACTCACATCGTCAGCCACTTATCTGTTGCCAAATACTGAGGCAAAAACATTTACCATAATCCCCACCGACTATTTTAGCGATGCTGCACCATTATATTATTCGACAAAGGGCGGAAGCGTGTCGACAATAAGCGGCGACACTGCTAAAATAATTATTACAGATAGCTCCATTTCAGTAAAAGGCACTGCAACAATGCCACTAGAAGTAATCGACCTTAACGGGGTAGTTGTGGCTAGGAGTGAAAACTCGCCAGAAATAGCAACAGAAACTCTATTGAAGGGAGCATATATAGTAAAATGTGGTGCAATGACACAAAAAATTATAATAAAATAAATGAGAGCAATAAGACTATTAAGTTTGCTATGTGCAATGAGTATAGGCGTAGCATCGTTGTATGCACGCCAAAAAGATGTCGAAACAGATGTCGATATTACACAATTTCAATGCGACACAGTAGAAATTAGTAGTCGCTCGATGAATAGAGAAATAAAAAATCTAATAATTCTGCCGGCACAATATTTTGAAGAGGAATTAAACAAAGAGCGTTTCCCCGTTGTGTATCTGCTCAATGGTTATAGTGGAAATTATCTTTCGTGGAAGATCGTATGCCCCGAAATAGAACAGCTAGCCACCGATTTAGAAGTAATATTTGTATGTCCCGATGGACAAAACTGTTGGTATTGGGATATTGACGATACTTCCAAATCGCTAAAAATGGAAACCTACACCACTCAAGAGCTAATAACATATATAGATAATCACTATCGCACAATAGCTTCCCCCGAGATGCGAGCAATCACCGGAATGAGCATGGGCGGACATGGAGCGCTATGGCTTGCAATGCGCCACCCACACGTATTTACCACTTGTGGGAGTATGAGCGGAGTGGTCGACATAACGGAGTCGACGCAGAAACAAGAGATAACAAATCTAATAGGTAGCGATGTCAAAGATTGGTATTCACATTCAGTCGTATCGCTGTTGCCAACATTAAAGTCAAAGCAACTCAATATCATAATAGACTGTGGAAATCAAGATCCCTTCTATAAATCGAATTACAGTCTACATCAATTATTGTTGCAGGCAGGAATAGAACACGATTATATTCAACGAGAAGGAGCCCACACCAGAGCATATTGGAACAATGCCATAGATTATCAACTTTTATATTTCTCGAAAATATTTGAGAAATATAAAAAATAAACATCATAAAGAATTTATTAACTAAAATAAAGTGTATATTTGCTAGTATAACGCATAATTGAAATGAATATGAATACCAACAAGTTTTTTCTAATTTTGATATTGGCATTCTTGCCACTGTTTGCAATCAATGTACAAGGTGCCGCCGTAGAAGGCGAAGAAGTAGTACAAGGAGATACGATAAAACTGAAAAGCCATATACTCGACACCGAGATAAAAACGACTGTGATATTGCCGGCACAATATTTTGATGAGGAGATGCAGGAAGAGCAATATCCGGTAGTGTATCTACTTCACGGCTATGCAGGCGACTATTCTTCATGGAGCAAGATAAAACCAAACATAGATGCGCTAGCCACCGATTTAGGCTTTATATTTGTGTGTCCCGATGGCAAGAAAAGCTGGTATTGGGATTCTCCGATAGATAAGAAATCGCAGTTTGAATCATATATCACACAAGAGCTAGTACCATATATCGACGATAATTATCGCACAATGCCCACCTCGCAGATGCGCGCCATCACCGGGTTGAGCATGGGCGGACACGGAGCATTCTGGTTGGCTATACGCCACCCCGAGCTATTCTCGATAGTAGGCTGTATGAGTGGTGGGGTAAATATTTTACCTTTTGCCCAGAAGTGGAATATGAAAGAGCTTCTTGGCGATTATGATAGCAACAAAGAACGCTGGAACGACTATACCGTAATCAATCTAGTTCCAAAATTGAAAAAAGGTCAGCTAAAAATCATCTTTGATTGTGGTGTAAGCGACTTTTTCTATGACGTAAATTTAGGTCTGCATAAAGCCTTGCTGGAAAAAGGAATCGAGCACGATTTCATTTCTCGCCCCGGAGTTCATAATTGGGATTATTGGAGAAATTCGCTAGATTATCAATTATTGTTTTTCCAGAAAGCCTTTGAAGCACATTCGGCAAATTAAACGAGGCGTTTATGAATATTGTAGTATTCTGCTCTTCACGTAGCGACCTCGATGCTAAATATACCGCAACAGCGCAACTAGCAGGCAAGATAATAGGCGAGACCGGCAATAACCTGCTTTATGGCGGAGTAGATGCCGGAATGATGCACATCACAGCTAAGAGTGCCGCCGAGCATGGCGCAAAGATAATAGGAGTGTTGCCGCAATTCTTTGAGCATCGAGCCGATAAGCTCATTGATGAGATGATAGTAGCCCGCAGCCTCAGTGAGCGCAAAGAGATAATGCTCGATCGAGGTGATGTGTTTATAATATTGCCCGGAGGATTGGGGACACTCGATGAGTGGTTCAGTGCATTAGCCCATCTTGAAGTGATGCAAGACTGCCGGCGCAAAATCGTAGTTGTTAATATCGCTGGAATATTTGATTGTGCATTATCGCAAATCACCGCCACGGCACATTCAGCATTTGCAAGAAGTGAAAGATTTAAAGATCTCGACATAGTAGTAGACAATATCACCGAGTTTGAAAACACTTTAACAACCCTAATTAAAAATTATGGAAAAGAGTAATATTTACACAGCCACAGGCGATACCGGCACTACATCGTTAGTCGGAGGCAAGCGAGTGAAGAAAAATGACATAAGGCTTGAGGCTTATGGAACAGTCGACGAGCTAAACTCGTGGCTCGGAATGCTCAATGCCAATCAAGCAATGCGAGTAGAGACAAAGACACAGCTACATAGAATACAAAACCGATTATTCAATATAGGAGCATATTTAGCGACCGACAACGAAGGCAAAGAGACAGCAATACAAGGGCTTACAAGCGACGATATATCCACAATAGAGCATAATATCGACCAAAAAGACAGTGCTTTGCCCAAGTTAAATCGCTTTGTTCTGCCCGGTGGAAGCAATGTAGCGTCGGTTGCCCATATCTGCCGAACGGTAACCCGGCGTTGCGAGCGGCGAGTAATTTCGCTAGGCGAAATCACCTATATCGACCCCATCGTAATAAAGTATCTAAACCGATTAAGCGATTATTTCTTTATATTAGCGAGGGAATTGAACAATAATAGTAATATTGAAGAAATATTCTGGGATAAAGATTGATTATATAAAAATAAATGCTATTTTTGCGCAAAATTAGTATAGGAAGTTTTTATAAATCAAAATACGAGATAATAATTATGTATTGGACTTTAGAATTAGCCTCAAAATTGGAAGATGCACCATGGCCTGCAACCAAAGAGGAACTTATCGATTATGCAATGCGTTCGGGTGCTCCACTGGAAGTAATTGAAAATTTACAAGAGATGGAAGACGAAGGCGAAACTTACGAATGTATTGAAGATATTTGGCCGGATTATCCAAGCAAGGAAGATTTCTTCTTCAATGAAGAGGAATATTAACGAGCTTTATTATTAGAAAAAGAAAAAAATAGGAAGAGCTGTTGAGAACATTAAGTTGACAACAGTTCTTTTTGCATAATAATATACTATATATGGAATTATTAAAAAGACGAATACTAGAATGCGGACGTTGCTTTGATGGCGGAATACTAAAAGTGGACAGCTTTATCAATCATCAGATGGATCCCGACTTAATGAGCAATATCGGCAAAGAATTTGCCGAGCGATATAAAGATGCGGGTGTAAATAAGATAGTAACTATCGAGGCAAGCGGAATAGCTCCGGCAATAATGGCAGGAGCAATTATGCATCTGCCCGTAGTGTTTGTGAAGAAGAAACAGCCCAAAACGATGGAGAATATGCTCACAACCACAGTACACTCGTTCACCAAAGATCGAGATTACACAGTGTGTATTAGTGGCGATTATCTCACAGCCGATGATAGGATTCTAATTATCGACGACTTTTTAGCCTACGGCAATGCAGCTTTCGGCATCTTGGATTTAGCAAATAAAGCAGGAGCCACAGTTGTCGGATTTGGGTTTATAATTGAGAAATCGTTTCAAAACGGAGGCACGAAGTTGCGAGATCTGGGCTATAGAGTAGAGAGTCTGGCTGAGATAGCCAGTCTAGATAACTGCACGATAGTTCTAAAGTAGATAGTCTATAAAGCGTCGAGAGATACAGTCGATTGAAGCAAAGCGACAGCATCTTCCACCGTCTCGATATTGCTTACAAGCATCGATCGACGAGATTTAATTTCTCTAAGCTGGCATCTTTTGGGATTAGATTGCATAAAGTGCAAGATACGCCCAAAAGCAGCCGATTGATAGTAAGCCACATTGTCGTCGCCGACGAAATAGAGATACATATTATCTTGTTTGAGAGCGATTTTTTCGATTCCCAGAGTCCGAGCAATTCGGCGAAGAGAAACAATGCGTATCAATTCCTGCCCTTCGTGAGGAATGCGTCCGAAACGGTCTTCAAGACGTTGTCGGAATGCTAGCACATCGCTTTCGCGTTCCATATTGTCAAGCTCTTGATATAGCGAAATTCTTTCACTCTCTTGCGGCACATAAGAAGCCGGGAACAACAATTCCATATCCGTTTCGACAATACAATCGGAAACGTAGCTTGTGTCGTCGTCGTTTTTGGTGTCGTCGTCGAAAGAGTCGGAAAATTCCTCAGTGCGAAGTTCTAACACAGCCTCTTTAAGAATTTTCTGATAAGTCTCATAACCTAAGTCGGCGATAAATCCACTTTGTTCAGCCCCCAGCAAGTTACCTGCGCCACGAATGTCGAGGTCTTGCATTGCAATTTGTATTCCACTACCAAGTTCGGCAAAGCTCTCAATAGCTTGCAGACGTCGGCGAGCGATAGGTGTAAGCGGGCTTTGAGGTGGCACAAGCAGATAGCAAAACGCCTTACGCGAAGATCTCCCCACACGACCGCGAAGCTGGTGAAGCTCGCTAAGTCCGAAATTATGTGCGTTATTGATAATTATAGTGTTCACGTTAGGCATATCTATCCCCGACTCGATAATAGTAGTGGCAAGAAGAATGTCGTAATCGTGATTTGCAAAGTCGATAATCACTTGCTCCAGCTTGTCAGAGGGCATCTGTCCGTGTCCCACCACCACGCGAGCATCGGGGACAAGGCGGTTAATCATACTTTGAAGTTCATAGAGTTGCTCAATGCGGTTGTTGACAAAGAACACCTGTCCATTACGCGACATTTCAAAGTTAATGGCTTCTGTTACAATATCATCGTTAAGCGATGTTACCGATGTGAGGATAGGGTAGCGATTAGGTGGCGGCGTAGTGATAGCCGTCAAGTCGCGAGCACCCATGAGCGAGAATTGTAATGTTCGAGGAATAGGAGTAGCCGACATTGTGAGAGTGTCGACATTCACCTTCATTTGTTTTAATTTTTCCTTAACCGATACGCCAAATTTCTGTTCCTCGTCGACAACAAGCAGCCCCAAGTCTTTAAATTGTATATCTTTTCCAATAAGTTTGTGCGTGCCAATTAGTATATCTATCTTGCCTTCGGCTAAGTCTTTTATAATCAGCTTTACATCTTTAGGTTTGCGAGCGCGGCTAATATAGTCAACCCTTACAGGGAAATCTTTAAGCCGGTCTTTGAAAGTATTGAAATGCTGATAAGCTAGTACGGTAGTAGGGACAAGCACAGCGCATTGTTTGCCGTCGGTAGCAGCTTTAAAGGCAGCACGAATAGCCACCTCAGTCTTTCCAAAGCCCACATCTCCACATATCAATCTATCCATAGGGCGAGAAGATTCCATATCGGCTTTCACCTCGCTGGTAGCTTTCAGTTGGTCGGGCGTATCCTCGTAGATAAACGACGCTTCAAGCTCTTGTTGCATATAGCTGTCGTGCGAGTAAGCGAAACCCTTTTCCTCTTTTCGTGCTGCATATAGCTTGATTAGGTCGCGAGCAATGTCTTTTAGTTTGTTTTTAGTGTTATCTTTAATTCTATTCCACGCCCCCGACCCGAGTTTGTTAAGTCGAGGCATAACCCCCTCTTTTCCACGATATTTAGCCAGCTTGTGTAGCGCATGTATAGAAACAAAAATAATATCATCGTTAAGATAAGTGAGCTTAATCATTTCTTGCATCTTACCATTAACATTAGTGCGAAGAAGTCCTCCAAATTTACCAACCCCATGGTCGATGTGAACAATGTAGTCGCCCACTTCGATAGAATTAAGTTCTTTAAGCGATAGAGCTAATTTACCACTTCTCGCACGGTCGCTTTTAAGGCTGTATTTGTGGAAACGGTCGAAAATCTGGTGGTCGGTAAAGACACAAATTTTAGTATCGTTGTCGACATATCCCTCGTGCAAAGTTTTAATGATAGGCGTGAAATTAATTTTGTCGCCACGGTCGGCGAAAATTGCACGTAGGCGTTCGATTTGCTTTTGGCTGTCCGATAAGATGTATAAAGTGTATCCTTTAGCGATAAAATCGGTAAAAGATTTGCTTATAATATCGAAATTTTTGTGATATATATCTTGAGGCGAGCAATTAAAAGTGATGGCGGCTTCGGCATTAGCAATTTCGGGAGCCGCAGTATAGTTTATTCTTCTAAAGGCAGAGAAAGAGAGCTTAAACACATCGGCATCAATTACATTTTTCAGAGCGTCTTTGTCGCCTTCGTCGGCGATTAATGAGCTTTCAGAGATCGTCTCTTTGCCAATTTCTTCGATTCTCTGAATAGTCCATATTGCGTCGTGGACAATAAGCATCGTGTCGTTTTCAATAAAATCGAGAAGCGACACCCCATCGTTACCTCTCGAAGAGCTCACATTGTTGAGAATAAATATATCATCAACTTTCTGCTCCGAGAGCTGAGTCTCAACATTAAATGTACGAATACTCTCAATGTCGTCGCCAAAGAAGTCGATACGATAAGGCAGCTCGTTAGAGTAAGAGTAAATGTCGAGGATAGAGCCCCGCACAGCAAATTGCCCCGGCTCGTACACATAGTCGACTTCGACAAAGCCATATTCACGAAGTTTCTCTACAACGTTAGTCATATCGGTAGCCGTAGCCTTAGCGAGGCGCAGAGTAGTGTCGGCAATAGTGTTTCGCGACGCTACCTTTTCGGCAAGAGCTTCGGGGTAGGTAACCACCCAGTGAATTTTGGAATTATCATACCATTGATTCAGCACCTCAGTGCGCAGAATATCGGAAGGAGCATCGACTTGTCCATATTTAATATCGCGCTTATATCCCGAAGGAAATATCAGAGTAGATTCCTCGCCGTTGATTTGACATAGGTCGTGATACATATATCCGGCTTCGTCGGCATCGTTGCATATAATCAGAAATTTTGAGTGCTTCCTTGATGTAATATCCGAGAATATCTTACTCGCCGAGGAGCCAGCCAGCCCACAGAGCGAGATAGATTTAATTTTTATATTATTGATAGCGGCATTAATAGCCTCGATATGCGCCTTGCTTGTGGTGCAAAGAGATTTTATATCCACTTTATAGCGTAATTTAGAATGATGGAGTGGAGAGCGAGCATAAATTTATTTTTTCTTTGTTGCAATATTTAAAATGCGCGAATATTCACCCTGCTTGTTAAACATTTCTTCGGCTTTCTCGATATTTGTATCTTCCTTTAACAGCTCCATCGCCGCACCACGCTGATAGTAATAGCGTTTTACAATTTCTTGAGCCAGAATTCCGGATATTTTGCTACGGTGAGTGTCGAGGTCGTGCCCTAAATCGTGCTTTAGGAGTAATTCCATCTTGTCAAATTCTGCCTTAGTGGAATCGTTCATATAGCCTTCCGATTTAGCAGTCTCGCTAAGTTTTTTAAGCATAGTCTCGCACACTTTATCGTATTCAAATTTTTTAGGGTCGATAAATTGTTTAAATTCATTGAAAATACTGTCGGTGATAGTAAAATCTTCGACAGCCGGAATTGTTGGGTGTTTCGAGGCATATCGTGTAGCGAAGTCGAAAGCCCAATTTCCTAAAACAATATTGTAGATAAGTCGGTTAGGCATAGGATATTCCACTGTGATGTCGGGGCTAATTCCTCCTCCATCTCTCACTTCACGACCGTTAAGAGTTTTGAATACATTTGTCAGGCTGTCGGGAGTGCGAGCCACCGAGCCATCGGGATTACGGTGAGAGTAGTCGATAGCTTGTATAAGTCGTCCACTAGGAATATAATATTTAGAAATAGTAACTTTCAGCAGTCCACCGTAAGGTAATGGTCGGGTCGACTGAACGAGCCCTTTCCCGTAAGAGCGATTTCCTATAATTACAGCCCGGTCGAGGTCTTGAAGAGACCCGGCAACAATCTCAGACGCCGACGCCGAGCTACCGTCGATTAGAACGGCAAGCGGAATGTTTTTATCGATAGGCTCTTGAGTTGTTTTGTATGTTTTTTCGCTTTGTTTAAGTCTGCCGCGAGTTTTAAGTACTTCGGTGTTTTTAGGCACAAACAGTCCAACAATCTGAACAGCACTTTCGAGCAAACCGCCCCCATTACTACGAAGGTCGAGAACGATACTCTTTACGTTTTTATTCTTTTTAAGCTCAACGAGAGCCTCTTTTACTTCTTGAGGCGATTTTTCGTTGAATGTAGTAAGCTGAATGTAACCAATATTTCCTTTTAATACACCGAAATAAGGTACCGAATTCATCTTAATTTTCTCACGCATAATATTAAACGTCATAATGCTGTCGGCAGAGTAGGGTCGTTTAATCGTGATTTTTAATTCTGTGTTTGCTTGACCTTTAAGACGTGCGCTCACCTTATCAGAAGTCCACGACGATACTGTGTCGCTATCGATCATAATAATTTTGTCGCCGGCACGAAGTCCCGCACGATGAGCCGGGCTGTTTTCGTAAGGCTCCGAGATTGCTACCCCACCATTTTTTGCCTGCATAATATATGAGCCAATACCTCCATATTCTCCGGTAGAAATTACCATAAAGTCTTCTTGGTCTTTAGGTGCAATATATTCTGTATAAGGGTCGATGTCGTCGAGCATAGCCCTAATAGCATTCTCGACCGACTTGTCAGAGTTAATTGTATCGACGTAATACATATTCAACTCCTTAAAAAGAGTGGTGAATAAATTTAGGTTGCGAGATATTGCTGCATCGTCATTTTTATTTACAGAGTTGTCGCCAATTGCAGGAATAAATACAGAAAGGGCTAGAAAAGCACCTGCTAATAGTTTGATTATATTTCTCATCACATTCAAATTTACGGCTAAATTACTCCATATTATTTAAATATTAGCTTTCACAGCCGATAAAAATATATAAATGGGGGTTTTTAATAAAGATTTTTTCAAAAGTAGTTGCATATTTAAAAAAATGGAGCTACTTTTGCATCGCAATTGGGGGTAATACCCTTTGCAAACACGCTTCAATAGCTCAGTTGGTTAGAGCATCTGACTGTTAATCAGAGGGTCGTTGGTTCAAGTCCATCTTGAAGCGCTAAATAAAGATAAGAGAATCTTTATCTAAAGGAACACAAAATGCTTCAATAGCTCAGTTGGTTAGAGCATCTGACTGTTAATCAGAGGGTCGTTGGTTCAAGTCCATCTTGAAGCGCTAAAAAGGAAAGTATTTCTACTTTCCTTTTTTTTTGCGCCTACGC
>JAQVCR010000046.1 GCA_028689665.1 Muribaculaceae bacterium
CAAAATTAAAAATACTTAAATTGTAGCTGCGGGATTGATGTTTTATTCACCAATATATAAAGATATTGCCCCCTTTTTTGTTAGGAGGCAATATTTTGTAGAGTTATTTTATATCGTTATTTATTGATATAACGTTAGTTTTGCATAGCCGGATTTCACTATTTTATTGTTACTCTTTCCCACTTCACGTTACCGTCGCCCTTGCATGTTACACGCACCAAGTATTCGCCGGGGTTAGGGTTGTTATCGTTGCTGAGGGCATCGAGGGTGAGATATTGCACGCCGCCATACACTCTGTCGTCCCATTTGTGTATGTGTCCGCAGAATACTATATTGGCTTTCCAGTCGTGGAATTTCTTCAACATATAGTATAATTCTTCGCGTGGAAGGGTTGCCGAGAAAGCATTTGTGCGAGGGCGGAAAATATTTGTGTGCGAGAATACAAAGACATTACGGTATTTATCGGGATTGAAAAGCAATCCCAGCTCGATAAGCTCTATCTGATATTCTCCAAATGTGCCGTTTGCCGAATCTAGAAAAATCATTAAGTCTTTCGTTTCGTTGGGCTTGCCTTCGTTCACTATCACATCGAATGTATAAGTCGACGAGCCGAATATCTTTGAAAACAAAGCCCAGCCATTGCGGGTAACGTCGTGATTACCGACAACCGGAAAGAAGAGAAAATCTTTGTTTGCACTTTTATATCCTTCTATCAAGTCTTGAACGGCAACGTAATATTCGGGCTGTGTCTCGGCTAGGTCGCCTAGGTGGGCGGTAAAGAGGTCTTTATTTGCTATTGCAACATCGAAAAACTCGACAAGGCGGGTTAGGTCGTTGCGTGTGTGGCTGTCGGCTCCCACAAGAAAAGAATATTCATCGCTGCCGGCAACCGAAATATCGTTTCCCGTTTTATCCCAATCATGGTAATATACAACCGACTGTTTCACTCGGTCGTCGACACTTGTGTGTGCAATCAGCACCCCTGTAGGGTCGACTTTATCGCAAGCCATTGCAGCTATTGCGATTAATAATATAGATATAATTTTTGTTTTCATTACCATTTATATTTAGCTCCTATTTTTAATGCAGTTTCATATTTCACAGCGAGTTGGTTCATACTTCCGGCGGGGCGGATCATAAACTCGCCAAAGAATCTAACTTTGGGATTAAGGACAAAATATCCACGCAGTCCCCAGTTGATGTTCCAATTCTCGTAAAAGAAATCGTCGTGATTACGTATGAATACTCCCACGTTCCACAGGCTTTCTCGCGGCTTCAAGTTTGCACCGAAACCTACCGACCACGTAACCGGTTCAAAATTATGACTGCCCAACGAGGCATAATTAATAAAAGTATTACCGAAAATTACGTCGATATAACGTGTCTCCCATCTCACTGCGAGCCGAAACAGATATTCATTCATCGTCGACATCGTGTAATAATTATATCCGACTCGGGCGGTGAAGAATAGATTCGCTCGATTTATCGGCAAGCGATAACTTCCCTCGGCTGATATGCCATAGAGTGATTTGGTAGAGACATTGAACCCACCAATAAGGTCGATACGACTAGTCATAGCTCTTTTATAAAAGCCTGTAAATCCACCGTAATAACCTGAAATAGTGTTTTTCCCGAATTGTGCATAGCCCGAAACTTCGTTTTTCTGGGCTGGGGCTTTAAGTGGCATCAATAGAAATGATGCGAGAAAAGCAAGAATTAGAATTTTGAGTTTTAACATTCCCAATAAGAATTAGTAATCGAAAGTGCTGAATTTCCGATACAAAAATAACAAAAGTTTCAGAAAAGCATTATAAAAATTAAAAATATTCGTACATTTGGAAATAATTTTTGAAAATATTGAATATGTGCAATATCAATGATATTCAAGACGAGATAATCGATGAGTTTAGTGGTCTTGATGACTGGATGGACAGATATGCTTATATTATCGAGTTAGGTAATGCAGTCCCAGCAATTGATGAAAAATTTAAAACACCTTCAAATATAATCGAAGGGTGTCAAAGTAGAGTGTGGCTTAATGCCGAGCTCGATGAGAATAATAAAATTATCTTTGAGGCTGATTCCGATGCTATTATTGTCAAAGGTATTATTGCCTTACTTATAAGAGTGCTTTCTAATCATTCGCCGCAAGAAATACTCGATGCCGACCTCTATTTTATCGAGCGCATAGGTTTGCGCGAGCATCTTTCCCCCACTCGTAGCAATGGACTGCTGTCGATGGTGAAGCAGATGAGAATATATGCCTTGGCTTTCGTAGCTAAATTAAAACAAGAAAATAATTAATATCAAACAAAAACTAAAAACGTTATGTTTAATCAACCTAAAGGTTTAATCCCCGCCGCCCTGGCGAACATGGGCGAGAGATTTGGATTCTATGTAATGATGGCAATCCTCACGCTGTTTTTAATGTCTAAATTTGGACTTTCTGGTACCGAGGCTGGCTCTCTTTATTCTATTTTCTATGGAGCTATATATATCCTTGCCCTTTTCGGCGGACTTATTGCCGATAGATTAAAGAATTATAAAGGAACTATCATTGCAGGTCTTGTGGTAATGACTCTTGGATATGTGCTGCTTGCTATTCCTCAACTTATAACTACTAAAGAAATTGCACTTGGCGCTCTTCTTGTTATCGCTTTTGGTAACGGATTGTTCAAAGGTAATCTTCAAGCTCTTGTAGGACAGTTATATGACAATAAGCAATATGAGAAAAAACGCGATTCGGGATTCCAAATTTTCTATATGTTTATTAATATTGGTGGCTGTATAGCTCCTTTTGCTGCTACTTGGATTCGCGATAAGTTTGTCCTTTCTCAAGGATTCCTTTACAATTCCGATCTACCGGGACTTTGCTGGCAATTGAAAAACGGCGAAATGGCACCCGATGTTGCTTCTGGACGATTCACCGAGCTCGCTACTACCGTTTCGGGGGGAGTAGCTCCAACCGATTTAGCTGTATTTGCCGACAACTATCTTAACGCTTTCAATACAGGTTTCCACTACGCTTTCTCTGCAGCCATCGTGGCAATGCTCGTTTCGCTAGTGATTTTCTTGTTTGCTAAGAAAGGTCTGCCTAATCCCGCTGCTAAAGCGAGCGAAGCTAAAACAAAAATATCGAAAGAAGAAATTCGCCAAGATGCAAAAGAAATTTCGCAACGCATCCTTGCGCTATTTGCAGTGTTTGGAGTAGTAATTTTCTTCTGGTTCTCTTTCCACCAGAATGGATTGACTCTTACCATGTTTGCTAAAGACTATACATTACTTAAGATAGGAGATATGCATATTACCGCCGAGATATTCCAATCGATAAACCCATTTATAGTGGTATTTTTCACCCCAGTGATTATGCTCATTTTCTCGGCTCTTGCTCGTCGTGGCAAAGAACCTTCTACTCCGAAGAAAATTGGTATCGGTATGGGTATTGCTGCTATTGCTTACGTTGTGATGGTTGTTGCATCGCTTGGTCTTCCCGATTCAATGTCTATCAAATCTACCGGTCTTGCCGAAGAATTAAGAGTTAGCCCGATGATTCTGTTCAGCGTTTATTTCATCTTGACTATCGCCGAGCTGTTTATTTCGCCTCTCGGACTTGCTTTCGTATCTAAGGTCGCACCCGCACACCTTCAAGGATTAATGCAAGGTTGCTGGCTGGGAGCTACTGCAGTAGGAAACTTCTCGCTGGTACTGGGAGCTATAATGTATGAAAATTGCTCTCTGGCTCTCACTTGGAGCGTTTTTGCAATCGTCTGCGGGCTATCTATGATTGCACTCTTCTCGATGGTAAAATGGCTCGAACGAGTGTCGGCTTAAGTCATAATTAACAACTTAACACTTTCCTGTATTGTCGTGGTGATAATACAGGAATTTGCTATTTAATATATTAATAATAGGGTATTAAAATTTATAGCAATATGCAAAAAAGAATTGTACTTATATTCGTTTTAACTTTACTATGCAGCGGGTTCGCTGATGCTTTGACTCTCGAAAGAATTAATTATGGGAATATGAACTCTTGGGTGAAGCGTAACATTAAAGAATCGGCTATTATTGGGGGAAATCATAGAACTCTTTATGAAATCGGACCTAACTTGACTATTAACGGGGATACGCCTTATGTAAACAAAGGAAACTCGCCTTGGGCTACTTCTAACGTGATGGCTAAAGTGACGGGGGTAACTAAAACCAGCAACGCGGTATTTCCCGAAGCTCGTCAGGGCGACGGTATGTGTGCTAAACTTTGCACTATTCTTGAGCATGTTAAGGCTATGGGAATCATTAATATGGACGTATTAGTATCGGGCAGCATATTCCTTGGTCATGTGTTTGAACCTATCAAAAGCACTAGCAACCCATACTCTAAAATGGAAATGGGTGTGCCTTACACCAAACGCCCCGACTTTCTCGTTTTCGACTATAAAGTATATGCTCCGGGCGGAAACAGAGTATATTCTAGCGGATTCGGATCAAAAAAAACTATTGCCGGGCAGGATTTTGCCGAAGTGTATATATTATTGCAACGTCGTTGGGAAGATGCTAAGGGTAATTTACATGCAAAAAGGGTGGGTACTGGACGTGAACGATTTGGTAGCTCTTTAAGCAACTGGGTTAACGACCACCGTATTAAAGTGCATTATGGAAATATTACAAATCAGCCTTTCTATAAATCATATATGGGACTTATAGATAAAAACAACGCATACTATGCGCGTAACAGCAAAGGAAAGATGGTGCCGGTGATCGAAGAAGGTTGGGCTGATGCCAACGAAACCCCTACTCATGTGTTGGTAATGGCTTCGTCGGGGTGCGGGACTGCTTATACCGGAACGGTTGGAATGACTCTATGGATCGATAATATTGCTTTCGGGTTCGAATAATATTTATATCCTTAAAATAAAGCTGTGCTTACCAACGCTATGTGTTACAGCTAATGAACTTTTCATCTTAAATAGATGTTATATATATATAAATCGTGAGCTTTATATAAGAGAGTAATATTCGTGGTATCGATGAAGATTAATAGCTTTTTACTATATGATGAAACTCTATTGCGTCGTTTGAATTTTACGATTATTCTTTGCCTTTATTACTCTCTCCATCTTTTCTAAAGCTCTAGATATGATTTAATTTTTTTCAGTTAAAATCTAATTTTTATTATTCAGATGAGGTATGCAGTTTCCTGCATACCTCGTTTTTTTGAAT
>JAQVCR010000028.1 GCA_028689665.1 Muribaculaceae bacterium
TGCATAAAGGTTGTACATACGATGGTTTGAACTTAATGTTTTAATCACCACTAAGTTACTAAAAATCAGCGACATGTACAACTTTTTACTCATATTTATCAACTTAAATTAATTCCGCCAACGGGTTTTTGTTATATATTTTTGTTATTGAAAATAATTATACTAACTTTGATTATTGTATGAAAAAAAAATTAAACATCATTTTTATGAAAAAATCTATTCCTATTATCCTAATGCTTGGAGGTACTTTATTGCTTTTTTCAAGTACTTCGTGCGATGATTCTTATGATCTTTCTAAAGACATTAACTCTGATATTACTATTGGTGGAAATTTTTCTGTCCCTGTAGGGAAAACAGACAAAATCATGCTCAATCGTATAATCAAAGAATCAGAAGACCTGACTGTTAATAATAATGGTATTTACGAACTAAACGCAGATGGTCAATTCAACACATCTGTGGCACAAATCAATCCGGTTATTGTAACAGGACTTAACCCTATTATTGGTGATGTAAATATTGCAATACCAGATGGGAATCAGCTTATTAATACCGATATAACTATTGATAATATTGAAATAAAACCAGATCCGGGACATTACACCGTTAATACAAAATTACCAAAAGAGGTACAAAAAATTAATAGCATTGATTTTAACAATAAAAATCTTACTACTAACCTTTCTCTAACAGTAAATGTTCCAACAGGGGTAAAACAAATTAAATTAACTAATATTCAAATTAAAATTCCTGATATTCTAGAAGTTCTCGATAACTCAGGAGCTGTGATTAAGCCATCAAATGGTTATAACATATATAAAGCAAATGACATCACATTCAGTCCAAGTATTACAACAAACCAAATTATTATAAAAATTCCTCGTGCAATAATTCCCGAAGGGAGCAATTATATAAAAGGCACTCCGGGTAATCTTTCAATAGTGCTTGACAAGGAGTTCTCAATAAGTGCATTAGCGAGCATAACCGTTAACCCATCACAAATAACGGCAACAAATGCATCATTAAAATTTAATTACAGTGTGCCAACTACCAATATTACTAAAGTTAACGGAGATATGAAGCCCGATGCTTCAATATCCGAAACATTACTTCTAAACGACATTCCCGATTTTGTAAAAGGGGAAAATTCGAGCTTTGAACTTAGTAATCTCGGTTTTAATTTTAGCATAAACAATACAATCGACTTAGACCTAGCCACCTCATTAACTATCACCCCATGGAGCAATAGCAATAATAGAGCCGATGGTGAAGCAGTAGTGATTAATCTTACCGGAAATAATTCTATAAAAGGAAATAGTAAAAACAATTTCTTAATTTCCAACAAAGCAAAAAATGTAACTACCGGAATTACAAACATTATTGAGCCAAAACTATCTACTTTATTAAAGAAGATTCCTGAAGCATTCAAAATCGAAGCCAATAACTTTACAGCCACCAGCAACACAGAATCTCAAGGTATAGAGCTAGGAAGAAATTACGATCTTGTTGGCAACTACGATATTGATGCACCATTTGAATTTTCTAATATTGAATTAGAATACAAAGACTCAATCGAGGATCTATTAAATGATTTGAAAGATGTAGCGAATAAAACAAATAGAATTATTGTAACTGCCGAAGCAATAAATGCAATTCCTACCGATCTAAAATTTGATGTTAAACTATACGACATTAATGGCAACGAGTTAAAAGAAATTAATGTAGGACTAGACAAATGCGTACTCGCATCGGCTAAAAATTCTGATGCTGTCGAAAGTTCTGAAACTACTTCACAAATACAAATCACACTCACAGAGCCTCAAAATAGTAGTCAACTAGAAGCTTTAGACAAGATTATATACTACGTTACAGCAAAAAACTCAATTACGGGTGAAATAGCACTAAAGAGTAAACAATATATATTAATAAAAAATATATTGGTTAAAATACCTGATGGTGTAACTGTAACATTTTAGCTAACAGAAATATAACAACAAAACACAACAACGAAAGTTATGAAAAAATCATTTAAATATATATTATCTGCTGGCCTAATCTCTCTATCAGGATTATTCATGTCAGCACAGACATTACACTCTCTTTATTTTCTTGAAGGAAATAACCAGAGACATAATTTAAATCCGGCATTTACGTCAGAAAGTGGATATGTAACATTTCCTGCTTTAGGAAATTTGTATGTTGGTACAAATTCTAATATCGGTCTTGGAGCATTTTTACGACCCGGGACAAATTCAAACGAAATGGTTACATTCCTACACTCAAGCATAAGTGCAGAAGATGCTTTAAGCAAATTTAAGGACAATAATATTATTGAAGCAGACTTAGGAATTAACATTATTAGCGTCGGATTCAATGCCTGGGGCGGTAGCAACACTATTGGTATTAATGTAAAGAGCAACACCGGCGTTTATCTGCCAAAGAGTATTTTTACCTTCTTGAAAACAGGACAAGATCCAAATTCAGCTTATACTGAATATGATATATCCGACATCAAAGCCACCACACAGAATTATGGAGAATTAGCATTTGGACATTCTCGCAAAATTAATGACAAGCTATCTGTGGGAGCTAAGTTAAAAGTACTATTAGGTATGGCATACGCAGAAACTGAAGCGAACAATATGAAAATTTATATGTCCGATTCTAAATGGATGATTAAGCAGACAAGCTCACTTATTGCTTCAAAGGGTGCAAATATGACAACCACCAACAATAACAAAATTGATGAATTTAAATTCGAGGATTTTGGAGTAGCTGGCTTTGGCTTAGGATTAGATTTAGGAGCAATCTACAAAATTAATGACAACCTAACAGTTTCTTTGGCGGTAACCGACTTGGGATTTATGAGCTGGAACGACTGCCAAAAAGCATCTAACAAAAATAAAGAATTTGAATTTACCGGATTTACAAACATTGGAGTAGAAGACAAGCCCGATGGCTCAAATGACTTTGATGATGCAGCCGACGAAGTATGGGATAATCTAAAAGGACTTGTAGAATATACAAAAGAGGACGCAACAGTAACACAAACTAAATCTCTATACACAACCATTAGGGCTGCCGGTGAATATGGCATACTAAATAATAAAATTTCTTTTGGTTTACTCGGCTCTATGAGATTAGGCGCACCTAAAACTTATACCGAAGCTATGGTTACAGCAAATTTCCGCCCGTGGAATTGGTTTAATGCAAGTGTAAATGGCTCATTATCAAATGTACGAGGTTCTCTAGGAGCCGTATTGAATTTCCACCCGGGAGCAGTAAATTTCTTCATCGGTATGGACTATTTCTTAGCAACATATAGCAAACAATTTATACCGGTAGATGCAGCAAAAGTGAATGGTAGTTTAGGATTTAGTATTAATTTCTAGAATTTTATAATACTTGCAATTTTTTATTTACCTTTGTCGCCTATTGATAAGTAAATAAAAAATTAAAATGATCGACATCTATTCAGCACCATTACAAGGCTTTACCGAAGCAATTTGGCGCAGATTACATAATAATATATTTGGGGGCATAAGTAAATACTATGCCCCTTTTATGCGCATAGAGCATGGCGAAATAAGGAAAAAAGACATACGCGACATTGCAATTGAAAACAACCAAGGGCTAAACATAATACCACAGATATTAGCATCTAAGCCCGACAACGCTAAACGAACCACAGAACACATCATCTCTCTGGGGTACAAAGAAATAGACATAAACATTGGTTGTCCTTTTCCTCCAATCACAAACAAAAAGCAAGGAGCTGGAATGCTTTGCTATCCCGAGCTAGTAATAGAAATGCTAAAAGAGCTGACACAGTACAAAAATGATATCCAATTTTCTATTAAAGCTCGTTTAGGATTAAAGGCTGACAATGAATTAATTAATTTGATACCCGAAATAGAAAAATTTAAGCCGACTGAGCTTACTATTCACCCCAGAATAGCCAAGCAACAATATACAGGCGATATTTTAATAAATCAATTTGATGAAATTTATAATGCTACATCAATCCCCATTGTCTATAACGGAGACATATTAACTGTCGACAATATTAATAGCATTGTGATGAAATATCCTAAGCTAAAAGCCATTATGATTGGGCGTGGACTCCTTTATAATCCAGCATTAGCACGCGAATATCAAAATGGAAAGAAACTAGAAATTGCTGAATTTATGACATTCAGCAATCAGATATATAATTATTATAAAGATACACTACAAGGCGATTCCCACATTCTAGCTAAAATCAAACCTTTTTGGAATTATGCCCCCGATTTTATTGACCACAAAACGACAAAATTGATTAAGAAAAGCTCATCGCTCGCTAAATATGAGAATGCTGTAAATAGCTTTATTTATTAATAGATGCCATCTTGTTTTGATTTTATCCCATTAAACCAAAACTACATCTTTAGATAGAAATCTCTCGTAAGAGAAATATAATCTTGTGTGTAAATATGCCTGCCCTCCTCTATAACTAATTCATTCTCTAAAACAGGGCAATTAGAAATAGACAATTCGCAAAGTACACGCTTAGGCAAAATATCTTTTGTAGGTCTAACCATCGTGATGCGAGAAATAAATAAGTTATTCTTTACAGCTAAATTTCTTATCTTGTCGATGCTCGAAGCCGGATAGATAAAAGAAAACTTTCCTTCTTTTGTCAATAATTTAGCTACTCGTTCAATTAATAAATCTAACGATAAAGAAAACGAATGACGTGCCATTGCTCGAGAAGAATCGTTAGACAAAATACCATTGTCAAAAAAAGGAGGATTAGAAATAATTATGTCAAATTTCTCATTATCGCCAACAATAAAATTAGTAAAATCTATATTTCGCATTTCTATCCTATCACTCCACGCCGAACCTGCAACATTATCACATGCTTCACCATAAGCATCGGCATCTATTTCAATTCCAACAATATATGCATTTATAGCACGCTGAGCCATCATCAACGATAGCAACCCGGTACCGGCTCCAATATCTAAAATCCTCTGCGATCGATCTGAGACATCACACCAAGCACCAAGTAAGACACCATCAGTACCCACTTTCATCGCACTATTCTTGTTTATTACACAGAATTGTTTAAAACGAAATATATTTTCCCTCATTCGATTGTTATTTAGCTATAATATTACAAATTTATAGAAGAAATATCATTTATTCTTGATTTGAATGATTTAAATTTCTTAAGATAAAACTATTTGAGTAATTTTGGCACTTTATTTGCAATAGTATCATTATACTATCTCAGATAAATTAAATAACACATCTGACAATTCTGATAAATTATGATAAATTATTTCAAAGACTTTGATAATGAACTTAATGACGAGACATCACACATTATGCCTATCGTAGCCGAAATTAAAATTGGTGAAGACAATGAAGATGACATTAAGGAGCTCGATGTTGATGATATGCCAATTTTGGCACTACGAAACATGGTACTTTTTCCAAATGTAACTCTTCCTGTGGCTGTAGGTCGTCAGAAATCATTAAATCTTATTAGCGAAGCGCAACGATTAAAAAAACCTATTGGCGTAATATGCCAAAAAAATGGCAAAACAGAAGATCCTAATTTTGATGAACTTAATTCAATCGGAGTAATAGCCGATATTGTCAAGATATTGGAATTACCCGATAATTCTACAAATGTAATATTACAAGGTCGCGGACGTTTTCATCTCGATGAAATAACATCGTCGGTTCCATATATAAAAGGGAAAATTACCACTCTTAACGAGGTAATGCCAAAAGAAGACGACCAAGAATTCATGGTGCTAATGAGCTCCATAAGAGACCTAACATATAAAATTCTCCAAAACATTGGAGATGAAGGTAAAGAAATGTTTTTTGCGATAAAGAATATTGATAGTCCATTCTATTTAATCAATTTCCTAGCCGCAAATTTCCCAATAGAGCCAAAACAAAAACAAAAACTTCTAGAACAGCCATCGATAAAAAAACGTGCCTATTCACTGTATTCACTGCTTACTAAAGAAGCTCAACTAATTGAAATAAAAGCTGATATCCAATCCAAAACTCGCGAAGATATTACTCAGCAACAACGTGAGCATTTTTTACAGCAACAAATAAGGACAATACAAGATGAGCTTGGCGATTCTGTTCAAGATCAAGATATTGAAGAGCTTAACAAGCGTGCCAGCAAAAAGAAATGGGGCAAAGAAATTGCCGCCGTATTCGCTAAAGAAATAAAGAAACTTGAACGAATACACCCACAATCTCCCGATTTCTCTGTCCAATTTAATTATCTAGACTCTCTTCTTAACTTACCATGGAACGAATTTACTAATGATAATTTCAATCTCAAGAAAGTTGAAAAGCAACTTAACAAAGACCATTACGGACTCGAGAACGTAAAAGATAGAATTATTGAGCATCTAGCTGTTCTTAAACTAAGAAGTGATATGAAAGCTCCTATCATTTGCCTATATGGCCCTCCGGGAGTAGGAAAAACTTCGTTAGGAAAATCTATAGCCGATGCCCTTAATAGAAAATATGTACGCATATCACTCGGAGGACTTCACGACGAAGCCGAAATCAGAGGTCATCGACGCACATATATCGGAGCTATGCCCGGACGAATAATACAAGGATTAATTAAAGGACAAAGCTCTAATCCGGTTTTTGTCCTAGATGAAATAGACAAACTTGGACAAGACTTCAAAGGCGATCCCTCATCAGCATTGCTAGAAGTCTTAGATCCGGAACAAAACAATCATTTCCACGACAATTTTATTGATTTAGACTACGATTTATCAAAAATATTTTTTATTGCAACTGCTAATTCACTAGTAAATCTTCCACAACCGCTACTAGATCGTATGGAATTGATCGACGTATCGGGTTATATTATTGAAGAGAAAATTGAAATAGCACGCAAGCACCTAGTTGTTAAGCAATTAGAGAATCACGGCTTTGAAAAGAAAGAAATTGATTTTCCTAAAAATTCGTTAGCCAAAATAATCGAATCCTACACAAGAGAATCGGGCGTGAGAGAGCTTGACAAAAAAATAGCAAAAGTATTACGTCGTATCGCTCGACTAAAAGCCTCTGATGAAGAATATCCAAAAGTTATTACTCTTGAAAAGGTAAGAGAATTGCTTGGTGTAGAAGAATATACTCGCGATAAATATGAAGGAAACGACTTTGCAGGAGTTGTTACAGGATTAGCATGGACTGCTGTCGGAGGTGAAATTCTTTTTGTTGAATCATCGTTATCGAAAGGTAAAGGCGAAAAGCTAACCTTGACAGGCAATCTTGGAGATGTAATGAAAGAATCTGCAATTATTGCATTACAATATTTAAAAGCTCACAGCTCTTTATTCAAAATCGACTATGAGCTATTCGATAAATACAACATTCATATCCATGTACCAGAAGGTGCCATTCCTAAAGATGGACCATCGGCTGGTATTACAATGGCTACATCGCTAGCATCAATCTTTACCCAGCGCAAAGTGAAAGATCACTTGGCTATGACTGGTGAAATAACTCTTCGAGGCAAGGTATTACCCGTTGGAGGAATAAAAGAAAAAATTCTTGCGGCAAAACGTGCCGGGATAACCGATATCGTTCTATGCAATGACAATAAAAAAGACATTGAAGAGATTAAACCAGAATATCTTAATGGATTGACTTTTCACTACGTAAAGACTGTAAAAGATGTTATCGACATAGCATTAACCGATGAAATAATTAAAGGCTCTATAGATATATAGCTTAATAATATTTTTTTTGATAGCGGAGTTTCACTATAAATGGAGCTCCGCATTTTTTTATAATAGTTTTTTTAAACATGAAAGCCATCAAGTTACAATCATTAATATTACAAACTTTTTACATTACTATTTATCACTATTTATGCGACAAAATAATTAATTAGTAACTTTTTCATCATTATTTCTTTAAATTATTTGCTTAATATAATAATAGGTTATAAATTTGCAATCAAATAATAGAAAACAAAAGCAAAATGGATAATAACACCACATCTATTTCTCACATTTCACCTATTCTAGTGGTCGTCGTGAATAACATTATTCTTCTGGAATGAATAATGAGGAGATGTGCGTGTAAAAATATAATTATATTTTAATAATGTAAATATTTATCATAAAAGCCTTTCTCCTCGCAAGATACGAGAAAGGCTTTTTTTATAACAATATTATGGCAAATCAATTAAGAAGCAGCATTACAATGCTAGGTCGTAGAATGGCTGGCGCAAGAGCATTATGGAGAGCTAATGGAATGAAAGAAGAGCAAATGGGAAAACCAGTAATTGCAATAGTAAACTCATTCACACAATTTGTCCCGGGACATACTCACCTGCATGAGATAGGACAAGAAGTAAAATCAGAAATTGAGAAACTTGGTTGCTTTGCTGCCGAATTTAATACTATTGCCATCGATGATGGTATCGCTATGGGACACGATGGAATGCTTTATTCTCTCCCTTCTCGCGACATAATAGCCGACAGCATAGAATATATGGTAAACGCTCACCGTGCCGACGCAATGGTGTGTATAAGCAATTGCGATAAGATTACTCCGGGAATGATCATGGCATCTATGCGACTTAATATTCCTACAATATTTGTTTCGGGTGGCCCAATGGAAGCCGGGAAATTAGGCAAACGTGATTTAGACCTAATCGATATTATGATTGATTCGGCAGATGAAAGTATTGATGATGATAAAATAACTTTACTCGAACGTTGTGGTTGCCCTACTTGCGGATCTTGCTCCGGAATGTTCACAGCCAATTCTATGAACTGTCTTAACGAAGCTCTAGGCTTAGCTCTTCCGGGGAACGGAACAATTGTTGCTACACATGCTAATAGAAAAAAACTGTTCAGTAAAGCAGCTAATCTAATAGTTGATAACTGTTATAAATATTATAACGACGGAGATAACTCTGTTTTGCCTCGAAGCATTGCTACAAGAAAAGCAATATTAAACGCTATGACACTAGATATAGCAATGGGGGGAAGTACAAATACAGTATTACATTTGCTCGCTATTGCACACGAAGCCGAAGTCGATTTCACAATGAAAGATATAGATAATCTCTCACGAAAGACTCCGGTATTATGCAAAGTTGCACCAAACTCAAAATATCATATTCAAGATGTAAATAGAGCCGGAGGTATAATGTCGATTATGTATCAATTAGCCAAATGTGGAATAATCGACACATCGGTTAAGAGAGTTGATGGAATGACTCTTAACGATGCCATTAATAAATATGCTCTCGAAGGGAAAAACATAGATAACGAAGCAACAGAGATATGGAGAAGCGCACCCAGAGGCGGATATAACATAAAGCTTGGAAGCCAAAGCTCAACTTATACCGAGCTAGATACCGACCGAGCAACGGGTTGCATAAGAGACATTGAACATGCTTATGTCAGAGATGGTGGCCTTGCAGTCTTATATGGTAATATAGCCAAAGATGGTTGTGTTGTTAAAACCGCTGGTGTAGACGAAAGCATTTTCCACTTCACAGGAAAAGCTGTAGTCTTTGAATCTCAAGATGATGCAGTAGAAGGAATTCTAAGCGACAAAGTCAAAGCCGGAGATGTAGTAGTAATTACCTACGAAGGTCCTAAAGGCGGTCCGGGAATGCAAGAAATGCTCTACCCCACTTCATATATAAAGTCAAAGCATTTAGGCAAAGAATGTGCATTAATTACCGATGGTAGATTCTCAGGAGGCACATCAGGACTATCAATCGGACACATATCGCCCGAAGCAGCAGCCGGTGGCAATATCGGTCTTGTCAAAAGTGGAGATATAATAGATATAAATATTCCCGAACGTAAAATCACAGTAAATGTAGCCGACGAAACATTAAACGCACGACGAATCAAAGAACAAGAGCGCGGGACATCGGCATTTACCCCAATAGCGAGAGAAAGAATAATTTCTAAAGCACTTAAAGCCTATTCATCGATGGTATCATCGGCTGACAAAGGTGGCGTTAGAGAATTATAATTAATACTCATCTTCACAATTATATAATTATGAGTCAGAAAATTAAAGGCGCAGAAGCATTAATAAAAGCATTAATCGAAGAAGGCGTAACCACAATATTTGGTTATCCGGGTGGTGCAATTATTCCTGTATTCGATTGCTTATACGATTATAGAGAAAAACTAAATCATATCTTAGTCAGGCACGAGCAAGGTGCTACCCATGCAGCTCAAGGGTATTCACGCATTTCAGGAAAGACGGGTGTTGTAATAGCCACATCAGGTCCGGGCGCAACAAATCTAATTACAGGTATATCCGATGCAATGATGGATAGCACTCCGTTAGTAGTAATAACAGGACAGATTTCCAGCGCATTCCTTGGCACCGATGCTTTTCAAGAGACAGATGTCATTGGCATCACCCAACCCGTTACTAAATGGAGCTATCAAATACGTAATGCAGAAGATATCCCATGGGCTGTGGCACGAGCCTTTTATATCGCATCATCAGGTCGTCCGGGTCCGGTAGTACTCGACTTTGCTAAAAATGCACAAGTAGGCGAAATGAAATGGAGTTATAAGAAGTGTAATTATATTCGCAGCTATATTCCAGTTCCGGAAATAGACAAAGCCGAGATAGTAAAAGTAGCCGAGATGATAAATAATTCATCACGGCCAATGATAGCCGCAGGACACGGCATAATGCTCTCTGAGGCTGAAGAAGAATTACTAAAACTAGCCGAAAAAGCCGATATTCCTGTTACAAACACACTTCTAGGATTGTCAACAATACCGAGCGACCACTATCTTTATAAAGGAATGCTCGGAATGCATGGAAATATCGGAGCAAATTACCACACACTCGATTGCGATCTATTCATCGCAATAGGAATGCGTTTTGATGATAGAGTTACAGGAGATGCAAAGCAATATGTTGCGCAAGCCAAAGTTATACATATAGATATTGACGAATCAGAATTTGACAAAAATGTAAAAACCACAGCTTCAATTCATGGCGATGCCAAAATGGTTATTAAAGCACTAATTCCACTTATCGAAAAGAAATCGCATACCGAATGGCTAGATTCTTTCAAAAGCTGTGATGAAGTAGAAACAGAAAAAGTGATCAAACCCGAAATATATCCAGAGAGCGAAGATATTCACATGGGAGAAGTTGTTAATAAAATATCAGAAGCCACAGGACACAATGCCGTATTAGTAACCGATGTAGGTCAAAACCAGATGCTTTCGGCTCGATATTTTAAATTTAATCACACAAAAAGCATTATTACATCAGGAGGACTCGGCACTATGGGGTTCGGATTACCGGCTGCAATTGGAGCAAAATTTGGAGCTCCCGAACGAACAATATGTTATTTTACCGGAGATGGCGGAATACAGATGACAATAGAAGAGCTTGGAGTGATTTTACAATATGGAATTGATATTAAGATTATAATCTTAAATAATAATTTTCTAGGAATGGTAAGACAATGGCAAGAGCTATTTTTTAATCAAAAATATTCACAGACACCACTGGTAAATCCAAACTTCAAAATGATAGCCAACGCCTATGGCATCAAAGCCGAAGACGTAGAATCTAGAGAAGAGCTCGATGGTGCAATCGAAAGAATGCTAAATAACAAAGGCTCTTATTTACTAAATATTAAGGTTGAAGAGAAAGGTATGGTATTTCCGATGATTCCTGCAGGACACACCATTAACGAATTAATGCTAAATTCAACCGAAAAATATATTAAACAATAACGATATGGATAATATTTTATATACAATTACAGTATTCTCTGAGAACAGAGTAGGACTTCTTAATCAGATTTCTATTATATTCACTCGCCGTAAATTGAATATTGAAAGCCTCTCTGTATCACCCTCATCTATTAAAGGAATACATAAATTCACTATTACTACTTATAGCGACCAAGAGACAATGGAAAAAGTAGTAAAACAGATAGAAAAAAGAATTGATGTATTGAAGGCATTCTTTTATACCAACAAAGATATTGTGTATCAAGAAATTGCACTGTATAAAGTACCGACAAACAAACTTCTTGAAGAAGAAAATCTTGAACAGATTATTCGCAAGCATAATGCTCGCATTCTAGAAATAACAAAAGAATACACTGTACTTGAAAAATCGGGACACTCTGAAGAAACAGAGTCGCTATTTAATGAGCTTAAACAATATGGAATAACGCAATTTGTAAGAAGCGGAAGAGTAGCGGTAACTAAATCGACAATTGAATATGTAACCGATTATATTGAAGAGCAAAAAAGCAGAAAGGACAAAATGCAATCATGACAAATCAACTAAAAGAATATTCTAAACGATATTTTTTAACTCCGGCAGAATGCAACCCTCAGCAAAGAATGCCATTAACATTGCTCGTATCAAGAATTATTGAAGTATCTACTCTTCATGCTAATAGCTGGAATGTAGGATATGCCACTCTTGTCAAAGACAAAGAATCTTGGGTGCTATCAAGAGTAATAATAGAAATGGAACGCTATCCTAAAGTTAACGAAAACTATACGCTCACAACATGGATTGAAAATTTCAATCGGCACTTCTCCGAACGTAATATTATCATAACAGATGACAATGGCAACATTTTAGGCCATGCTTGCACTATTTGGGTAGTTATTAATAGTATTACTCGCGAAAGTGTCGACATTTCAAAGTTCACTTATATCACCGAGAATATTTCGACTCGCAAATGCCCTATTGATAAAAGATCAAGGCTGAGACAGGTTACTGATGGCCGAATCATTGATTATACATTCAAATATTGCGACATCGACTTCAACCGACACGTTAATAGTTGCAAGTATGTTGAATTATTTTTAAATCAATGGTCGCTCGATTTCCTTGACAATCACACGATTCAACGATTTGAAATAGCATATATTAAAGAAGCATCTTATGGTGAGAATGTAAAAATAAAAATTGACGATGCGACAAGCGACTGCCGAGCAGAAATAACTAATAATGACGAAGCTATTTGTCGTTCTCGCATAATATTTAAAGAAGAATTTTATAAATAAATATAGTATTTACTAATCTAATTAAAACGAATAAAGATTATGGCTATTATGAATTTTGGCGGCGTTGACGAAAATGTTGTTACCCGCGAAGAATTTCCTTTGGAAAAAGCAAGAGAAGTATTAAAAAACGAAACTATCGCAGTTATCGGTTATGGCGTTCAAGGACCCGGACAGAGTCTTAATCTCCGAGATAATGGATTCAATGTTATTGTAGGTCAACGCAAAGACTCTAAAACTTGGGATAAAGCCGTTGCAGATGGTTGGGTACCGGGTGAAACTCTATTTGAAATTGAAGAAGCAGCAAAACGTGCTACTATTATTCAATATCTTCTATCAGATGCGGCACAAATAGAAGTGTGGCCTACTATCAAAAAGCATCTTACTCCAGGCAAAACATTATACTTTTCTCATGGATTTGCAATTACATATAAAGAAAGAACCGGCATAGTACCTCCTAAAGATGTCGACGTAATTCTTATTGCACCTAAAGGATCGGGTACTTCATTACGCCGTATGTTTCTACAAGGACGTGGATTAAATTCAAGCTATGCAATTTTCCAAGATGCAACAGGTAAAGCAAAAGATACAGTTGTTGCACTCGGTATTGGAGTTGGCTCGGGCTACTTGTTTGAAACTACATTTAAAAAAGAAGTTTACAGCGACCTTACCGGTGAACGTGGAACTCTTATGGGTGCTATTCAAGGTTTACTACTTGCTCAATTTGAAACACTTCGTGAGAATGGACACACACCATCTGAAGCTTTTAATGAAACCGTAGAAGAATTGACTCAATCATTAATGCCTCTATTCGCCGAGAAAGGTATGGATTGGATGTATGCAAACTGCTCAACTACAGCTCAACGTGGCGCATTAGATTGGATGGTTCCTTTCCACGATGCCACTAAGCCAGTATTCCAAAAGCTATATTCTGAAGTAGCTAAAGGAAACGAAGCTCAACGCTCAATCGATACAAATAGTCAACCCGACTATCGCGAAAAACTTAATGCTGAGTTAAAAGCACTACATGATAGTGAAATGTGGCGCACAGGTGAAGTTGTAAGACGCTTACGTCCTGAGAACAACTAATAGTATAAATAAATAATAAGTGGCATAGAATATTAATGAATATTCTATGCCACTTTCTTATTAATAATAATTATTCTCAAAAATAGAATTGATGATGCTGTGGATATAGCAACATTCCACTAGCTATATCATAAGCTTCGTCATCACCCTTTGTCATCGAGACTATAGCCAACGAAAATTGCATAGCCGCCGATGGACCACAAGCTGTAATTATCTTACCATCGATCACCACCGGGCGAGATGTAAGATGAGCTTTACCCATATGGTCTTCAAAACTTGGATAGCAAGTTGCATTCTTGCCATCGAGCAGTCCCAATGGAGATAGCACGACTGACGGAGCAGCGCAAATTGCCGCCAATTTACCACCACCCGAATAATGAGATACTAATAGCTCATTTAGAGGTAAGAACTCAGAAAGTCTTGAAGCTCCTGGCATCCCTCCGGGAAGTATAAGCCATTCTACATCATTGTAGTCGACCTCGTCAAACAACTTATCTGCCTTTACTATAATCCCATGAGCGCCAACGACCTCTAAAGAATCGGATATAGATACCATTACAACAGGCATTTCTGCCCTTCTAAGAACATCTACTGTCGTTAAAGCTTCTATTTCTTCAAACCCATTAGCAAGGAATATAAATGATGTCTTGTTCATAATGTAAAATTTGGTTGTTATTATAACAACAAATATACCAAAATAAAATAGATATACAAGCTATTATTCATTATTATAACAGCTATATTTATTATCAATAATAAAATCTCAACCAATTAAATTTATTTTAAGTAAATTAGTTATATTATTTGCAGTAAATATATGTAACTGGCATTATTTTTGTATTGCTAATACAAAACAACCAATATATTAAGATTATGATTTATTTGATTTTTATAGCAATAGCAGTAATAAGCTATTTAGTACAATCTTCGCTAAAAAGCAAATTTGAAAAATACTCTAAGATTCCAATCCCTAGTGGTCTTACCGGAAAACAAATTGCCGAAAAAATGCTTCACGAGAATGGAATATATGACGTGAGCGTAGTTAATACTCCGGGAATGCTTTCCGACCATTTCAACCCGACAAATATGACAGTAAATCTTAGCGACAATGTATATAACAGCAACAGCATTGCAGCAGCTGCAGTTGCGGCTCACGAATGTGGTCATGCCGTGCAACACGCACAAGCATACTCCCCACTCAAAATGCGCTCGGCCCTTGTACCCGTGGTTAATTTTGCTTCACAATTTATGACATGGATTCTTCTTGCCGGAATATTACTAATAGAGACTATGCCCAGTATATTATTAGCAGGTATCGTTCTATTTGCTACTACCACCCTATTTAGTTTTATCACACTACCCGTAGAAATTAATGCCAGCCAGCGTGCAATCGCTTGGCTGAACAAAGCAAACATAACTTATGGGCAAAACGAAGAATATGCAAAAGATGCTTTGAAATCTGCCGCATACACCTATGTTGTTGCGGCTTTAGGCAGCCTTGCAACATTAATATATTACATTTTTATATTTCTCGGTCGACAAAGAAATTAATTTATTAACTTTGCACTCAATTCAACAAATAAAGTAGTATTTACAAAAATGCAAAAGCCATCAATTCCAAAAGGGACAAGAGACTTTTCGCCAGAAGAAATGGCGAAACGTAATTATATTTTCAACACTATCAAAGAAGCTTTCCTTCTATACGGATTTCAACAAATTGAAACACCGGCAATGGAAAACCTTTCTACACTGATGGGCAAATATGGTGAAGAAGGTGATAAACTACTATTTAAAATACTAAATAGCGGAGATTTTCTTAAATCAGCAACCGATGAGCAACTCCTTGATCGAAATTGCCCTCAACTCACTTCCCAACTATGCGAAAAAGGACTTAGATATGACCTTACAGTTCCATTTGCACGATATGTAGTACAACATCGAAATGAGTTACAATTCCCCTTCAAACGATATCAGATACAACCGGTATGGCGAGCCGACCGTCCACAAAAAGGACGTTACCGTGAATTTTATCAATGCGATGCCGATGTTGTAGGTTCCGATTCACTAATTAATGAAATAGAATTAATATCACTTATCGACAATGTATTTGACAAATTCGGAATTAATATTACAATAAAACTAAATAATAGAAAAATATTAAGTGGTATTGCTGAAATTATCGGCGCTCCCGATAAAATTATCGACATCACAGTTGCTATTGATAAAATTGACAAAATAGGAATTGAAAATGTAAATGCCGAACTTCGAGAAAAAGGGATAAATGAAAATGCAATCGATACACTTCAGCCATTATTACAACTATCGGGATCGAACGACGAGAAAATTGATACATTGAAGTCGTTACTTTCTACATCGGAAATAGGAATGAAAGGTATCGAAGAACTAATATTTGTAATTGATAACCTTTCGGAAATAGGATTAAAATCGACACTAGAACTCGACGTATCACTTGCGCGTGGACTAAACTACTACACAGGTTCAATACTCGAAGTAAAAGCAAACGATGTACAAATTGGGAGTATCACCGGTGGAGGACGATATGATAACCTCACCGGCGTGTTCGGAATGGACGGTGTATCGGGAGTGGGTATTAGCTTCGGAGCCGACAGAATTTTCGATGTGCTAAATACACTAAATCTATATCCAGCCGACACCTGCGCCGTGTCTAAGATTATTTTTATGAATTTTGGCGAGAAAGAAGCTAGCGCATCATTAAAATACATAATGAAACTACGAAAAGCAGGTATCTCAGCCGAGATATACCCCGAAGCCACTAAGATGAAAAAGCAAATGAGCTATGCCGACACTAAAAAAATTCCATTTGTAGCAATTGTAGGAGAATCAGAATTAGCCGAAGGCAATATTATGGTTAAAAATATGGTCGAGGGCAAACAAGACAAGATGACAATAGAAGAATTAATAAACAGATTAAAATAATAATATATAGAGCTAGTAAACAACTAGCTCTATATATTTTAATGCAACTACAAAATATAATAAAATTTGGCACGCATAATTAATAAGTGTGCAATAATCTTTGAGAGTCCGTATATTTTTATTAATTTCGCAGTCTAATATTTTTATTTCAATTTGACCACCATATAATGTTATATTATGTTCTGGTTTATTATATTAAATGTATTAAAATTTCCACACTTAAGCACATAAGTAATATGCTTATAATGCTATAACTGGTATATTATTTTATTATTAAATAGATTACAAAGATGAGTAAAGAAAAAAAATTCTTGACATGTGATGGTAATCAAGCCGCTGCACACGTGAGCTATATGTTCTCTGAAGTAGCTGCTATATATCCTATCACACCTTCATCGACAATGGCTGAATATGTCGATGAATGGGCTGCTGCAGGTCGCAAAAATATTTTTGGCGAGACTGTTTTAGTTCAAGAGATGCAATCAGAAGCAGGTGCAGCAGGTGCACTTCACGGTTCGTTACAAGCAGGGGCATTAACCACAACTTATACAGCATCACAAGGATTGTTGCTAATGATACCTAATATGTATAAGATAGCCGGAGAATTTTTACCTTGTGTATTCCACGTATCTGCACGTACATTAGCTTCTCACGCACTTTGTATATTTGGCGATCATCAAGACGTAATGTCAACTCGTCAAACAGGATTTGCTATGCTAGCCGAAGGTTCAGTACAAGAAGTAATGGACTTAGCCGGAGTAGCACACCTAGCTACAATTAAATCACGCGTACCTTTCATAAACTTCTTCGACGGCTTTAGAACTTCTCATGAAATTCAGAAAATTGAAGCACTCGAAAATGACGATCTAGCTCCGCTAATCGATCAAGAAGCACTTTCAGAATTCCGTGCTCGCGCATTGAATCCAGAAAATCCAGTAGCTCGCGGTATGGCAGAGAACCCCGACGTATTCTTCCAACATCGCGAATCAAGCAATAGCTTCTACGAAGCAGTTCCTGCAATTGTAGAAGACTATATGAATAAAATAGCTGCAATTACCGGCCGCAAACATGGCTTATTCGATTACTATGGAGCAGATGATGCCGAAAGAGTAATTATTGCTATGGGTTCAGTAACCGAGGCTGCCAAAGAAGCAATCGATCATCTAGTTGCTGATGGCGAAAAAGTAGGTTTAGTATGTGTTCATCTATATCGCCCATTCTCGGCTAAGCACTTCCTAGCTGCAGTACCTGCTACAGCAAAAAAAATTGCAGTATTAGACCGCACAAAAGAACCGGGAGCAAACGGAGAGCCATTATATCTTGACGTAAAAGAATGTTTCTACGGAAAAGAAAATGCCCCACTTATCGTAGGTGGACGCTATGGTCTTGGCTCAAAAGACACAACACCGGCACAAATCATATCAGTATACGAAAATCTAGCACTTCCAATGCCAAAGAACGGCTTCACAATTGGTATTGTAGATGATGTTACTTTCACTTCACTTCCTCAAAAAGAAGAAATTGCTTTAGGAGGAAAAGGATTATTCCAAGCTAAATTCTATGGTCTTGGTGCTGATGGTACCGTAGGAGCTAATAAAAACTCGGTAAAAATAATCGGTGATAACACAAATAAATATTGTCAAGCATATTTCTCTTACGACTCAAAGAAATCGGGTGGTTTCACTTGTTCACACTTAAGATTCGGAGATGAGCCAATTCGCTCTACATATTTAGTTAACACACCTAACTTTGTTGCATGCCACGTTCAAGCATATCTACACATGTACGATGTTACTCGCGGGCTTCAAAAAGGTGGAACATTCCTATTAAATACTATATGGGAAGGTGAAGAGCTAGCTAAGAACCTACCGGCAAATGTTAAGAAATATCTTGCTCAAAACAATGTTACACTTTATTACATCAATGCAACTAAAATAGCTCAAGAAATTGGTTTAGGCAATCGCACAAACACAATTTTACAGTCAGCTTTCTTCCGTATCACTGAAGTAATACCAGTAGACCTTGCAGTAGAACAAATGAAGAAATTCATTGTTAAATCATACGGCAAAAAAGGTGAAGATGTTGTAAACAAGAACTATGCAGCTGTAGATCGTGGTAATGAATATAACGTATTGGCAGTAGATCCTTCATGGGCTAATCTTAACGATGATGCAACAACATCAAATAACGATCCAGAATTCATCAACAATATAGTACGTCCTATTAATGGACAAGATGGAGATTTACTTCCAGTATCAGCATTCAAAGGAATTGAAGATGGCACTTGGCATCAAGGAACTGCAAAATACGAACGTCGTGGTGTTGCAGCATTCGTTCCTCAATGGAATTCAGAAAATTGTATCCAATGTAACAAATGCGATTACGTTTGTCCTCACGCTGCAATTCGTCCATTCTTATTAAATGTTGCCGAAATGCAAGCATCACCATTTACCGAAGGCGACACCCTTAACACAATTGGTAGAGGCTTAGAAGGCTTACAATTTGCTCAAGTTGTCGATGTACTTGACTGTCTTGGCTGTGGAAACTGTGTTGACGTATGTCCTGGTAAAAAAGGCAACAAGGCTCTAGAAATGAAGCCTCTTGAGACACAAATTGACATACAAAAAGATTGGGATTACTGCACAACAAAAGTTACAAGCAAGCAAAATCTTATAGACATCAAGTCGAATGTGAAAAATTCACAATTTGCTACTCCCCTATTTGAGTTCTCAGGCGCATGTTCTGGTTGTGGTGAGACACCTTATGTAAAACTAATCACACAACTATTTGGAGATCGCGAAATGGTGGCTAATGCAACAGGCTGTAGCTCAATCTACTCAGGTTCTGTTCCATCTACTCCATATACTAAAAACGAAAAAGGACAAGGTCCGGCTTGGGCTAACTCTTTATTCGAAGACTTCTGTGAATTTGGTATGGGTATGGTATTAGCTAACGAGAAAATGCGTTCACGCGTCGAATCGCTTCTTCAAGGTGCAATAGCTGAAGATGCTACACCTGCCGAATTTAAGACTTTAGCTCAAGAATGGCTTGAAGTAAAAGAAGATGCCGATAAGAGCAGAGCTATTGCCGACAAACTAGTTCCAATGATTGAAACCGGAGCTGAAAACGGCTGTGGTATATGTGCAAAGCTTAAAGAGCTAAGTCATTACCTAGTTAAACGTTCACAATGGATTATCGGTGGTGATGGCGCATCTTACGATATCGGATTCGGTGGATTAGACCACGTCTTAGCATCAGGCAAAAATGTAAATATACTAGTACTCGATACCGAAGTGTATTCAAACACCGGTGGTCAAGCATCTAAAGCAACACCTCTCGGTGCCATCGCTAAATTTGCAGCATCTGGTAAGAGAATTCGCAAAAAAGACCTTGGCCTTATAGCTTCGACATACGGATATGTATATGCAGCACAAATAGCAATGGGAGCAGATCAAGCTCAGACATTAAAAGCTATTCGCGAAGCAGAAGCATACGACGGCCCATCAATCATCATAGCTTACGCTCCATGTATTAATCACGGGCTAAAAGCAGGAATGGGTAAAGCTCAACAAGAAGAAGCAAATGCAGTAGCTTGTGGATATTGGCATCTATGGCGTTACAATCCAACTTTAGAGCTAGAAGGTAAAAATCCTTTCACACTCGATAGTAAAGAGCCAAATTGGGATAACTTCACAGCATTCCTTAAAGGTGAAGTTCGTTATGCATCGGTAATGAAACAATACCCTGCCGAAGCAGAACAATTATTTGAAGCAGCTAAAGAAAATGCTCAATGGCGCTATAATAATTATCGTCGTCTTGCCAAACAACAATGGGGACAAGATCCTGAATAATAATTTATTATTACATAACTTGAAGGTACATCAAAATTATTGATGTACCTTTTTCTTTTATTTATAAGCTAAGCCAAATAAATTTAATTATTATGATACCATCATAGATAAAAACAAAATTATGCTTTATAACATATTTAATGCTGTAAAATTGGTTTAGTACCGAAAAAAAACCTACCTTTGCAATATAATTCATATTACATCGTAATAAAATTTTATAATCACAATAATCTACATTTATCCTTATGGATTTGACTTGGGTTGAAGCATTGCTTTTTAATAAAGATTCTATTGCTCACGTCGTACTCTTGTACGCATTCGTAATAGCAGTAGGCGTGAGACTCGGAAAAATTAAGATTTTCGGCGTTTCGTTGGGTGTAACATTCGTATTATTTGTGGGATTGATAATGGGACATTTTCAATTTGCAGTTAATACAGAGATACTACACTTTGTAAGAGAATTTGGTCTTATTTTATTTATCTTCTCCATCGGTCTGCAAGTTGGGCCTGGTTTTTTCTCTTCATTTAAAGAAGGAGGATTACGGCTGAATGGTCTAGCTGTATTAATAATAATACTAAATATTGTAGTAACATTATCTATTTATTTCACAGTAGGTTCTATCTCAATCACCGATTTAGTAGGTGTGCTATCTGGAGCAGTAACAAATACGCCAGGACTTGGAGCCGCTCAACAGACATTAATAGAAGTTCACGGGACTACGGCAGAAACAGCTCAAGCAGTTCAGGGAATGTCGATGGGATATGCAGCAGCCTATCCACTAGGTGTTCTAGGAATTATATTATCTATGATTCTACTGAAAGTATTCTTTAAAATTAAATTAGAAGCCGAAACAGAAAATATAGAAGCAGAAAATGAACAAAGCCAGTTAAAACCTCATGTCGTAACGTTTGAAGTTAGCAACAAATTAATCAATGGCTTGACAATATCGAAACTTCATGACATAATCGACCGTAACTTTGTCATTTCACGAATCAAAAAGTCATCAGGAGATATAGTTGTACCAAATTCTCAAACTATAATTGGTACCGGAGATTTACTTCTTACTGTGCTATCTGTTCAAGAGGAAGATGCATTTCGTTCAGTTATAGGTCCGGTAGTTAAGATGGATTGGGATTCTACTCCGGGCGATGTGGTATCAAGAAGAATTGTTATAACAAAAAATGAATACAATGGTCGTAAAATAGGTTCGTTAAGATTACGAATGGGATATAAGCTAAATGCCACTCGAGTAAATCGTGCCGGTGTCGATTTATTAGCTAGTCCAAACTTAATGCTTCAAGTAGGCGACCGCATTACCGTAGTAGGAAACATTGACGATATTAATCGCTTGGCAACAAAATTAGGTAATTCATTAAAACGTCTAAACGAGCCAAATATGGTTACTCTATTTGTTGGTATATTTTTAGGAATAATTGTTGGTTCTATTCCTCTTTCATTCCCCGGAATGTCAGTTCCTATGCGTCTAGGATTGGCTGGTGGTCCGCTTGTTGTGGCAATACTAATAAGTCGGTTCGGATATAAGATGGGACTCGTTACTTACACATCATCAAGTGCCAGCCTTTTACTTCGAGAGATAGGTATATGCCTATTCCTTGCATCTGTGGGTATATCGTCAGGAGCAAGATTTGCCGAAACAGTATTTAATAGTGCAGGATTGATGTGGGTGCTATATGGATTTATGATAACATTCATACCTCTAATTATTGTAGGAATATTAGCTCGCGGAAAATACAAGCTTAATTATTACACAATTATGGGACTATTATCGGGTGGTTGCACCGACCCTCCGGCATTAGCATACGCTAATAAGGCAGCAAATAATGATGCTCCTGCAGTAGCTTATTCTACAGTCTACCCTCTTACCATGTTTTTAAGAGTAATAACAGCTCAAATATTAATATTAGCTCTTGCATAGAGCATAAATACTATATCATAAAAAGGGAATCCATAATTATAAAAATTATGGATTCCCTTTTTATGCATATTAAATACTATATATCAAATTTCTTGCGATGAAAGACGAAATTACGACCAAGATATTTCTCTCGAACTATTGGATTGCAAGCAAGCTCTTCCGATGTCCCTTGAAATAATATTTTTCCTTCAAACAATAAATAGGCTCGATCGGTAATACTTAAAGTTTCGGGCGCATTGTGGTCGGTAATAAGAATACCTATATTTTTCTCTTTCAATTTATATACAATATACTGAATATCCTCAACTGCGATAGGGTCGACTCCGGCAAAAGGCTCATCTAGCATAATAAATTTTGGATTAATTGCCAGACAACGTGCAATCTCGGTACGTCGTCGCTCGCCACCCGAAAGCTGATCGCCTAAGTTCTTTCGTACCTTGTTCAATCTAAATTCATTTATGAGACTCTCCAACTTATCTTTTTGATATTCTCTTGTAGTAGGTGTCATTTCTAAGACAGCTCTTATATTATCTTCTACGCTAAGTTTGCGAAACACCGAAGGTTCTTGAGCCAAATATCCAATTCCATTCTGCGCACGTTTATATACAGGATATTTTGTAATATTAAGGTCATTAATAAAAATTTGCCCTTCGTTTGGAGTAATTAGTCCAGTAGTCATATAGAATGTAGTTGTCTTCCCTGCACCATTAGGTCCAAGTAGTCCAACTATTTCACCTTGAGTAACATTAATGGATACATGATTTACAACAATACGTTGACGATATTTCTTTACAAGATTCTCTGTTCGTAATACCATCTTATCGCCATTGGAATATTGTCTATCTTGATTACTATCTAATAATATATCAGTATCTTCCATTTATCTTATTTATTAGTATTTAGGCGACCATGAATATAATCCGTGAGAAGATTTATAGCAACTTCATTATGACCTCCTTGTGGCACTATTAAGTCGGCATAGCGTTTAGCAGGCTCAATATGTTGCAAATGCATCGGCTTTAATATTTGCTCATACCTATCAATTACCATTTGAGGTGTTCTGCCTCGCTCTATACAATCTCGGCTTATAACGCGAATTAATCTTTCATCGCCATCTGCATCAACAAATACTTTAATATCCATCATATTCCTTAAACGCTTATCACTTAGCACTAAAATACCTTCGACAAGCACTACATCATGGGGTTCCATATGCTCGGTTTCTTCCTGACGTGTACAAGTTAAATAAGAGTAAGTAGGCATCTCGATAGACTTTCCTTGCTTTAATTGATTTAGGTGGGTTATTAATAAATCCCAGTCAAAAGCATTTGGCTCATCGAAATTAATTTTTTGACGATCTTCTACAGGAATATGGCTGGAATCTTTATAATAAGAATCCTGTGAGATAATTCCCACTTCGCCTTTAGGCAAGCGATCCATAATTTTACGAACTACTGTAGTTTTTCCTGAACCGGTACCACCGGCTATTCCTATTATAAGCATCTATTGACTTTGTTTATAATTAATGATAAAAGAGAGTAAACCTCTTGAGATTTATTACCTTTATCTGATTTTGTTACTTACATACAAAGATAATGCAAAATAAGAAGTATATTAATATTAATGCAACAAAAAAATAATGGAATTAATTATATTGAATATTACGAAGTAGTTATAAAAAAGAAATGGTTGTCTCACGACAACCAACCTTAATTAACCTTAAATCTAATACCATGAAAAACACAGTACAAAAGTATACATTTTCTGGAATATCACCAAACAAATTGTCATAAAAACTATGTAATTTGCATCTTTTAACACTAATACAAAAACGAAGAATTGTCCATACTAAGAAAATTTGTATAAAAATCATCAATTCTATAATTTGAAGTTAGATTAAGATGAATATTATGATTAATTTTGTAACATTAATATGAAGATTCTATATAATATATATCGCGTTATCCGCAGTATTCTTGTAACGGGACTTGTAACTGCAGTGTCTCTGTATACTATTTTGTATATATTGCTTAGTATATCTCCAATTCAAGACTACACGGGAGTTTGACACTTTTAGCTGAAAATAAACTGTAAATAATTGACATTTAATTTGGTAGTGTCAATTTTTTGTTATATATTTGTAGCTATATATGGTTATATTATGAAACTTACTTTAATTAAATC
>JAQVCR010000029.1 GCA_028689665.1 Muribaculaceae bacterium
TGGAGTATCAACAGAAGGCGCTCTCGATAAGAGAAAAAGTCTTTGGCAAAGAGCATACCGATACAGCAACGAGTTACGGTAATATCGGATTAGTTTACGATAATCTTGGTGATTATGACCGGGCTTTAGAGTATCATCAGAAAGCGCTCTCGATAAGAGAAAAGGTCTTAGGCAAAGAGCATACCTATACAGCAACGAGTTATAATAATATCGGATTAGTTTATGATAATCTTTGCGATTATGATCGTGCTTTGGAGTATCATCAGAAAGCGCTCTCAATATTTGAAAAGGTCTTAGGCAAAGAGAATCCCGATACAGCAAAGAGTTACGGTAATATCGGATTAGTTTATGATAATCTTTGCGATTATGATCGTGCTTTGGAGTATTATCAGAAGGCGCTCTCAATATTTGAAAAAGTCTTAGGCAAAGAGCATACCTATACAGCAACGAGTTATAATAATATCGGATTAGTTTATGATAATCTTTGCGATTATGATCGTGCTTTGGAGTATTATCAGAAGGCGCTCTCGATAAGAGAAAAAGTCTTTGGCAAAGAGAATCCCGATACAGCAAAGAGTTACAGTAATATCGGATTAGTTTACGATAATCTTGGTGATTATGACCGGGCTTTGGAATACCATCAGAAAGCGCTGTCGATAAGAGAAAAGGTGTTAGGCAAAGAGCATATCGATACAGCAACGAGTTATGGTAATATCGGAAGTATTTATAATAGACTTGGTGATTATGACCGGGCTTTGGAGTATTTTAAGAAGGCGCTCTCGATAAGTGAGAAGGTGTTAGGCAAAGAGAATCCCGATACAGCCCAGTGCTACTATTGTATTGCTTTTACTTATTCCAATCAAGGAAACTACAATAAGTCAATTGAATATTACCAACGAATCATTGCTGTCGATCCGGAATATGCAATCGTTTATAACGATTTGGCTTGGGTTTACAATCAGCAAGAGAAATATAGACAAGCAATAGAGATGGCTCAAAAAGCAATTGCGATAGACTCTAACTATGCAAATTCCTATCGACATTTAGCTGTTGCTTATGATGCTTTAGGGTGTAAAGAGCAAGCTTTGACAAACTACCGAAGAAGTGCTGAACTTGGAAATGAAAAAGCAAAACAGTATCTTGAAACTTTAAATTGATATGAATTACTCATTATCTTCAAAAATATGAAATATATCCCTTCTCCCAAAGATACATCTTCCGTTACATTGAGCGATGATTTGATTCAACTTACAGAAGTTATGGCTCACAATGTTCATGAAGTTTGGGCTCATAACCGTATGTTACAAGGCTGGACGTGGGGACCCGAACGCAACGAAAAGCTGAAACAACACCCTTGTTTAGTCCCTTATGAGCAGCTATCGGAAGAGGAACGAGACTATGATCGGAATACTGCAACCGAAACAATCAAACTTATTCTGTCGCAGGGTTTTCGTATCGAGAAAATCTAATATGTTTGAATTAATTTTAAGGTTGTCGGGGTCTTGTTATGCAAAATGCAAGTTATTCTAAATCCTGAACAACTTTATAAAAATTGCAGCCTTGCAAATCATTGAGTTTGCAAGGCTGTTTTTTCTTATGGTGCAGGTAAGAGGTTAGTATTCTTCTTCGTCTTCTATTAGTTCGTCTTCGTAGTCGTATTGACCTGTTTCAAAGCCTTCGGAGTAGCCAAGGCTGTAACCTTTGAGATAACTTTGGCGACTTGCGCTACGGCGACTTGCCGAAGTGTCGTATTGATAGCCTCTATGGTATCCGTTTGATCCGTCGTCATAACCTGCCTCGTAACCATCTTCGTAACCTATTGAATAGGGGTCGGTGGGTTTGGTTGGCTTGGTTACCGGAGTTTTTTTGCTATTGTCAGAAATCGGCTGATGTCGCTTTAAGGACTTCTCAGTATTCAATGTTTCGGGTGGTGCTTTATAATAATCACTCGGAGCGGGTTCAATATATTCCGTTTCAGAATTGTCATCGGGTATCGTTTCAGTGTATGATTTTCGTAAATAAATTCCCGCCACAATTAATGTGATTACAAGAAAGATAATAAAATAAATAATTTTGTTCATAATGTATATATCATTTTGCCCAGTTGGTGCGGTCGAAGAAAACGTGGTCAAGAAATAAGTGCTATTATATGGCTCCATCTAACTGTGTGGTTTGAGCTACCCTACCATCAACAAAAGTGCTTATTGTTTATGACTTTTACATAAAATGACGATTCTTGTTTCAAAATGCTTTTTTGATATTATCTACTCCTCTCACATTTCCAGAGAATTGTCTTTCAAAAGAAAATCGTAGATGCTCATCGTGGTGATTCCGTAATTATTCCTTGTTATCGGTGCTTCATCGCCAGTTACCACGATTCTTTTAAAGAAATCATCGACCTTTCTCAATGGGGTCTCTTCTTGTTCTACCTTATCGGGCGTAGGCATTGAGTAAGCCGATTGTATATAATAACGCTTACTACCTTGATTACATACAAAGTCAATTTCCAACTGTACTCGTTGCTGTTTTCCTTCAGCATTTATAATCCTTGTAGGAACTACACCTACGTCAACATTAAACCCTCTATAAAGTAGCTCGTTGTACAATACGTTTTCCATCAGATGCGTTTTTTCGATTTGACGAAAATTTAGGCGGGCATTTCGTAATCCCAAATCTGTGAAATAATACTTGAATGGTGTATCGATATATTTTTTGCCTTTTATATCGAAACGTGTTGCGCTGTTGATTATAAAAGCATCTTCAAGGTAGTCAAGGTAATTCTTTATGGTTTCGTTGCTTATATCCGACTTCTTTACACTTCGGAATGTATTAGCTAATTTATTAGGATTTGTAAGACAACTGATGTTTGATGAGACCAAATTAATAAGTTCTTCAAGGTCATCTTCTTTACGGATGGTGTAACGTTGCTTTATATCACGAATGTAAGTCTCTTCAAACAATCTGCTCAGAAATTGTGCCTTCTGCTCATCAGCATCAAAATCAAATATTTGGGGGAGTCCACCAAACACCATATATTGTTGTAATCCCTTTTGCATACTGCCATTAAAGGCACTCATATACTCACTAAACGATAAGGGATACATTTTTATCTCACATCCCCTACCGCGAAACTCGGTAATAACATCTTTTGAAAGGAGTTTTGCATTGCTGCCCGTAACATACAAATCAACATTGTCGCGTCGCAAAAATTCGTTTAGAATATCGGCAAAGGCGGGAACTAACTGAATTTCATCTAAAAGAACGTAATGCATGGCAGAGTCCTTTATTTGAGAATTGAGAAATTTATATAATTCCTCCGACTCACGCAACTTCCGATTGCTAAAACTGTCTAAGTCAACCTTTATGATATGTTTATCGTCAATGCCTTTTTCTTTCAATAAATTAGCAAACAGAGTAAACAACAGATATGATTTACCACATCTGCGTATTCCTGTAATGATTTTCACGAATTTGGTATGCATCATTGATTCCAACCGTGACAGATATTTAGATCGAATTATATTCATGCTATCTGAAATTTATGGCTGTACTGCCGGTTTTGTCAAGTGTAAAGATAATAATTAAATATGAATTATTAATTATCTATCTGAAATTTGTGGCATTATTGCCACTTTTATCAAGTACAAAGAAAAGCAAAAACCAATGCAAGCAATGAAAAATTACGATTATTGTTTAATATACAAGTACCATTCTGATACATTTCTCACTCATATCATATTCCACCGCAAATGCTGCTTATTTTGCCCAGTTGGCGCGGTCGAGGTTGCGGTAGCTGATGGCTTCGGAGACGTGAGATTCTTTTATTTTTTCACTGCCTTCGAGGTCGGCTATTGTGCGAGCCACTTTTAGAATGCGGTCGTAGGCACGTGCGCTCATACTTAATCTTGTCATTGCATCTTTCAGCCTTGCCAGCCCGGCGGCATCGGGTGAGGCATATCTTTTTAGAAGTTTGGTGTTCATCTGTGCATTGCAATGAATTCCTTTCTCGTTCTTGAAACGCTCAATCTGTATTTCTCTGGCACGAATCACTCTCGCTCTAATATCGACACTGCTCTCGGCTGGAGTAGTCGAAGCCATATCGTCAAATTCAACGGGCGCAATTTCGATTTGCAAGTCGATACGGTCTAACAACGGTCCCGAAATCTTGTTAAGATAGCGTTGCACAGCTCCCGGCTGACAAATACATTGCTTGGTGGGGTGGGTGTAGTAACCGCAAGGACACGGGTTCATCGATGCCACAAGCATAAACGATGCCGGGTAGTCGATAGTATATTTTGCTCGCGACACGGTTATATGTCGGTCTTCGAGTGGTTGACGCATCACTTCAAGCACTTGGCGATTAAATTCGGGCAATTCGTCGAGAAATAGTATTCCGTTATGTGCAAGACTTATCTCTCCGGGAGTAGGATTTGTGCCACCACCCACGAGTGCAACCGGTGAAATTGTGTGATGTGGCGAGCGGAACGGGCGACACGTCATCAGCGTTGCTCCTCGCTTTAATTTCCCAGCCACTGAGTGTATTTTTGTGGTTTCCAGAGCTTCTTGAATGCTTAGTGGTGGTAATATCGATGGAAGTCGCTTTGCCATCATCGACTTTCCGGAGCCGGGTGAACCAATTAAAATTATATTGTGTCCTCCTGCGCAAGCCACTTCCAGCGCACGTTTCACATTCTCTTGACCTTTGACTTCGGCAAAATCATAATCAAATATCGAGCTTGATTTAAGAAATTCAGCTTGCATATCTACAATAGTGGGAGTCAAGGGCATAGTTCCGTTGAAAAAGTTTATAACTTCAATAATATTTTCTACTCCATATACATCAAGCCCTTCAACAACTGCCGCTTCGAGTACATTCTGCCGAGGCACGATAAAGCCCTTAAATCCTAGTTCTTTAGCTCGTATAGCCATTGGTAGCACTCCGGTAATAGGCTGTACTGTACCATCGAGTGATAATTCGCCCATTATCATATATTGCCCAAGGTTGTCGGCGTTCATTTTTTCATCGGCGGCAAGAATGCTTAGAGCAAGAGGCAAATCGTAAGCGGCACCTTCTTTTTTAATGTCAGCCGGAGCCATATTCACGACAACCTGACGACGAGGAAAGTCGAATCCACTTTCTTTCAGAGCCGATTTAATTCTCTCATTGCTTTCTTTAACGGCGGCATCGGGAAGTCCGACAATGCACATTCCCACCCCCTTATCTACCGATACTTCTATTGTTACAATAATTGCAGTTATCCCATGAACGGCTGCTCCATAGCTCTTTACTAGCATAATATTATTAAGGTATTAAATTCACAGTAAGGAAAATAATTATTTTTTGAGTTTCTTATCCACTGCCATACAAGCGGCATCGAGCGATATTCCACGATAAAGAGAAGCCCCCGCCGAGTCGGCGACAAGGAAATAAGGAGCATTCTCAATACCCATCATCTTGATGGCATTATTCATTCGCCCACCGAGTCCCCAATATTGTTTCCATTGCACCGAGTCGGTTTTAATCACACGTTTCCAAATAATTGAGTCGTTTTCGAGAGTAATATCGGCTATCTGAACTTTTTTGCCGGCATAGTTTTTTGATAAGTTTTTCAATTCTTTTATGGTCGCTTTTCTGCCATCGTTGTCATCAGCCCAGAAATAGAGTAACGACACCTTTCCATTCGAGGGCTTGAAGCTCTCTAAACTGTCGGCATTGCTGTATAAGATAAACGATGCTAGTTTCTTCGCTGCACTTTTATTATCGCTGCTCCCGTCGGCAACACTTGCAATGCGCCTCGTTGCAATCTCGGCAATGGCCTTTTCATCTATCGTAGCGAGCAATTTTTGAGTTTCTGCTACATTCGATGTGGTGGCATAATTATACGCCAGCAGCAACGACGACAATATATTATCCTTGTTGTTGCGTATATATTTTTCTATTGCAATATATAACGTCTCTCGGTCGCCTTTATTTATAGCTGTTGCATTATCGCTTACAAATTTGCTCCATTGCTCGTTCACATCACTGCCTTCTACTTTTATTTTTGCAGGCTCTTTTATATTACCCGAAATGGTAATTTTATCGCCATTCTTGATATACACGCGAGCTAGAATATCCATATTCCGATTAAAAATTTCGACTACCGTAGGCTCGTTTGAAACTCCGTGCATAGTGAATTTTCCGTCGACTGCAGGCTGCCACAATGCACTCACAGCATCGCCCGTAACATACACTAATCTCAAATTCTGAGTTCCTAAATCTTTCAACTCGCCACTTATCTCAAAATTATCGCTACTGCATCCGGGTAGGATAATCGACAATAGCAAAACGGATAAAATATTAAATATTGATTTTTTCATCGTTATATTTCATTGATTTAAAACATACAAAGGTACATTTTATTAATAAACTCCCAAAACGTATACAAATAAAGAAAAAGAGAATATTCAATTTGTTTTGGCTCTTGTGCTTTTTGTATATATTTGCAAAATAAAATTATAATAAATGAGATATTTATTTTCCTTGTTCTTTATTCTTACGGCTTTATGTAATGCTAATGCCCAACTTGTTACGATTAGCAATCAGAAGCTAAACACCGACAGCATTCGCAAAGCTTTTGATAATGGCCCTTATTTCACGCTTTTCAAAGACAATTATTTCACGGCAGGAACTTCGACTAACAGCACGCCGAGCCGAACAAACTCGGACGTTAAGTTTCAAATTAGTATTTCTCAACGTTTAACTAAGAGTACTCTGCCTTTTAACACCTATATGTTTCTTATGTACACCCAGAAGTGTATGTGGAATGTCTTTCAAGAGTCGATGCCTATGCGCGACCTCAACTTTAATCCCGGTATCGGTTTCTCTCGTTTGATTATTGTCAAAGACCGCCTTGTAGGTAAAGCAACTCTGCTATTCGAACACGAGTCGAATGGTCGTGATGGCGACGATTCTCGCAGCTGGAACAGAATTACTTTTGGAGCTAACATTTTTGTAGATCCTAATTTTATGATACACGGAAAAGTGTGGATTCCTATCATCGACGGTCAAAATAATCGCGACATTTTACAATATTGCGGTATATATCAGACGGGTATGACTATTACATCGAAAGATAAACGATTCGGCTTTTCTGTCATTCTAGTGAAACGTCAGGGCTGGAACTTAAATTGTAATACTATCCTAGAATTTAACTACCGACTTTTCAAAAAAGAAAATCAATATTTATTTGTTCAGTATTACAATGGATATGGCGAAAATCTTCTCGATTACAACCAATTCCATTCTCGAATAAGAGCCGGAATCGTTATTAAGCCGCAATTCTTCAGCGACTATTGATTTTCTCCTTTTTTATTGCGAAATATCACTATTGCTACTGCCACAAAAATAAGCAAAATTCCAACCACAATTGGCAATGAAAGCGATTCTCCAAAGAGTATGGCACACGAAATGACTGCAGTTGATGGTTCTAATGCTCCGAGAATTGAAGCATAGGTCGATCCTATTCGTTTTATTGAATACACAAGCAGGAAATTTGACAATACAGTGGCTATCACAGCCAGTGCAATGAAATTTATCAGCATTTCTACGTTGGGAATCATCTGCAACGTTCCGTCGTAGATTGAAATGGCGGCAAAGATGATAGTGCTAAAGAGCAAAAGCCAAAAAGTCATTGTGAGCGAGGGTAGAAAGCGAGTGCGGGTTTTGTTTACTCCCACCATATAAGAGGCACAGGCAAGCCCCGAACCTAATACTATAAGCACTCCTGCCAATTTATCCTGACCTTCGACAAACGAGGCATCACTGCCAAGCACTCCAAGGCAATACATACCACACAGCGCAATTATAACTGCCATTATCGACGAAATCTTAAGCCGTTCGCCATAGAACGCTACAAGAATGAGCATTACAAACAATGGATAGGTAAAATGTATGACCCCTGTTACCCCTCCCGACATATATTTATATCCAACGACAAGCAGACCGCCGGAGAAGCAATAAAACACAGCGAGCATCGCCATCGATGGAACGTTATTCAATGGTATTCTCACCTGCCGCCTCTGCATCAATAATAATACAAAGAGGATAATAGAAGCGAAACCAAAGCGATAAGTTAAGATACAAGCAGGTGCCATATCTATGCTTATTGCAGGCTTACTAAACACAGGTATGAAACCAAAAGAAATAGCACCAAGCATACCGGCAATCATTCCTAGTGAATGTTGCGACATTTTATTTGTTGTCATATATAATTTTAGATTTTTATCGTTTGCGCCTATTCAATATCCATTCTGAAAAGTGAGAAATTCACGCTGCCATAAGTACGCAGTTGCCAGAAGTGAGGTAATGCCGAAAAATCGTTGTTACGTGAATGCTCCACTATCACTATTGTATCCTCTTTAAGCATTGCCGATGATAGCAATAATTCGGGAATTGTAGCAAGTGTAGGCAAGTCGTAAGGAGGATCGGCAAAGATTATATCATATTTTTGAGTTGTCTGTTCAATGAATTTAAACACATCACCCTTTACCAAAAATAGGTTCTGCTCATTTAGCTGATCTTTAACTTTGCGGATAAAGTTATATTGCGTCGATGCTTTTTCGACTGCGGTTACCGAAGCACAACCTCGAGAAAGAAATTCCAGACTCATTGCGCCGGTGCCTGCAAATAAATCAAGGGCAGCAAGCCCCTCAAAGTCTTCTATGTTTTCGAGAACATTAAAAATATTCTCGCGAGCAAAGTCGGTTGTCGGTCGTGCTGTGATATTGGTAGGCACGTCAAATCGACGTCGCCCATATTTTCCTCTTATTATTCGCATAGTGATAACAACATTAAGTCAAACGATACATTCATTGCCTTACGCCCTACTTTCAACAGCGATGAAGGGAACACTGCAGGCATTACAAAGGCTAGATATTGTCGCAATATATCGATTAGAGCTTGGCGATAAGTCGTTTCGCCCGATATATGCAACTCGTCGTTGAGGGCATCAAGCCCTTTTTCTTTCCAGATATTCAATATAAAGAATGCAGCATCTTCAATTTGTCTGAAATCGAAGAGATTGCTAAACACAAGCCCATTACGATTAAACACACATATATATAATTTATTCGCAATTATGGTTACATTCATTTTCGACACATTACCCAGCCTGTTTCGACGATAGAAATAATCGGTAAGGACTGTCAGGGAATGCGATATGCTCACTTTGTCGTAAGTTCGTTCAATAAATGCCTTAATTCCTTCTTGCAAACCAAATACAATATCGGCACCTGCACTTATTCCCAACGACACTAGCAGCTCGCCTTCAAAGGTAGGAAACAGCTGTCGAAAACAGTCTTCGCCAATATTATTTTTCACGACATCGTGAGGTACGACTACAAAATTAGAGGTATTAAATACCACCGACACACGAGCATAGTTGTTCACCAATATCGGATTATCATAGAAGGCATTCTCGATGCGTGTCAGGTAACTCTCGCCCGAGCTTTCTATCTCGATACGTTCACTCAATAGCGAATCGTCTTCAAGAAGTGTGTGCAGGGTGTAAGAAATCGAGACATCATCAATGCTCATCGCCAAAATCCACTTATCGGGGTGCTTGGCAATTGCTTCCTTCTGTATTTTGTTATCGCAATTCATAGTGCAAATGTAGCAAAAAATAGATATATTGCATCTATTCAAATCTATTTACATTATTAAATCTTGATTATTTTGAGATTTTAGTACCTTTGCAGTTCATTTGAAGATTATTATGACAAAATTAGCCGAATTAGAGAGTGCGCCTATTGGGAAATTATTGTGGAAATATAGCATCCCGGCAGTTGTAGGAATTTTAGTTATGTCGACCTACAATATTATCGACCGTATTTTTATTGGACAAGGAGTGGGAGCTAATGCTATTGCAGGACTTGCTGTTACGTTTCCGCTTATGAATATTTCGGCGGCTCTAGGCACTCTTGTTGGTGTGGGTGCGGCTGCCAGAATTTCTATTGCGCTTGGCGAGAAAAACAAACGCCTTGCAGAGTTTATTATAGGCAACAGCCTAGTGCTTACTACAATTCTTGCGGTTTCTTACACAGTAGTCTTCGGAATATTTCTTAAAGATATTCTATATATGTTTGGCGCGAGCGATGCCACAATCCCCTATGCTTACGACTATATTATCCATCTTTTACCCGGATTCATTCTTATCAACCTATGCTACTCTTTCAACAATATGATGAGAGCATCAGGATACCCCAAAAAGGCGATGATTACAATGATTATTGGTGCTGTGGGAAATCTTATTCTCGACCCTATTTTTATTTTTTGGCTCGATATGGGGATTAAGGGTGCTGCTATCGCTACTGTTATTTCTATGGCAATATCGGCATTTTTCGTTATGTGGCACTTCTGTTCGCCTAAGAGTGAACTGAAATTTAACAAAGGAACATACAGACTGAAATGGAAATTAATTTTATCTATTTGTTCTATCGGTGCGGCTCCGTGCCTTATTAATGTTGCAGGAAGTGCGGTTAACGGAATTGTAAATAATTCTTTGCTTTTATATGGTGGCGACAATGCCGTAGGAGCAGCCGGGATTTTCACTACTTACACTCAATTACTTTGTATGATAGTTATTGGAGTGTGTCAAGGAATGCAACCAATAATCGGATACAACTATGGCGCAGGACAAATTCATCGACTCAAACGCACATACATTACAGCATCTATTGTCGCAACAATTATATGCACTTTGGGTGCAATGGGGTCGGTTTTCGCTCCTCATTGGATTGCTCGAGCGTTCACTTCCGACGAAGGACTTATTGCAGTTACCGTTAACGGATTGAGAATTAGCACTGTGCTTTTCTGGGTGGTAGGAATGCAAATTGTTTCGACTAACCTTTTCCAATCGCTGGGAAAGGCTGGAAAATCAATCTTTTTAAGTCTAATTCGTCAAGCTATTTTTCTTATTCCTTTGCTTTTCACTTTACCTTATTTCTTCCAATTAGATGGCATATGGGCGGCTTTTCCCGCATCCGACATTTTGTCGACAATAGTTACAATCTGGCTGGTAGTATGGCAATTCAAGCACCTAAAAGTTAAACCCGGCTTATAAAAGATTTTCCATTAATCTTCAACAGCCATTAATAAAAAGCTCACCGGACGAAAACCATCATTGCACGAAATCATTGCAGAATGAGGATCTTTCATCCAGCCATCGAAGAAATTACCTCCGCCGCGTGCCAATTCATCAACAAATGGCAGCATAGATTGCCACGCACTCTCACATAAGCCTTTTGGCCGTTGGCAGTCTATCGAAATAAATTCTTGACCTTCTACCATATCACATGTATGCTCTATCGCATTTTCATATAGTTGCGACAAGTCGGCATAATGAATTTTTCTTACTACGGTTATCTTTACTCTTTTCATTATTTTTAATGGGCTTCAAGCCAATTTGCTCCGGCGCTGTGGGAGGCTGTCAATGGCACCTTTCCGCTATATGCGCCTCGCATCTCGGTGGTTACTATCTCGCTAACTCGCTCTAACTCGCTGGGCAATACATCGAAATTTAATTCATCATGCACTTGCATTGTCATCTTCGACTTTATTCCTTCGTCGGCAAATCGGCGATATATTCTTACCATCGCTATTTTTATTATATCGGCTGCAGTGCCTTGAATGGGGGCATTTATTGCATTGCGTTCCGAGAAACTGCGAACTACGGCGTTTCTTGAATTAATTTCCGGGAGCATTCTTCGCCGTCCGAATTGTGTTAGCACATAGCCTTGTTGCTTAGCTATTTCAATGCTTTGCTCCATATATCTATGCACTTGCGGATAGGTGCTGAGGTAGCCATCGATCAGCATCTTTGCTTCACTGCGTGGTATGCGAAGACGCTCAGAAAGTCCAAAAGCTGAAATCCCATAAAGAATACCAAAATTTGCCGTTTTGGCATTGCGTCGCTGGGTGTCGGTTACTTCCTCTAATTTCTCGTGATAGATCTTGGCGGCTGTGGCTCGGTGAATATCTTCATCGGCTAGAAATGATGCTACCATTGCCTCATCGTTACTCAAGTCGGCAACAAGTCGCAACTCGATCTGAGAATAGTCGGCACTGAAAAAGACATTTCCTTCGGCGGGTATAAACGCTTTTCTTATCTCTCTGCCTTCGTCGTTTCGCACCGGGATATTCTGCATATTTGGATTCGTCGACGACAACCTGCCGGTAGCCGTAACTGTCTGATTATATGTGGTGTGTATTCGCCCAGTAGTACTGTTTATTAATTCGGGAAGTGCATTGACATAGGTCGACAGCAATTTACGCACCCCGCGTAGCGAGAGTATTCTCTCCACTATTGGGTGCCTGTCGAGCAACTTTGTCAGTACATCTTCGGTGGTGGAATATTGACCACTCTTTGTGCGCTTGGCTTTATCGTCGATTTTCAACTTTTCAAAAAGCACTTCGCCCACTTTCATAGGCGATCCTGTGTTGAATTCTTCGCCGGCTAACTCATAGCATTCTGCTTCTATTGCTTGCATATTTGCTGTGAGGGTCTTGGAATAATCGTTGAGGGTGTTCACTTCTATGCGAACGCCTGTATATTCCATATCGGCAAGCACTTCGATAAGTGGTATCTCGACATCATTAAGTAACGATTCCATTCCATTTTCAGCTATTTTACTGCACAATATGGGCTTTAGTTGCAATGCAATATCGGCTTGCTCGCAAGCAAAATCTTTTAAAGCCTCATAGCTCAGCGAGGCAAAAATTGCCTTACTTTTACCTTTGCCTTCAAGAATTGTATCTTCGGCAATGGTGGCGACATTGAGTAATGTGTCGGCTAGCAAGTTATATCCATGTCCTTGCTCGGGCTGAATAAGATAATGCGCAACAGCAGTATCAAAATAGGGTGCAGTAAGCTTCACACCATTGCGACGCAAAACTATCATATCAAATTTCACATTATTTCCTACTGCTGCAATCTTATTATTCTCGAATATTGGGCGGAGTGATTCAAGAGAATCTGCGCTATAAGGAATATAGCAGGCTTTGCCAACAGCACCAGCCAAAGCAAAGCCTATAAGATTAGCTGTCATGGCAGAATCGCCATCACAAATAAGCGCAAATCCAAATTTTTCGCCGGCGAGTATAGTCTTTACAGCTTTCTCTATTTCTGCCTTATCAAGCATTAATTTGTAATCTTTTGTCAAGACCTTAGGCTGCTCTGCCACTGGTTTCACGTCTTCGGCAGGAGCATCGAAATCGAACAGTGATGCCTGTTGATTAATCTTAACCGGTTGCGCCACCTCGACCTTCTTAGGTTCGAGGAGTCGAGCGATGAGAGTGCGAAATTCTAATTTTTCAAAAATTTCTCTCAATGCTTCGCTATTCATCTGCTCACGAATCAAAGCATTCTCATCAAATTCTACCGGCACATCGGTCTTAATCGTTGCTAAAAATTTAGAAAAACGAATATTCTCAACGTTTGCTTCCACTTTTGTTTTCAGCGCACCTTTGAGTTTATCGGTATTCTCTAGCAGATTTTCTACCGAGCCAAATTCTTTTATCAATTTTATTGCAGTAACCTCGCCCACACCCGGACAGCCCGGTATATTATCCACTTTGTCGCCCATGAGCGCAAGCAAATCTATTACTTGGAGCGGATTCTGCAATTGATAGCGAGCGCAAATCTCGTCGACACCACGAATTTCAAAGTCGCCGCCTTTATAAGCAGGTTTAAAGATTTTCACATTCTCTGTTACAAGCTGCCCAAAATCCTTATCCGGGGTCATCATATACGTTACATATCCTTTAGGCTCGGCAAGATGTGCCATTGTGCCTATCACATCGTCGGCTTCAAAGCCGGCAACTTCGATAATAGGAATGTTGTATGCTCGTATAATATCCTTAATATACGGTATCGATTTTTTTATGTCTTCGGGGGTAGCCTCACGCTCAGCTTTATATTTTTCATAAGCTACATGCCTGAATGTAGGTCCTGGAGGATCAAAACACACAGCAATATGCGTTGGGTTCTCTTTTTTAAGAATTTCTTGAAGTGTATTTACAAATCCAAATATAGCCGATGTGTTAAAGCCGTTAGAAGTAAATCGAGGCGCACGAATAAGCGCATAGTATGCCCTGAATATCAGCGCATAAGCATCGAGTAAGAATAATTTCTTTTCGTTCATAAAAGTTTATATTGTAATAAGCCGGCGCCAAATATTAGCAACTTCCTTATCGTTATTTTTATTACAAATATAGCAAATAATAATCCTTTTAACTAAGTTATTTAAATAAATGGAGTAATAATGCCTTTCAAAAGATATTTATTACTAATTTTGTGGCTTAATCACACAGTATGATTAAATTAAATAATATCCAAAATACGATTTCAAAGGAGCTAAGCGCCCTAAACGAAATTATCGTAAAGTCGCTTGGTACCGACAGCCTTCTAATGAAAGAGGTTGTCAAGGGCTATTTAGCCACTAAAGGGAAACAAATACGTCCAATTTTAGTGATCCTTAGTGCTAAAGCTTTCGGCAATATTACTGATAAGGTGCTTAACGCCGCAGCCGCAATAGAAATGCTGCATAATGCCTCGCTAATTCACGACGATGTTGTTGATGACAGCAAGTGCCGACGAGGCAGCCCTACGATTAACAGCATCTGGGATAACCATGTGGCTGTATTAGTGGGCGATTTCTTTGTCAGCCGTGCGCTTAAATGTGCTATTGATACCGGAGATATAAGAATTATTGAATCTATATCGGAGCTTGGTAGTGAACTGTCGATGGGCGAAATCGACCAAATCGACAATGCTCGAAGCCACTTAATCAACGAAGAGAAATATTACGATATTATCACTAAGAAGACAGCATCGCTATTCCGTAGCTGTGTTGCTGTGGGTGGATATGCAGTAAATGCCGGCGAAGAAGATATTACTAAACTTCGCAAATATGCCGAGCTGTTAGGTATATGCTTCCAGATAAAAGATGATATTTTCGACTACTACGACGATAAAGTTGTAGGAAAGCCGACAGGAAACGACCTAAAAGAAGGCAAAATAACTTTGCCTCTGCTTTACTCGCTATCACTAACTGATATTCCTGAATGTGCGGCGATGCAAGCTCTCGTAAATAAGGAATCGCTAAACGATGAAGAAATAGACACGCTTATAGAATTTGCTAAAAACAATGGCGGTATCGACTATGCTTATAATTGTATGGAAGATATTCGAAATCGCGCAAATTTAATAATCGACGATTATCCTCAATCGGACGCTCTCGATGCCCTACGCTCTATTTTCGATTATATTATCGAGCGTAATAATTAATTTATATATATGTTGCTGCAATATCTTGAACAGGGCAGAATCGAAGCCGGTTGCGACGAAGCCGGACGTGGCTGTCTTGCAGGTCCTGTTTTTGCCGCCGCTGTAATCCTACCACCCGACTTTCAAAACGATATTCTTAACGACTCTAAGAAACTTAGCGAGCGACAACGCAACGACCTTCGTCCTATCATCGAGCAGAATGCTCTTGCGTGGGCGGTGGGTATTGTTTCGGCTGCCGAAATTGATGAAATAAACATTCTTAACGCATCCTTTCTTGCTATGCATCGTGCTATCGAGCAACTTTCTATTATACCTGACGCTCTGCTTATCGACGGCAATCGTTTTAAACCTTTCAAGAATATTCCACACACATGTATCGTGAAGGGCGACGGAAAAATGATGAGTATTGCGGCTGCCTCTATTCTGGCTAAAACTCACCGCGACGAATATATGACTGCAATTGATGCCGACTACCCTGCTTATGGCTGGAAAGGCAACAAGGGCTACCCGACAAAGGCTCATCGCGCAGCAATTGCCGCTTACGGGGCTACCGAGCATCATCGTATGACTTTTCAACTGCTCGACCCTCAACTATCGCTATTCTAATAATAGCAATCTTCTCGAGCAACTATTTTTTTTACAATGTCGATTTAGAGAATGCCGGCTATTTAGATTTGCCAAAATATTTATCTATTATTAAGGCTATCGCACCATCTCCGGTTACATTGCAGGCTGTGCCGAAGCTATCCATTGCAATATATAGAGCTATCATTAATGCCAAATTCTCGGAATCAAATCCTAGAATCGAGCCTAATATTCCTAAAGCTGCCATTATGCATCCTCCCGGCACTCCCGGGGCGGCTACCATTGTGATTGCCAGCATAAACACAAATCCGGCAAATAACGAAAAATCGTAGGGCAACGCTTGCATTATCATCAACGCTAGCGCACACGCTGTTATCTTCATTGCACTGCCACTCATGTGAATAGTGGCACATAATGGTATCACAAATCCGGCAACACCCTCGCCGACTCCGTTCGACTTGGTTTGCGCCAATGTTACCGGAATTGTTGCAGCCGACGATTGTGTGCCGAGCGCAGTGAAATAGGCTGGCAGCATCTTCACTAGCAATCGTAACGGATTTCGATGAACTAAAGCTCCGGCAATGGCAAATTGAAATAGCAGTAAAAATATATGGAGAATAAATATCACTCCGATTATCTTTATAAACACACTTAGCACGCTATATACCTCGCCACTATATGTGATATTCATAAATATTCCAAATATATAAAGTGGCAAAATTGGAAGTATAACCGAATTTATTGTCTTGAAGATTATTTCCTGAAATTCTTTTGCACCCCGAAGCAATATTTCACTCTGCGACACCGAAATACCCAGACCTACAACAAATGATAATATCAGCGAACTAATCACTGCCATTAACGGGGGGATTGAAACGGTGAAAAAGGGCTGCAATGCCTCAACTTTTTGACTCTCTATCGTGCCGTGTGCCTCATCTATCAACAATGGAAACACAGCATCGCCTACTACATAAGCATAAAGACCCGACAGCACTGTCGCAAAATAGGCTATAACAACTGTTGCCAGTAGCATCTTGCCTGCCCCTTTCCCAAGCTCGGATATTGCCGGAGTTACCAAACCCAAGATTATCAGCGGAATAATAAATCCTAGAAATTCACTAAACAATGAATTGAACGTTACAAAAAATCGCATCACGATTTCGGGCAGAAACCACCCGGCTGCAATACCTAATATTATAGCTATTATTACTCGCGGCAACAGGGCTAATCTTATCTTGAATTTCATCATATTACACTAAATTTTTACAAACTTACAAATTTTCCAATTTATTCATTGCAGTTGGATTAATTATTATTAGCATATCATATTATTTGTACCTATATTTGCATTTATTCATTACTACTCACTATGGAATCATTACGCCGCCTTTTTAAAATAGGTACCGGACCGTCGAGCAGCCACACTATGGCGCCACGACGTGCCGCCGACATTTTCCTTGAAAGAAATGCTAACGCTAATAAGTTTATCGTTACTCTATATGGCTCACTGGCAGCAACCGGAAAAGGACACCTTACCGACCGTGCTATCCTCGACGAATTGGGCGATGATAAAACGGAACTAATTTGGAAACCCGAAATTTTCCTCCCATTTCACCCTAATGGAATGAACTTTAAAGCTATTGATGCTTCGGGCAAAACACTGGAAGATTGGACTGTATATTCTATTGGTGGTGGAGATCTTGCCGAAGAAAATTCTCAATTCGAGGCGATTCCTGTATATGAAATGAATACCATTAGAGAAATTCAGACATGGTGCGAAAAGACAGGACATACATACTGGGAATATGTAGAACAATGTGAAGGTAAAGAAATATGGGAATACCTTGGAAAGGTGTGGAATGTAATGAAAGATGCTATTGCTCGTGGGCTTGAAGCTGAAGGGGTGCTACCCGGGGAGCTTGGCGTGCGGCGCAAAGCTGTCAGCTACCACGTACGAGCTAAGGGATACGTCGATTCGCTTAAAAGCCGCGCACTTGTCTATTCTTATGCGCTTGCTTGCAGCGAAGAAAATGCCGCCGGCGGAATAATTGCCACGGCTCCTACTTGTGGATCGTGCGGAGTTCTGCCTGCTGTTTTATTCCATCTAATTACGTCGAGAGGATTCACCGAAACTAGAATTTTGAGGGCGATGGCGACTGCCGGACTTTTTGGAAACATTGTAAAAACTAATGCTTCTATTTCGGGTGCCGATGTGGGCTGTCAAGGCGAAGTCGGTGTGGCTTGTGCCATGGGGGCGGCTGCAGCTTGCCAGCTATTCGGAGGAACGCCTGCTCAAATCGAATATGCAGCCGAGATGGGACTCGAACACCACCTTGGACTTACTTGCGACCCCGTGTGCGGACTCGTTCAGATTCCTTGCATCGAACGAAATGCCTACGCCGCCGCTCGAGCTCTCGATGCAAACCTTTACTCTACATTCTCCGACGGCCGACACTCTGTGAGCTTCGATCGTGTAGTAGAAGTGATGAAGCGCACAGGACACGACCTGCCAAGCCTATACAAAGAGACAGCAACAGGCGGACTTGCCGCAATCGACTAGCCTTACTCCAAGCTGACAATATCACACTCACAATTAAATATCCCTATAGAGCTATTTAATTGCAACTTGCTTATTGTGGCATCTATCGCTAATTGAGATTTATCAATACCAATCCAATGGCGACCATAATTGTCGGCACTTTTAAGCGTTGTACCACTGCCACAAAAGCAGTCTAATACAATACTATCAGAATTTGATGATGTGGTTATAATTAAATCTAAAAGATCTGAATTTTTCTCTGTCGGATAAATTGGATACTGTGGATCTTTATATTGAGTCCAGATATCTTGCACTCGCTTCCCTTCTTGCTCATCACAATATACAATTTTTCGAGGATTACCGGTTGACGACCATTCTATTAGCCCTTGATTATCCCATTCTTCTAACACATCAACCGAAGTTCTCCAATGGCGTCCTGCGGGAGGCATTAATCCCTTAAAAGCTCGTGGATTATCGGTTTCACCCGGAGCATGAATTGGCACTGTCGTATATCGTCGCCCATATTTATCTTGCTTCGGATAAAGACGCTCTACATCTGCTTCTGTATATCCCTCTTTTGGCTCATTCCATATTGGATCACAACCTTTAGTATAGAACAGAACCATATCTTTAACATTGCCATAGCCTATCCTTTTAAAATTCTTTGGATTACACTTTACTCTGGTGATATCGTTTCTGAAATTTTCTATACCGAACACCTCGTCCATCATAACCTTTACATAATGCCCAATTTTATAATCAGTGTGTATATATATCGAACCTCGATCCGACAAAAGTTCCTTTAATATAACTATCCTTGCTCTTAAATATTCAATAAATTCAGAACCTAAGATCTTGTCGCTATAAGCTATCATTCCATTCTTTGAATTACTTATAGTTGAAGCTCGACCATCGGTAATAGTAAAATTCACATTTGTCGCAAATGGCGGATCTATATATATCAAGTCTATTTTACCCCTTAAATTCTTCTCGGTTAGTAAATAATTAAGACCTTTTATATTCTCGGCATGTATCAGTATATTCTCCATTATAACGAGTATAAAAATTCTCTTAACACCAATGAACTCATAATATTCAGCTCTGAATATTGCTGTGTAGTGCTTTTAAATAATTTATTGTTCCCGGGTATATAAAGCACTCCATCTAGAATAGCAATTTTAACCGCTTTCACATTGGGTGTGGTAATGGTACTTATCGCATCATTAAATTGAGCATTTTGATGCCCGCCAAAATCGGTAAGAAATTTAGCTTCGCCTATAATATACTGATTATTAAATCTTGCCACGAAATCTAATCCCTTATCGTGATTATAGTTTAGATGTTCTTTTGCAAAATTCATCATTTCACTATCCGAAGCATCTAAAATTGCATTCCTATTATGCGATATAAAAGAATCCATTTTTTCAGGAAATAGCCCTAAGACCCCTTTATTTATCCAATTCTTAAACATTGGTCCTATCTGCCTATTCGTTTCTTTAGGTTGTGAGCAATTTTCAAATATTTTATCAAGCCCCATTTCATAAGCTCTTCCTGCCAACCTGTTTACAGTATTGCGGTTCCTATTAATTGATTGTTTATCTCTTTTTAAATAGGCTACATAACTATCTTTGATTGGAAATAAATCTAACGACAACAAATTAGAAATTAATGAAACATTATCTTTGATTTGATATGAAACCTCTATTTTATTCCATACGGTTTTATCTATATCTCTTATTCCTTCCGGGATAGTGGGATATACACGAAACAAATCATCAAGATATGATTTCTGATTTGCATATTCTATGCCTAATTCTAAGGCTCTATTCATTATTTATTATTATTTCTACCACAAATATACATATTTATTTCGTGGTTTTACTAGCTTCGGTTATTTTATGCCGCGTGCGCTTAGGGCTGCTTGATAGCGACGTGCATTTGATTGATGCTCGGCAAACGAGGCTGTGAAATTGTGCCTGCCCGAAAAATCTTCTTTGGCACACATATATATATAATTGTGCATCGGGGAATCTAGCACTGCATCTATCGTCTTTTTCTCGGCAAATCGTATTGGTGCCGGAGGCAGCCCGGAATAGAGATAGGTATTATATGGAGAATCATATTTCAATGCCTCTCCGCCTATGCGCTTCAACGAGAAATCTCCTAACGCAAATTTCACAGTCGGGTCGGCTTGCAGACGCATTCCCTTAGCCAGACGATTAAGATAAAGCCGTGCAACAACACCACGTTCTTCGCTGCTGTTTGTCTCCTCCTCTACTATCGAGGCGAGAGTTGACACTTGTTGCGGAGTAAGATTTAATTGCTTTGCTTTAGCCAGACGCTCGCTTGTCCAGAATTTACCATAATATTTTGCCATTGTGCCTACAAACTTGTCGGCTCTCACATTCCAATAAAATTCGTAAGTGTCGGGCAGAAAAATTGTAATTATATTATTGCTGTCACACTTAGTCTGTGCAAGCAGCGAATCGCTCGACAAAGCATCTCTAAAATTTTGCTCACTTATCATTAGATTTTTATCAACATGCTTAGCAAATTCATCTAACGTACGAATATTATTAAACGTAAATTTTATTGGAGTCTGCGCACCATAAGCAAGATGACGGGCAATTCGTAGCACCGATGTCCCCGACTCGATAGTGTAAGCTCCCACTCGCTTATTCCAATCTACATTTATTAGACCCAGCACTAACGATACTTTCGACGCCACCGACCCATCAAAATTGCTCTGCAATGAATCTCCAACGCTCTCGGTCGTTGCTCCCGGCAAGATATATATTGTCCTAGTCTGCCGTGAAGTATCGGTAATTAGACCGACAAAATACACAAAAATAAAAACTATCAACGCAGCAAAAGCCACCGCATAAAAATGCTTCTTTGCTATATTTTTCTTAATGTTAAACGCCATAACTAATAATTTTGCCACAAAAATACTAAAAATTTGCATTCTAATTTTGGAAATATCATTAATTGTAATAACTTTGCACTCGCTAAGTCAAATCAGCTAAGCACTGGAGAGGTGGGTGAGTGGCTGAAACCAACAGTTTGCTAAACTGTCGTAGGGGTAACCCTACCACGAGTTCGAATCTCGTCCTCTCCGCAAAGAAGCCGCAATTGCAACGATTGTGGCTTTTTTGTGTCCAGCCGCAAAAATCCCAAGTCCCGTTTTAGAAAATTTTTAATAGAAAATTTTATTATTCTCGTTGAGAATATCTATATCTACAATTATTATAAAACTACTCTAAATATCTTATTTAAAAATTAACATCATGAAAAAATTTGCACTCCTAATTTGCTTTCTTATGCCTGCACTAAGTGCATTTGCTTATTATGACTACTATTCAAGTAGTTCAGACAGTCTATCCCGCTTTGAACTTTTCACTCTGCTTGTGATGATTGCTTACATCATTCTTTCTTTTATTATTCTCGTTCGTTGGTGGAAAATGACAACAGATGTGAAGAAATTAAGAGAGTATGTAACGTATTCAAACCCTCAATTGACATATTTGGTTACCATTGGAGAGAAAGAACAAGCTCAGAAAGACGCTTTGAAAATGATGGTTGATATGCTATATCCTGTCTATTACGATTATTCTAAAATTGACACAAAGGCGGCATATATGAATAGTCTTATCGAAGAAGTAATGCCTAAATTAAAGAGGCTTGACTTAACCGTACCCGAATATGTTACTTCCGGTGAAAAGTTTATTGATTATATTAATAAATTGACTGATAATAAATTTGAATATGGTAGTGATTCGACTAAAAATGAATTATATTAATGGTCCTACTATATTTATAGACGTAGCTTTCTCTCTTTGCAATTACATAAGCCCTATTTCGGCTGTGATTACACTGATATATTTTTAATAATTCGTCCATGCCGGGCGAAAAAAATAGCGACAACATCTTGATTGATGTTGTCGCTATTTTGTGGAGCATAGCGGACTCGAACCGCTTACCTCAACACTGCCAGTGTTGCGCTCTACCAGATGAGCTAATACCCCGTTCCTTATTTCTTGCACAAAGATAATTATTTAAATTATATTTCCAATATCTATTGTTAATTTTTTTTATACTTAAAACCGGCTGAACTTAATTCTAAGGCTTAGCCCTATTTAGGTATACAGTGGTAAAGTGAAATGGCGTAACTCTTTTTCTAAATCGCCTTCGTGTCCCGATAGCAACTTATTGCATATTGCATGAAAGTTTGCACTGTGATTTTTCTCTATTATATGCGCCAATTCGTGGCAAATCACATATTCCACCAACTCTCGTGGCATAAACATTAGCGTCGACGATAATTGAATCACATTGTCGACGGTGCAGTGTCCTAGTTTGCGCTTGCCGCGTCCTATCTCGAATCGTTTGATTCTGCTTAGCAAGCCTCGCTGTTCGGCTAAACTGGTTGCAAATGGGATTAGTGTTCGTTCTGCCCTGCTCGCCATTAGTCGCTCGAGGGCGGCTGCTATGTTTCGTTTCGATTTTGTTGTGGTAATATCCACTGTGCTGTGAATATTTACAAATAATTCTTCGCCACTGCCGCCATACCCAATTTCGGTGGGCAGATGATCGTGGCAGCCTATTGTTACCGTGTGGGCAAAGCATCTTATCTGTTGCCCTATGCTATATTGTAACACTGGCTTTCGATGCGCTAATAAGCGACTTCGCATTCCATCGAGAGCATTGCACAAATCGTTATATTCTGCGTGTGGTGGCATCGATATATGCAGCACTTCACCTTTCCAGTGGGCTGTGAATGAGCGTGAATTGTGTCGCACTGTTACTACTATACGACCAAAATCTTTGTCTTCGTGCCAATACTGAGCCATATTCCTACCGCTTGTCTATTCCCCACATCAACTTCGAGCGTAGTGTCGAAGAGAAATTATGTTTCATTCGTTGAATCACCTTCACCGAGAATTGCGCCTTGCTGATTACCACACTCGAACCCTGTGGTAACGTAAACGATCGTCCGTCTAAACTCAGACGATAAGACTTTGCACGTGAGGCTGTCGTTACTTTTACAATACGGTCGTTATTAATCACAAGCGGACGCATGGTGATAGAATGTGCCGCAATGGGCGAGAGTGCAAAACTCTTTGAGGTTGGCTCTAATATAGGACCGCCAACCGAAAGATTATATGCCGTACTGCCTGTGGGTGTGGCTACGATAAGTCCGTCGCCCAGATATGTGGTTAGTGGCTCGTTGTCGATTTCGGTAGCCATACTTATCATCGACGAGGTGTCTTGTTTCAATATCGCCACTTCATTTAGAGCATAAGGATGCTCAATCTCGCACCCACAATTGCAACTCACCTCGAGCATCGACCTGCATTCGATCTTATAACGATCGTTTATCAAATCGTCGACTACATCCTCAATATCATCAACCGACACATCGGCAAGATAACCCAAATGACCGGTATTTATTCCTAATATGGGGATTCCCTTTATCGACACTCGCTGGGCGGTGCGAAGAAAAGTGCCGTCGCCGCCTATACTCAAGGCAATAGCAGCCGAAAAATCATCATTATAACCAATTATATCATTAACAGCAGGCTTCTGCGGTAATATCTCACACAGATATTCATAGAAACTGCGTTCGATCTCCAGCCACGTGTTATACTTCGACAAAGTAGCAAAAAGACGTACCAAATCGTCGATGTGAGCTTCTTGATACTTATTACCATAAATAACGATTCTCATATACTGCAATTATTATGCTTAAATTAGTATTTCCTAGCGTTTGCAAGCACAAACATACAAAAAAACTCACAAAAACTGGCGCAAGTGAGAAGCAATATTTATATCTCAACAAATAAAAACACATATCTATATATTTTTATAAAATCTCTTATTATAATTATTTATTATTTAATTATTATTACTAACTTTGTTGCAGTAACAATTAGTTGATAGTAATATTGAATTACACACTTTTATAGAAAAGTGATAAATTAGTATTTTATTCATCATTATTGACCAAAGATTTAAGAGTATAAACGAATAATTATATATTATGAAGATTTTAGTAGCCGAAGACAATGATAGTAATTACCTACTAGTAAAAGCAATTCTCAAAGCTCATAATCTTACTCGTGCCATTAACGGACAGATAGCAGTTGAGCTATTAGCTAAAGAGGATTTCGACATCGTGTTTATGGACATGAAGATGCCTGTAATGGACGGTTTGCAAGCCACAAGCACAATAAGGCTAACCAATAAGAACATTCCAATTATTGCGCTCACCGCTAATGCGTTCGATTCCGATCGCGTGAATGCTCTCGAAGCTGGTTACAACGACTTTATTACTAAGCCTCTCAAGAAAAACGAGTTGCTTGAAATCATCGAAAAGCATTGTAATAAATAAGCATAACATCGAAGAATGAATGCTAAATATGAGCTTTGTATGTGGCTAGTCGATATTGCCATAATATGCGGTATCTACCTAATAAGCAAATTTGCCGATAGATATTTCATCAATCGTGCGATTAAAATAAAGGCAAAAAGGTAACAATAGCCGACAACACGCCTCAACAATTTACTTA